>JBKPNX010000072.1:0-84547 GCA_046732855.1 Pseudomonadota bacterium
TGCGTACGTAACGTACCCGGGGATCGAGGCGAGCGTAATTTCCGCAAATACCTGGCGTAGCATCGGTCGACGCATTGTCGCAGATGACAAGTTCAAGATCGCCCAGCGTTTGCGAGAGAATCGAGCAAATGGCTTCTTCAAGGAAATTCGCGCCATTGAAGACGGGCAGGCCAACGCTGACCACAGGTGAGACTGCACGAGGACGCATCTCCATCACTGTCCTCCCCGCAGGGAAGCCTCGGCGCACGATGGCCTCATCACTGGCGCATTCTGCACAACCCGGGTTCCGCGGAGTGGTTGCGGCGGCTGGGCCCCGCCCTGCCACTTGGCTTCCCGTTCGCGCGAAAGGCGTTTTTACCCTGCCCGTATCAGCATCACTGGTAGCAGAAGATAGGAAGCTCTGCCCTCCTGTTGAGATCATAACACGATTTGGCGCACAGATCTCGCCTCGAGAGTATCTAAACTGCCACACGCTCCGGTCCATGGCGTCGCCGGCGAACCGCCGAACAGCCCGTATATCGCACCGCAGCCGAGGGGTCGACGCGACCGGCGCGCGGCGCCGGCGGTTTTTACGCGGGCACTGCCCCTGCGCCCTCGGGCTAAGATTGCGCTTCAGGCATTGGGACCTCGCAAGCTTGTGACCGCGCGTGTCGCGTTTTGGAGCGCAGTGTCATGGCCCGTGATGACGCGGGATGGCCCGCTCTTTCTGACTTCTCAGAGCCGCGCGGCAAAGCCGAACGAGAGAGGTGTTTGAAGGTCGCCTTCCTGAGCCAGCCACGCGATGCCGTGACGCCAGGCGGTCCGCAACACGGCTCGGTCGCGGTCGTCCTGGACGCTCTCGCCTCCCGGCTCGCGCAGACGCTTGCCGTCACGGTCATAGCACCTCAGGCGCGCGGCCAGCCGCTCGCCGAGACCATCACGCCGCGCCTCGACGTGCGGCGCGTGCCCGGCCTCTGGCGAAATACGCAGCGCGCGCTGGAGATTGCGCGTGGGCTCATCCCTAAGATGCCGCTCCACAGCGCAAGCAGGCTCTATTTTCCGGGCTATCCGGCCCAGGCAGCGCGGCTGCTGCAGAGTGAGCCGCCCGACATCGTGCACGTCATGTCCTATCCGCAGTTCGCGCCGGCGCTGCGGCGACGTCTTCCGACCGCCGGACTGGTCCTACACCTGCATGACGAGGTCCACCTCCGGCTGCCCCCCGCTCTTGCCGGACGATGCCTCGCCCGGTTCGATGCCGTGGTCACGTGCAGTGCGTGGCTGGAGCGAGGTTTGAGGCGGCGCTTCCCCCATCTTGCCGAACGCATCCACCATGTCGGCAACGGCGTCGACCTCGATGCATTCTCGCCCCCAGCTTCCGCGCCCAGCGCCGACCGGGGCCCGAATCTGCTGTTCGTCGGGCGCATTTCCCCCGAGAAGGGGGTTCATATTCTCGCGGCCGCGCTCGACTATCTCCGCGCGCGCCATGCCGGTCTCACCCTCGAGTTGGTGGGGGCGCCGGGCCTGTTGCCGTACGCCATCATGCGGCTCATCGGTCACGGACCGGCCGCCGAAGCGCTTACCTTCTATGGCAGCGGACTGCTGGCTCAATTGCGCGCCCAGATCCTGGGCAACTCCAGTGGTTATCTGCAAACCCTCCAGGGTCGACTGACGCCCGCCGCACGTGCCGCGCTTCGAGTACGCGGCCCGTTACCCCATGATCGGCTGGTCGAGGTCTATCGCGCAGCCGATGTTTTCGTTCTGCCCTCGCTGTGCGAAGAGCCCTTCGGCATTCCGCTCGTCGAGGCCATGGCGTGCGGGCTGCCGGTCGTTGCGACGCGAAGCGGCGGCGTGCCTGACATCGTCGAACACGGTGTGAGCGGGTTGCTCGTGGAACGGGGCGATGTCGCCAAGCTCGTTACAGCAGTCGCGACCCTGCTGGATGCGCCAGACCTGCGCGCCGCAATGGGAGCGGCCGCGCGCGCGCGCGCCGAGCGGCTGTTCGGGTGGAATCGTGCCGCGCAGCGCCTGCTGCGGGTATATGACAAGGTCCTGTCATCGCGTACTCATTGAGCGATGCTCAAAATCGCGAAACGGCCTGCGACTGAGGCTCCTCGGGGATGCGTCCGGGCGGACCTGCGCGCCGAGGTCGCCTTCAAGCTGTACCAGTGGCCGCCGACTTATGCCTTCCTTCGCGCCTGCATGCTCGATGCCTACGCCGCCGCCGTTCGGGATCTCCCTGCACCGGTTGTCGACCTCGGCTGCGGCGACGGCCGCTTTGCCACGGCCCTGATCGAGTGCGTCTCGTTCCCGAACTGGCCGGCGCATTGGACCGGGATGAGAGCGACCTGCGGCGCGCTGCCCCGATGATCCGCCTGCGCGCGGTGGTCGGCGACCTGCTCGCGGTACCCTTTGAGCGCGCATGTGCCGGAACTGTGATGTGCAATACCGTCCTTAACTGCCTCGCGGGCGGTCGCCTGGCTGATCTCGATGGCGCGCTCGGCGAGATCAAGCGGCTGCTCCGTCCGGGAGGGCGCTTCGTCTGCTGTGTTCATGCAAGCACGCTTGCGGATCTGCATCTCGGGTACCGGCTCCTGCTCGCCCTCCGGCTGCGCGCCTTGGCGGATCGCTATCTCGGCGCGATCCATCGCAGCAACGGGCGCACCATCCATCTTTCGACCGACGAATGGGTAAGGCGACTTACCGGCGCGGGATTTCTGGTCGAGCGCACGGTGCCCTTTTACACGCAGCGGGATTCGAGCCTGCGGCGCGAGTTGCGTCTGCTGCGCTGGCTCCCGTCCAGACCGCTGGCCTTGCGCCTCCGCGATCGGCTGGTCAAGGGCTACCGTGCGGAAGCTCGCCAACGGAGGCAAGAGGAAAGCTGCGCCACTGGGTATGTCCTCGTGGTTGCGCGCAGCGCAGCTCCGGCATACGAAACGGCGCACGGCAAAGAACGACCCGAAGGCGGTTGAACGAGCGCGTCCGAGTCGCGGCCATCCTCGATGCAGTGGAAGGCGTTCGATGAGTGAGCCGCAGGCGAGCTCGGCCGCAAGAGCACGATCGCTCACCTTTAATATGATCATCGTGGTCGGCGGCAGGACGATCGTCGCCCTGGCGGGGCTCGCCACGGTGGCCGTGTTGACCCGGCACCTCGGCCCGGAGGGCTTCGGGGATTACCGGATCGCACTGACCTACGTATCGTTCGTCGCCATCCCGGCGGAGCTGGGGCTCTACACGATCGTTCTTCGGGAGATCTCCCGACCAGGCGCGGGCACTCCGCACATCTTGGGGGCGGCGTTATCGCTGCGGCTGATCGCGAGCGCCGCGGTCCTCCTCCTCGGCAGCTGGGGAGCGGTCTTTCTCCCCTACCCGACGGTCGTGATCCAGGGCATCTGCATCGCCGCGCTGTATTACGTCACCGTCCAAGCCGGCATTTTCCTCGGTGCGGTCTTCCAGAAGCACCTGAAGCAGATTTTCCAAATGGCGGCCGAAATTGCGGGCGCGCTCGTGGTTCTGGCGCTGATCGGGGTCGGTGTCCTGCTCGACGCCGGCTTCCTGGTTATGCTCGGCGCGACCGCCGGTGGCGGTCTCGTCGCCTTTGTCTGCGCGGCATTGCTGGCGCGGCGGCTCGAGCCGTTCAAGCTGGGCGTCGATCTGAAACTCTGGCGCGAGTTGATCGTCGAGGGCCTGCCAGTGGGCGGCTCGCGCGTCGCAATTATGGCCATCATGCGCGGCGATATCCTGCTGCTGTCATTGCTCGACACCAGCGGAGCGGTCGGTCTGTACGGCGTGCCGAGCAGGGTCTTCGAGGTCGTGACCGGCATCACGATCATGCTCGCCGCGATGACCATGCCGGCGTTGATGGCTGCCGCGAGCACTGCCGACGGCGGGGCTTTCAGCCGCCATCTGCGCGATGGGGTCACGGCGATCGCGGTCCTCTCAGGCGGATTCATCGCCCTCTGCTTCGCCTTTGCCGAGCAGATCCTGGCGGTGATCGCCGGTCCCGATTTTGCTCCGGCCGCTCCCGCCCTCATGCTCCTTGCCTTCGCCGCGGGCGCGCATGCGATCGGGGAGCTCTTCCGCCTCGCCTTGATCGCCATGCATCTGCAGCATCGCGTCCTCGCGGTCGACGTGGTCGCCTTGATCGGCGCAATTGCCGCTTATCTGCTGTTGATTCCGCGATTTTCCTACCTGGGCGCGGCGGTCGCGACGGCCTTGGTCGAGCTGGTGCTGTGCCTCGCCATGGCGGCGGTTCTGGCCCGCACGTATGCCGGCCGACCGTCGATCGGTGGCATCGCCAAGGTGTTCCTCGCCGCTGCGATCAGCCTTGTTCTCATGCGGAGCATGTCCGAAGCCGCCCTCCCCTGGCCGGTGGCGATGGTCTCGGGCGGCGCCGCGTACGTCGCGCTCCTGCTGCTTGTCGGCGCCGTGCCGCCGAGCTACCTCCGTGATCTGCTGAGACGCGGCGGATGACGCTCGGCGGGTGGCTAGCGTCGGCGGAGGAGCTGATGCCAGAGCGATCGGAGCAGCAGACGATATAGATTGGCCGAGCCGCTCTCGAACTCGATCTCTTCGTCGGCAAGCCTTCTTGCCCGATCCGCGCGCTTGAACCGCAGCCACAGGCGAACCTCGCGCCAGATCTGCCATGGCAGCGCGAGCCAGACTTGCCGCGGGCGCGCAGCTCGCTCGTAGCCGTACCGTCGCATCGCGCCAGCCGTGAGAAGCTCGATCAAAAGCACCTGCGTCGGGCGCAGCTCGCCCCGCCAGCGTTCGATCGAGCCCTGCGACACCGGGCGGAACACTCCCTCCTTCCATGGCTGGCTCTTGAACATCACGTCGGATGAGTGGTGGAACTCGAGCATCGCCGGAAAGAACGGGACCCCCACCATCTGGCAGAGCCGCCGCACGGCCGTCTCGGGATCGCGCACCAGATCCTCGTACCGGATCTCCATGAAGCGCTCGGAAGTGGCCGCGCTGGAACGCGCGAATCGGGCCGCTGCGTCGATGTCGATCGCCCATTTCAAGGTGCTGCTGATGACGTCCTCGGAGGTACGAGGCAGCTGCCGCTTGGAGGCGATGTTGGCGCGGGGATCCCGCACCAGATGGATGATCCTGGCATTGGGAAACCAGCGAACGATCGTTGCTAGGTGACGGACGTTCCAAGGCGTTTTGTCGCCGCAGCGCAGCGCGCCGCGACCTTCGGCGTAAGCCTGCATGAGAAAGAGGTAGAAGCGCTGATAGCTCGCGTTCGGGTCGGCTTCGAGGCGTTTTTGGACCTCGCTCAACTCGGCCTCGATACCTCGCCAGTAACGGGCATGATCCATGCGCGGCAGGAGCGCAAAGAACGCTCGGATGCGGTCGACGGTGTCGAGTTCGGGAATGACTGATCTCGCCTTTAGAATGATATCGAAGAAGATGATCTCATCCGCGATCGCGATATCCGGGTGCGCGTCGAGTATCCGCCCGCAGAGCGTCGTGCCGGAACGCGGTGCGCCCACAATGAAGATCGGGGAAACGTGGTCGAAAACTTCTTCGCGCAACCCGTCTCTACTGCTACCCAGAGTGCGTGGACGTTGCTTTTTATGCCACGACAGCGGTCGCAACCGGTAGCCCGTCGCACGGCCGCTGGCAATGTGACATCGGCCAGACTAGACGTACAGCCTGACTTGCGTACGAACCCGCTGCGCCTGGGGCCGGTCCAGGACCGGAGCGCAGCGCGGAATGGTAATGCTCGTGCGCCCAAGGTCCGGCGGCCGCGGCGAGTCGGCGTGGTGACGGTTCCGATTCGCTCGGCATGACAGCGGAAGTTCGGGCAAGAGATCGCGTTGGAACGGGTTGCCATCCGTGTGCCGGAAGACGTCTCTGAGACTTGGCTTGGCGCGTGCGCCGATGAGCTGAGCCAGCTGAAGCACGTCGCGTTCGGGGCCCGGATGGGACGAGGGCGGCCGGACAGCGCTGTTGCAGACGGAGACGCGCCGTGGATCGACGAAGCCGCAGCAGGTGCGCCCGAGCAGTTGCAAGCCGCGGGGGTCACCCTGCTGGTCGATCTGAGCGGGCGCGCGCTGCCGCCCGCATTCGGCGGGGTTCGTCGGTGGATGCCGGTGTTCGGCGAGGCGGCCATGCCGCGCTTTTCGTTCGCGGACGCGCTGCTTGATCATCGTCGCGCGCTGCTCGCGAGGCTGGTCGAAGTCACTCACGCGGGCACCGGAAAGGTCCTCGAGGAGGGCCGATTGCGTCCAGTGCCGCACTCTCCAAGCGCCACGCGCGCCCGCGTCCAGAGCACGGTTGCGCGCTGGCCGGCGCGGGTTCTCGCCCGGATGCGCGCCGGCTTCGCCGGCCGCGAGCAGAGGATCCTGCTGGCTTCTGAGGTCGGCTCCTCTTGCCTCCGAGAGCTGACCGTCGTCCCGCGCGCAGTTATCGCACGTCTTCAGGCGTTCGCCACCGAAGAGAGGTGGGCGATCGGCATCATCGAGCGGCCGATTGCGGCGCTTACCGAGGGGATCGACCATCGGCCGGTCCGGTGGTTGCCGCTGCCGGAAGATGGCGGCCTCGCGGACCCGTTCGCGCTCGCGCGCGCCGATGGCCTCAGGATCGTCGCGGAACAGGTGCGCGGCGCGGAGCAGCTTGGCGTGATCGTCTCGTGCCGCGAAACGGATGCAGGGAGGCCGCGCCCGGTTCTGCCCTCGCGAGGCCACGCCTCCTATCCGTTTCTGATTGAGGACGGGGGCGAGGTGTTCATGCTGCCCGAACTTTCGGCCTCCGGTCGGATCCAGCTGTTCCGGGCCGACCCCTTTCCCGAGCGCTGGCTGCCCGACGCAGTGCTCCTCGACGACCTCGCTGGAGTCGATCCGACGGTCGTCAGGCATCGCGGCATGTGGTGGCTGTTCACGGGCGATCAGCGGGATCAGGCCGACGCGCGGCTGCATCTCTTCATGGCCACCGATCTGCGCGGTCCATGGCAGAGACACCCGCGCTCGCCGGTCAAGGACGATCTGGCCGGAGCCCGCCCGGCCGGGACGCCATTCGTCGTCGCGGGTCAACTCTACCGGCCGGCTCAAGACTGCTCACGCCACTACGGCGAAGCGGTCATCATTCATCGCGTCGATGTCCTGACCCCCGAAGCTTATGCCGAGACCCCCATCGCCCGCATCGATCCAGACCCGATGGGACCCTATCCTCACGGGCTGCACACGATCTCGGCGGCTGGCGCGCGGACTCTGGTGGACGGCAAGCGCCAGCACCGATCCGCATCGACGCTCTTGCGCGCGGTGCGCCGATCGCTCCGCGAATGGCGCATCACGCCGCCCGAAGCGCCTCGCCGGATTCCACCGTGAACAGGCGGGCCGGGCGCACGCCCAAGGCCTCGAGCTCGCTCGTGATCTCGGCGAGATAGATCGGGCTCATGATCAGCACGACGTCCGGCCGGTGCTCCTTGAGAAAGCCGGGTGCGACGATCTGCTGGCCAGTGCCGGCGATGAACGTGCCGGTGCGCCGGGGGTTGATGTCGACCGCATACTGGATCTCGTCGTGCACGCCGAGCGTGGTGAGAAACGCGACCGCTTTCGAGCCGCCGCCCCACAGCACCGTCTTCTGGCCACCGCGATTCAGCCGACCAATCCAGCCTTTCCAGCGCGCCTGATCCTCTAGCACACCGGTGCTGAATGCCCGCACCTTGGCTTCGAGGGCTTGGGGCGACAGTTCGTTGGCGAGCTGCGGACCGGTCCCGCTGCCCGGGCGCGCGGCGATCAGCACGTACTGGTCGTCGTAGTCGGTCCAGACGTCGATCGGATCGAATCCGGCCGTGCGGAACAGCCGGGCGAGCGACCCCGGGCTGAAATAGGAGCAGTGCTCGTAGTAGATGTCCCAAAAGGCGCGCAGATCGAGAATGCGCGTGATCTCCGGGATCATGAAGAACACGATCGTCTCCGGCCGATCGCCGAGCGTCTCGCGGACGTTGCGCACCAACGCGGCGGTGTCGTGCACGTGCTCGAGCGTCATCTTGCAGCAGACGAATGAGGGCTCGAGGTGACGATAGCGCGGGCCATAGAAGTCCTTGACGAAGGTGACCCCGCGCTTGGCGGCCATCCGCCGGATCACCTGGTCGAAGCCGAAGCCGCGATTGCCGCCGAGCTCGGCCAGCATGGTGATGAACTCGCCCTGTCCGCAGCCGATCTCGACGATGTCCTTGCCGCGCAGATCGAAGCGGCCGATCAGCTGGCGGGCCAGCCCTTCATGGAACCGGTTGAAGGTCGGCGACACCGCCTGAGTCGATTCGTAGTCCTCCTCGTAGCGCATCAGCGCGGGGTCGAACGCGGCATTCCAGACGAAGCCGCAGGCCGTGCAGAACCGAAGCGCGATGTCACCGCTCGCGCACGCTCGCGCCTCCTCGCGGCTGCGCACCAGCTTCACCTGGTGTACCGGGACGCCCCTCACTTCGTAGAACTGACGGCTGGCGCTGCTGGCACAGCATGGGCAGGCCGAGCTCGTAGCCAACCCGCTCACCGCGTGCCTCCGACCGACATCTCCCATCTGCATGCTTTTGCCTTTTCGATCACCACTCAGACCAGCCGCGGCTCCGGGACGGGCAGGATGAACCGCCCGCCGCGCGCCCGATAAAGAGCCTGCTGGTCAAGGATCTCGTCGGCGAAGTTCCAGGACAGGAGCAGCACGTAATCCGGCCGCTCCTCGAGCAACTGGTCGGGGGACACGATGGGCAGCCTGCTGCCCGGCATGAAGCGCCCCTGCTTGAACGGATTGCGGTCGACGACATAGTCGATCAGGTCGCGGCCAAAGCCACAATACGCGAGCAGCGTGGTGCCCTTGGCGGCGGCGCCGTAGGCAGCTATGCGCGCGCCCTCGGCCTTTAGTCCGCGCACCATGGCGACCAGGTCATCGCGCAGACGTCGCACGCGCGCCGCGAAGTCGCGATAGGCGTCCGGCCCGTCGAGGCCGCGGCTGTCTTCCTCGGCGAGCATCTCGCGCACGATCGGCCGCACCTCGTCGTTGGGTCCGACGTAGAGGCGCAGCGAGCCGCCATGGATGGCCAGCCGGCGCACGTCGTTGAGGTAGAGGCGGTGCCGGCGGAACAGCCGATCGAGCGCCGTGACCGAGAAATAGCAGAGATGCTGATGGTAGATCGTGTCGAACTCGGTCTGGCCGATCAGATCCGCGACGTAGGGCACCTCGAGCACGGCCAGCCCGTGTGGCTGCAGGAGGAGCGCGATGCCTTCGACCAGGCCGTTCAGGTCGGCAACATGGGCGAGCACGTTGTTGGCGATCACGAGGTCGGCGGCGCAGCCGTCGCGTTTGAGCTGGCGCGCCAGATTGCGGCCGAAGAACGTGTTCAGCGTGCGCACGCCCGCCTTGACGGCCGCTGCGGCGGGCGCCGCGGCAGGATCGACGCCGAGCACCGGGACGCCGCGCTCGACCAAATTCTTCAGCATGTAGCCGTCGTTGCTCGCGATCTCCACGACCAGCGAACGTGGGCCGAGCCCGAGCCGCTGGATCAGCTCGAGCGCGTTCTCGCGGGCGTGGGCGAGCAGCGTGGTCGAGACCGAGGAGAAATAAGGGTAATCGCCGCCGAACAGCGCGCCCGGATCGACCGTCTCGGCGATCTGGACGAGGCTGCAGCGCCGACAGAGGACCACGGTCAACGGCACCAGGATGTCGCGCTCGGCCAGCCCCTCCTCCGTGACCAGCCGGTCGGCGAGCGGCGTCTCGCCCAGGAACAGCAGTCGTTCGAGCGCACCGGAACCGCAGGCCCGACAGCTCGATTCCGTGCGGTAGAGCGGCCGCGGCGGCAAGGCAGTCACGCGGCGGTGTGCAGCCGATCGGCCCAGCGCAGGTCGGGGCCAATCCGCCCCTCGTCCAGCAGCTTGCAGAGATGCGCGACCCGGTTGAAGCGGGGGCCCTCGAAGTCCTGGCTGGAGAGCGCGGCTTCCTGGATTGCCTGGTAGACCTCCCGGACGCCGTCGGTCACGGTCCAGCGGGGCTGGTAGGCGGGGAAGGTGCGCGCGATCCGATCGCAGTTGACCCGATAGTTGCGCTTGTCGGGCGACGCATCATCGGCGTATTCGATGCGCGTCCCCGGCACGACTACGCGAACGATCTTCGCCAGCTCGCTGATCCGGTAGTTCTCGTCGGTCCGGCCGACGTTGAAAACCTGATTGTGCACGAGTTCCCGCGGCGCGCACAACAGAACGAGGTAAGCCTGGGCGATGTCCTCGACGTGCACGAACGGCCGCCACGACGTGCCGAGGCTCTTGAGGTACACGCGGCCGGTCGTCGCCGCCCAGGCGACGAGATTGTTGACCGCAAGGTCGAAACGCAGGAGCGGCGAGGCGCCGTAGGCCGTGGCAGCGCGCAGGTAGACCGGGCTGAAGGTGTGATCCGCCAGGCGCCGCAGGTCCTGCTCTGAACGCAGCTTGGATTCGGCGTACGGCGTCACCGGATTGCAGGGACTGTCTTCGTCGAGCGCCTCGTCGCCGGCCGCACCGTAGACGCTGCACGACGAGGCGTAGAGGAAGCGAGGGACGCCGGCGCGCTTGGCCAGTTCGGCGAGGCGCACCGTAGCCTCGTGATTGATCTCGTAGGTCAGCTGCGGATTCAGGTCGCCAAGCGGGTCGTTCGACAGTCCGGCCAGATGGATCACCGCATCGAAGCGCTCGAGATCCGCCGGCCCGACGTCGCGAATGTCGCGATGGATGGTCGGCACGGGGCGCACCGCCGCCTTGAGCCTGGATTCGCGGAACAGGGCGCAGTCCAGCCCGATCGTCTCGATGCCCAAGGTACAAAGGAGCGGCAACAGGATCGCGCCGATGTAGCCATCGCTGCCAGTCACCAGGATGCGCATGTCCTAAGCCCATCTTTTCCAGGGTGCGGTGCCGTTTTCCCAGAGCCGATTCAGAACCTGGCTCTCGTGAAGCGTGTCCATGCATTGCCAGAATGCTTCGTGACGATACGCCATCAATTCACCATCGGCGACCAACCGCGCCAGAGGCTCCTGCTCCCATTGCGAATGGTCGCCGGCGATGTACTCGGATGCTCCTGGATTCAGGACGAAGAAGGCGCCGTTGATCCATTCGGCCGAATCTGTGGTCTTCTCCCGAAAAGCGATCACCCGGTCGCCTGCCAGGTCGAGGCGACCGAAGCGCGCCGGCGGATGAATCGCGGTGAGCGTCACCAGGCGGCCGTGAGCCTCGTGGAACCCCCGCAGTCGATGCAGGTCGACATCGGAGAGCCCGTCGCACCACGTCAGCATGAACGGCTGCTGGCCGAGCCAGGGCGCGAGGCGCTTGATGCGCCCCCCGGACATGGTCTCGAGCCCGGTCTCGATCAGCTCGACGGTCCAGGCACTCTCGGCGCTCGGATAGGCGACCATGCGCGCACCCGTGATGGTGGGCTCGCGCCGGGCGCCAAGCTCCCGGAAGTATTCGCGGATCGAATCGCCCTGGTAGCCGAGCGCGATCACGAACTCCGTGTAGCCGAAGGATTCGTAATACTTGAGCAGGTGCCAGAGGATCGGGCGCCCGCCGATCCGGACCAGCGCTTTGGACTTGACGCGGGTTTCCTCCAGCAGCCGTGAGCCCTGGCCGCCCGCAAGGATGGCGACCTTCATCCAGAGGCTCGCCCGGCTTCGAGCAGCTGATCGGACCCATCGACCAGGACCGCGAGCGTGGTACGGAACAGGCGATGAGCGATTCCTCCCATGCTGTAGAGGCCGCCGGCGTCAACCGCGCGCGACGGGTCGACCGCACGCCGGTTGCAATAGTCCGGCACTCGCCCGGGCTCGGGCGAGGACGAGCGCAGCCGCTCCAGGGGCTCCGATATCTGGGGCCCGGTGGACCATTGGGGCGTTACACGCGACCGACATCGCATCGCAGCCAATTGGACGTTCAGCGCGGCACGGTTCAGGTGAGGCACTGAAACACGCCGTAGTGTGCGGCCTTTTCGGGGCCGCTGCTCAGCAGTCGGTATTTTCGCAGAGACCTGACCAATTAGTTAGTACCAAATTAAAGTGGGAGAAACGCCCTCGGGAGCGCCCAGGGGTTTTACATCCGCCCTGTTGCAAGCAGGTCTCACCCCCGTTTTTTGGGGTGGCGGGCCAGAGATGACCAGCGATCTTGCCGTCAGCTGTTCAAGCAACCCCGCGCCGCCACCCGGAAAACCCAATCAGTTCGGGCGGGCCCTTCCGCTAGGGAAGCTCTCTTCGCCAGCCTCTGGCAACGCGTTGCTCGGAAGAGCGGCGCGCATTCGGATGCCGCTCAGGCGGCCTCCATCGTTGGCGTGGGCTCGACTGCGGCGCCCCGCTCGCGCCGCGCCGCGGCGACGTACCCCTCGAGCTCGATCGCGCGCCGATCCGGGGTATGGAACGCGAGCACCCGCCGCCTTGCCGCTGCGGCGATCGCCCGTCGGCGCTCCTCGTCGAAGTCGAGCAGATAGCTTACGACCTGCTCGCTCGAGTGCGCGATCAAGATCTCCTCGCCGGGCTCGAAGAACGCTTTCAGTCCCGGCCAGGCGTCGGACACGATCGGCGTGCCGGTCGCCGCTGCCTCGAACAGGCGCACGCTGGGGGACCATCCCGCGCCGACCATGTTGGCCCGGGTCAGATTGAGCGTAAATCGCTGAGCGCCGTAGAAGGACGCATGTCGCACCGGCGAGAGATGCTCGAAACGAGCGACATTGGCCGGCCATACCACATCTGGCGGATACTGCGGCCCCGCCACCGCAAACGTCCGCACCGACAAGGCGCGCGCCGGCGTCAGCAGCAGGGCCTCGAGGCCCGGCTGGCGATCCGGGCTGTAGGTGCCCATGTAGCCGAGATCCCAGCGTTGCGGCTCGGCCCGGGCGCGGTGCACGTCGGGATCGACCGAGCAGTAGAGGGGGCGCGGGCGCAGCGCGCCGAACTCGTCGGCCAGCATGTCCAACACCGGTCCGCCGGCGAACGACAAATACAGATCGAAGCGCGGAACCAGGCCGGGAGTTAGGTACTCGTGGTCGGCTCTGCGCAGCTTGGCGAGCGTTACCGGCGTGTCGATGTCATAGAACGCGCGCACGCCGGTTGCGACCTGTAGCATCCAGCGCGCGACCTCGACGCCTTCGGGCACATAAGAGCCGAGCACGACCAGATCGGCCGCGGCGATCGCCCGGGCGAAGCCGGTCCGCAGCTCGTCGAGATCACGATACAGCCGGGTCGTCGCGAACGGTGATGCCGGCAGGTCGCGATGCGCCGAGTACCAGGGGACGTCGCGCTCGAGGAACAAAATGCGATGGCCACGGCGCGCGAGCCCCTTGACCAGCGCGCGGTAGGTGGTGGCGTGGCCGTTGCCCCACGAAGAGGTGATCGAGAGACCGAGGAAGACGATCGAGAGCGCGCTCATTCCGCAGCGTCCAGCACCGGCGTCTCGCGCTCGGCGAGGATCATCTCGACCTGCACGGCGCGCGCGGCATAGGTGTGATCGCGCAGGACCGCCTGGCGCGCCGCCTCGCCAATGCTGCGGGCGCACTCAGGGGTGAGGGCACGCAGGTGCTCGACCACCTCGTGCCCATCAGCGGCGACGAGGATTTCCGAGGCCGGCTGCAAGAACAGCTCGATCCCGGGCCAGCGGTCGGTGATCAGACACGCGCCAGCGCCGGCTGCCTCGAACACCCGCGTCGGCGGCGAGTAACCAAAGCGCGCCATGCTCGCCCGATTGACATTGAGGACAGCGCGCGCCGAGACGTTCAGGCTGTTGTGCTGCCAGGTATAGGCGTGCCCGATCGCACGCACGTTCGACGGCAGATGAAGATCCGACCAGCCGTTCCCCGCCAGGATGAAGGTCCTGTCCGGCAGCTGCCGGGCCGGCTTGAGGAAAAACTGGTTGACCCGTTCCTCGCGGTCGGGCAGCCGATTGCCGATGAAGGTCAGATCGGCGGCCAAGCTCGCGTCTCGCATCACCGGGTGGTGGGTCGAGGGATCGAGCGCGTTGTAGATCGGCACGCAGTCACGCGCCCCTAGCCGGCGGTACGCGTCGACGACCGGCTGGCCACCGCCATAGGTCAGGACGAGATCGTACTGCGGGATCAGCGCGCGGAATGGATCGCGCAGGTCGCTGTCGAGGCGCTCCAACGTCGCGGGGGCATCCACGTCCCAGAAGACCACCGTGCGACCGGCGCCACGCAGGCGGAGGACTTCGGCCTCGAGCAGCTCGTCGCATACGCCGACCCCACTCGCCTTGACGATCACGTCCGCCGCCGCGGCGTCGGCAACCCTTGCCACGACCGCGTCGCGGCGTGCCGGATAGACCACGACCCGCGCCCAGTCGGGATCGTCGATGTCGCGATGCGCCTGTCGCTCGAATGCGTCCGGCTCGTAAAAGGTGATCGCGTGGCCGCGCTCGGCGAGCGCCTTGAGCAGGCCGCGGTAGTAGGTGGCCGCGCCGTTCCAGTACGCCGAGACTAGGCTGGACCCGAAGAACGCGATACGCATCAGGCGACCTCGGCGAGCGGCGGGTTCGCCGCGCCCAGCTCGGCGCAGATTCCGAGCAACTGGTCGACGCGGTGGCCGCAGGTGTGCCGGGCGCGGATGGTCGCCAGGCCGTTGTGCGCCAGCGTCTGCGCGAGGTCGCGATCGGCGAGGACGGCGCACAGATATTGGACCATCTGCTCACCGTCGGCGGCGAACAGCATGTCGTCCGGCCCGAACAGGCCCTCGGCGTCGTCCCACGGCGCGCAGACCAGCGGGATGCCGCAAGCCAGCGCCTCGAACACCCGGATCGTGGGAATTCCGGGCAGCAGGCGGACGTAGGGGCGCCGCGGCACGTGCACCGTCACCGCGAAGCGCGCGAACACCTCAGGCACCCGATGGTTCGGCAGCCAACCGCCGTAAGAGGCGCCGGCGATCGCGAGCGCGCGCAGGGCGTGCTCGGGATAGCGGACGCCGTAGATCCGGGCGGCGAGATGCAGACGGCGCACCGGCTCGAGGAGATAGTCCTCGAGCTCGACCGTGCGCTCGCCGTCGCCCCAGTTGCCGATCCAGACGAGGTCGCCCTCACGCCGCTCACCCTCGATCGGCCGGCACAGGCGGACGTCGGCGGCCTCGTGCCAGGTCCAGGCGCGGCGCGCCCAGCCCCGTCTGAGGTAGAGCTCGCGCACGACTTCGCCGAACGCGAGGACGCCGTCGAATGCATCGAGCTCGAAGGCTTGCATGAGGTCGGGCGCCGAGACGGAGCGGTGGTGCGTGTCGTGGAACAGCAGGCGGTACCCGCCGCCGGCACCGCGATGCCGGCCGATCCGCGCCACGAGCTCGGGCGCATTCCACTCGTGTACGATGACTACGTCCGCGCGTTCGAGCGCCGCATCGAGATCGAGGTTCGGCAGATCGTAAGTGGTCGAGCAGAGCCCCGGGAAGGCCGTCTGGAACTCCGCGATCGCTCGCTCCCCGTGCTCCGCCAGGAGATGGCGGCGGCTCCAGCCGTCCACCGGCTCGTACGCCTCGACCTCGTGCCCACGCGCGATCAGCTCTCGGACGACGCCGCGCAGGAAGTGCGCGTTGCCATGGTTCCAGTCGGACACGAGCGAGTGATAGAACAGGACGAACCTCACGCGATCGCTCCTAAGGCGCGAGCGCCCGGATCGCGCCCGCGTGCGAGGCGATCACCTCCGCATAGGCATTCTGATAAGCGGCGGTCATGCGCGCAGCCGAAAAGGTCGCAGCACGTTTCCTCGCCAGACGGCCGAAGGTCGCGCGCAGGTCGTCGTCGGCAATGAGCACGCCAAGCGCGTGCGCCAGCTGCTCGCGGTCCTCGGGGGGCACGAACACGGCCGCGCCTGTCCACAGCTCGCGCAGTGTAGGGATATCGCCGAGCACCAGCGCGCAGCCGGCAAGCGCCGCCTCGAGCGCGGCCAGACCGAACGGCTCGTAGCGCGAGGGCGCGACGAAGATGGCGGCCTTGAGGTACCACAGGCTGATCGCGGCGGGGGCGAGCGCGCCGAGCCAGCGGACGTGGCGCGCCGAAGGGGCGCCATCGCCGTGCTCGGGAGCGCCCGGGCCGGCGACGCACACCGGCCAGGGCAGATCCTTGGCCACGCTCGGGAGCATCTTGAGGTTCTTCGCGGCATCCCAGATGCGGCCGGCGGCCAGCACCAGCGGCTGCTTGTCGATCGGCTCGACGTTGCTCGCGCTGCGGCCGTTCCAGATCACCCGGGCGGGAAGTCCCGCGCCATGGGCGCCTTCGACGGTGCGCAGGAACGCGCGCGTCGGCGCCACCACCAGGTCGGCCGCGCGCAGCCCGGCTGCGGTGCGCCGGCGATAGCCATCCCACTCCGCGGGTGCCTCCTCGCCGTGGACGGCGCGCCACCAGGACAGCACGCAGGAGTGCGCGACCACCACGACCGGCGCCCGCCAGGGCAGGGCGGCATGGGCATAACCGTTCAGGTGCACGAGGTCCGGCGCGTAGGTCGCCTCCAGCTCCAGCAGCCACGCGCCGGCGCGCAGCACGTCCTCGTCGGCCCTCGGCATCCATTCGAGATCGAACGAGCCCTGGACCACCTGGACGCCCTTGATTCCTTCTGCCTCGGCGAGCTGCTCCGGGGCAGCCGGCGGTCCCATGACCGCGAGGATCACCTCGGTACCCGCACTCGCCAGGCCACGCGCCAGCTCCAGGGAGTAGCGCCAGACGCCCCCGACTGCGTCCACGGTCATGAGAATGCGGGTCGGGGTTGCTTCCAAACGGCGCGCCAGCATCAGGCCGCCCTCGCTTCCAGCTCGAGGATCGGCACGGGGCGCTCGTCCTGGATCTCGCTGAAGGCGGCGAACTGGGCGAGGTAGTACTCGTGCGCGCGCTCCCACGCCTGATCGTCCGGCGCGCCCCAAAGCTTTCGGTAGTCAGGCGAGCCCGGATACGGAAACAGGGGAACCGGGTCGTTGGCCCAGATCCCGTAGCCTCGCATCTCCTCGCGCCACGCCCGGACAGTGCCCGGATCGTCCAGCGGCGTCTCGATCAGGTTCGCCTGCACGAACGGGACGCAGCGCTTGGCCAGGATCAGACGCTCGCTCAGTTCCTCGGTGCCGAGCCGGCAGTCCTTGTCGAGCGCGTCGCGACCCTCCGCAGTAAGGCTCTCGACTCCCGCCTCGATCGAGACGCACCCGGCGCGACCGAGAAGCTCGATCATCGCCGGCTTCCAGAGGTCAATCCGGGTCTGCACGCCGAACACGAGATCGCGCCCGACCAGCGCCTCGAGCAGCGGCCGATTGGGTAGGAAGATCTCGTCGATGAAATAGACGTACTCCACGCCTTGCCCGATCAGCGCGTCGATCTCGGTCAGAATGGCATCGAGCCTGCGGCGACGGTATTGGTTGCGAAACAGCTCCTTGGCGCAGAACGAGCAGTGGTACGGGCACCCCCGGGACGCCTCGACCTCCGCGCCCGGGCCGCGGGGCGCTCGATCGAACCGGTGGTGGTGCGCGCGATGCCGCCGGATCAGCTCTTCCGGCCAGAACAGCGCAGGCGTCTCGACGAACGGCGTGGCCTGCGGCCCGCCGAAGATTTGGATGCCGTCGCCGTTCCGCGCGCAGACCCCTGGCACCTCCCGCTCGCCTTCGGCGAGCCGCGCCAGGACCTCCTCGCATTCACCCATGACCACGACGTCGACGTCGAGCTTCTCGAGCACCGTCGCCGGCGTCGCCGAGCCGTGCGGACCGACGGCCACGAGCACGCCGGCGAGATCGCGAATGCCGGCCACGGTCTGTATCGGCACGCGCAGCTCGGGCGGCGCGCAGCGCCAGAACAGATAAGTCGGCGCCGTGGTGACCACGGTCATCTCGGGGCCGAAGGCGCGCAGCTCGGCACGCATCTCGTCCTGACTGAGGTGCATGAGGTGGGCGTCGAGCAGCAGGACCTCGTGGCCGCGGCCTTCGAGCAATGCCTGGGTGTAGCCGTGTTCGAGCGGCAGGTGCGGGTCGCGGCAGCCGAAATAGATACTGCCGTCGAAGGTCCAATGGGGGTTGATCAACGCCACCCTCATGCCGGCACCTTTTCGACCTCAAGCGGCGTCGCCGCCTCGATCTGCCCGACATTGCCGCTGAGGACCCAGCGCTGCAGGTGGCGAAGGCCCTCGGCTACGCGGGTCTTCGCCCGCCAGCCGGTGAGCCGCTCCAACTTCGAGGTATCGGAGACGTAATAGCGCTGGTCGCCCGGCCGCCAAGGCGCAAAGCGCACCTGCGGGCGAGCAATGCCCAGCTCAGTGAAGCGGCCCAAGAGTTCGAGCAAGCTCACGGTGTTGCGTAAGCCTCCCCCGAGGTTGAAGGCCTTTCCGGCGAGAGCAGCGATCCGGGCGCGGGCGAGCAGGTAGGCATCGACCGCATCGTCGACGTACAGCAGGTCACGGACCTGCTTGCCGTCGCCGAAGATCGTGATCGGCTGGCCTTGAAGCGCGCGGATCAAGAAGTGCGCCACCCAGCCCTGGTCCTCGGTGCCGAACTGGCGCGGTCCGTACAGGCAGCTCATGCGAAACACGACCGTGCGCAGGCGGAACACGCGCGCGTAATCGAGCACGTATTGGTCCGCGGCGCCTTTGGAGCAGCCATACGGGCTGCACAGGCCAAGCGGGCAGGTCTCGTCGATCGCGCGGGGCGCACCCGGCGCGGGCTGATAGCGCTGCTGGGTCTCGACCAGGGCGCCGGGGTCGACCGGTTCGCCGTAGACCTTGTTGGTGGACGCGAACACCAGCAGCGGTGGATCGGGGCGCCGGCGCGCAGCCTCGAGCACGTTCAGGGTGCCCCGCGCATTGATCTCGAAATCGCCGACCGGATCCTCCAGGCTGCTGGTCACGGCGACCTGCGCGGCGAGATGAAAAACCGCGCTCGCCTGGCGCACGGTCTCGCGCAGCGCGTCCGCATCGCTCACGTCCGCGATGACGGTCTCGATCCGACGACCGTGACGCTGCTGCAGCCACTCGACGTTTCTGATCACATTGGCGCGGGCCAGATTGTCGTACAGCAGGACGCGCTCGCCCGCGGACGCGAGCCGGTCGGCGAGGTTGGCTCCGACGAAGCCGCAACCGCCGGTAATCAGCACCATCGAGCGCCGACGCACCACCGCCGGCGCCGCAATACCGGTCCTCGGCGCGCCGGCGCGCAGGTGCTGGGGGGATGCGTCGTTCATGCCACCAGCCCCCGCCGCACCAGCTCCTCGGTTGCCTCATCGACCCGGTCGACCGCGGTGGCGTCCGCGAGCCAGACCGCGAGTTCCTCGAGGCCTTCCTCGAACGACGTGCGCGGCTCGAAACCGAGAAGCTTGCGGGCACGCCCGATATCGGCATAGCAATGCCGCACGTCACCCGTGCGGTAGCGGCCGGTGATCTCGGGTGTGAGCTCCGGGCGGCCCAGGATCGCGGCCAGCTGGATCGCCACGTCCCCGACCGTGCGGCTGTCACCGCTGCCGATGTTGAACACGCCGTTCAGCTCGGGGGACGCCTCGAGCCCCAGGCGGCAGGCGCGCGCGACGTCGCTGACGTGGACGAAATCGCGGCGTTGGGCGCCGTCCTCGAACACCCGCGGCCGTCGCCCGTTCAGCAGGCGTGCGGCGAAGATGGCGAGCACGCCGGTATAAGGATTCGATAACGCCTGACGCGTGCCATAGACGTTGAAGAAACGCAGCGCGATGGTCGGGATGCCGTACGCCTCGCCGATCAGCAGGCTCATGCGTTCCTGAGCATACTTGTTGAGCGCGTAGATCGACCTGAGCGATAAGCGCTTGTCCTCGGGCGTCGGCACCGCCTGCAACGGCTCGCCCGTATCGTCCGTCGGGTCCCACTCGCCGATCTGAAGGCCCGATGGGTCGCGCTCGGCCGTATCGCAGATTTCGCCATGGGTGGTGCGATAGCGACCTTCGCCATAGACGCTCATTGAGGAGGCGACAACCAGCCGGCCGACCCGTCGCTCGAGGAGCGCCTGCATCAGCGTCGCCGAACCCTGCTCGTTTACCGCGGTGTACCGTTCGACTTCGTACATGCTCTGGCCGACCCCGACCACGGCCGCCAGATGCACCACGCCATCCACATTGCGCAGCGCGCGGTCGAGCGCAGTGCCGTTCCTGACGTCGCCGAAGATGTACTCGGCTTCCGCTGCCAGATAGGGCGGCGGGCCGGCCCGCTGTCCATGCACCTGCGCCGCACCGTTATCGAAAACCCGGACCTCGTAGCCGGCAGCCAGCAGCTCGTCCGTGACATGCGATCCGATAAAGCCCGCACCGCCAGTAATCAGGACTCGACGCGCCATCCTCCCGCTTCCCCAGCTGCCGCTTGTTGATCGGAATAACGTCCCGCTACTGTCATTGGTTCCTGGGAGCCCAAGAGGGCTTTAGTTCCTGTGCGCCCAAGGGCGCTGTCGGCATGGGCCGCGATTGGGCCTCCCCGCGATTTCTGGGCACGGCACTCGCTGCCGCGGGCAGTCCCTCCTGGTCGCAGCTGCCACGCAAGGCTTCGACTAGTTGATGGTGCGCGGGATGAAAACGGCTGCTGGGGCGTTCGGGTTCCACCTGCCACGGAAGCAAAATCAGGGGCAGCCCATGTCGACGCCAGTAAGAGGGATGCCCCTCCGTCGGGGTCGAGCTCCTTAGACCGGGGCCCTGCCGTCCGGGGCCGTCGGTGACCGTACGTACCGGAACCGTTCAACGCTCCGTCCGTTGTCGAACGCACCACGAATTGAACCATGGGACGCGACATGACAGAAACCACCACTGACCATGACTCCATCCGCAAGTGGGCGGAGAGCAAAGGGGGCAAGCCCGCAGCGGTGCGCCGAACCCATCAAGGCGACGACGTGGGCATCATCCGGATCATGTTCCCGAAAGCGCCCCAGTCGGAACACGACGAGCTCGTCGAGATCAGCTGGGACGAGTTCTTCGAGGAATTCGACAAGCGCGAGCTCGCGCTGCTCTACGACGAAAAAAGCATGTTCAACAAAATCGTCGGCAGAGATGCCGCCGAGCGCCGCGAGCGCGGCGATCATAAGGCGGCCCGCTCCTAGACTGGTTCGGGACGCGCGGCGCTCCGGCAGTCCGAGCCGGCGGATGACGACTTTAGCCTTCATCCGACATGCCGCGTACGACGGGGTTGGGTCGAAAATCGTGGGCCGGTCGCCCGGCGTGGGCCTCAATCCGGCGGGAGTGGCCGCGGCGGCGGGGCTGGCCGAGCGATTGGCCCGCGGCTCAGTGCGGGCGATCCACAGCAGCCCGCTCGAACGAGCCCGAGACACGGCGGCGGCGCTCGGCGACCGCCTCGGCCTGGAGGTGCGGATCGCCGACGAGCTGAACGAGATCGATTTCGGCGATTGGACGGGGCGGGACGTCGTCGAATTGTATGACAGCGAGGAGTGGCGGCAGTTTAACCGCTTCCGCAGCGGCAGCCGGGCCCCGAACGGCGAGGCGATGATTGAGGTGCAGGCCCGTGTCTTGCGGTTGGTCGAGCGGCTCTGCTCGGTTCACCCGACCGGGGCCGTCGCGCTGGTCAGCCACGGCGACGTGATCAAGGCGGCGCTGGCCCACTATCTCGGGGTGCCGCTCGACCTTTTCCAGCGCATAGAGATCAGCCCGGCGTCGCTCAGCATCGTGCGGATCGACCAGCATGGTCCCCGGGTGCTCCTGGTCAATGGCCTGGCCGAAAAGGAGCTGCTCGAAGCGTAGTCCCGCGCCCGAAACGAAGCTTCGTGCCGAAATCGCAGCTGCACGGCGCCTGTGGGTGCGTAGGGGAGCCGAAGCCACGAATGGATGTCCTTGCGGTGGACATACTGCGCCGCTGCGCGGCTGGCGAGCTGTCATCCGCGGTCGCTCTGGTGCGCCTGTTGATCGCGTATCGGGACCTCGACGACGTAGGCCTCGCCCTTGCAAGCCTGGAACGCGCGAATGGCGCGGCCGACCTGCATGGCGCGATCGAACAGATCCGTGCCCTGGTCGCTCAGAACTCGGAGGCCAGTGCGCTGGTCCTGCACATGCTTGAGCAGGAGCATGCCCAGGCAGAGGCAGCCGGCCAGGCGGATGAGGTCGGAGGCTGCCAGTGCCTGTTCGATCGACTGGTCGGGCTGAACGCCGCGGCCAGCGTCGCCCTCTACTCGCTGGGCGAGCCCGGCCTGTTGGACGCGGCGACCCGCGAGGTCGTGGAGTTGCTCGACCAGCTCGGCATGCTCGGGCCGGAACGCCATGTTCTGGACATCGGTTGCGGAATCGGCCGTTTCGAGCAGGCGCTTGCGGATCGCGTGGCCACGATCACCGGAACCGACATCTCGCCCCAGATGCTCAAGGCCGCGCGGCAACGCTGCGCCGGGCTCGCGAACGTCAGCTTGCTCGAGACCTCAGGGCGCGACCTCGCGGCGCTCGCCGCCGACTCGTTCGATGCCGTGCTCGCGATCGACGTCATGCCATACGTCTGGCGCGCGGGCGCGGCTCTGGTCACGAGGCATTTTGCGGAGGTGGCGCGCGTGCTGCGCGCCGGCGGCGACTTCGTACTCCTGAACCTGTCCTATCGCGGCGATCTGGCGCGGGATCGCCACGATGTTTGCCGCCTGGCCACCGAGGTCGGCCTTCGCATTCTGCGTAACGGCACGATGGACCTGCGGCTCTGGGACGGCGTGACCTTCTATCTGCGCAAACCCCGGCCAGAGACGGCACAAGAGACGATCAGCCGGCCCGGCTGAGCATGCGGCCGTAGCATGGCCGTTCGCTGACGCCCCAGTAATACTTGAAGCGTTCCTGACCGCGCAGAAAGTCGACCTCAAGCGCACCCTCGCGCACGGCCTGCCCGATGCCGTGGCCCAAA
The DNA here is from genome assembly GCA_046732855.1 of Pseudomonadota bacterium. Classification (GTDB taxonomy): domain Bacteria; phylum Pseudomonadota; class Alphaproteobacteria; order Geminicoccales; family Geminicoccaceae; genus JBKPNX01. The sequence continues at coordinate 22,768 of JBKPNX010000072.1, forward strand.
ATCAGGGTGCCCGGGCTCAGAGCAGCGAACTCGGGATCGAAGCCGCAGAGATAGCAATAAATCCGGCGCCTCGCAGCCAGGGCGTACATGACGGCGACAATACGTCCGTCCAGGCGCAGCGCGTGCAGCCGGAGCAGACCGGCGCGGTGCAGCAACGGCACGGCCGCTTGGTGAAAGCGCCGGATCGCCGGATCGGCAAGGACGCCCGGTTGTCCATGCCGCTGCCACCGTGCGTCGTGCAGGCGGAACAGCGCCTCGACAAGCTCCGGGAGCGTGGCGGCGGTGGCGGTCGCAAAGCTAACCTGACCGACCCGCTCGGCGCGGCGCCGAAAATGGCGGAGATTGTAGCGGATCTTGCTCGGCAGGAAGTCCTCGACGCTCCGGGCTGCTGGCGGGACCTGCACCACGAGGCACGGATCGAAGCCGAGGATCTCGTCGTCGAGGCCGGGCGGCACGCGCGCCGCGAGCAGCAGTGCGCCGGCGCGCAGCGGGTGCAGCTCGCAGCGTCGCCAGTCGTTGCGCTCGGCGAGATGCCGCAGCATGGCCGCAGCAGCGAGGATGCCCATGTCCTCCTCGAACAGGCCATCCAGGTAGTCCGAGATGGCGATGCCGAGCGGCAGCAGCTTGCCGCCCTCAGCGTCCTGCTGCAGGTACATCGGCAACAGGCCGACCACGCGCTCGTCCTGGCGCGCGACCAGCACCCGGAGCTCGCCACCGCCGACCTCGCGCCACCAGGTGATCAGCCAGAGGGGTGAGTGGAATGGCGTCGCGCCTGGCGCGCGGCACCAGAGGTCGTGCCACGCCGGCGTCAGCGCCTCCAGTCCGGCGCACGTCGTGACTTCCTCAATCTCCAAGGCAGACATCGGCGGCAGTCGAACGGTGCGGCGTGCGGCCGGAACAAGCCGTCTCTGCCCAGCCGCGCTGCGCCAGTTCCCGGTAGAGGGCAAAGTAGCGCTCGATCGTGCGCTCCAGCGGAAAGCGCTCGCGGGCCGCCGCCCGACACGCCGCGGGCTCGATCCGCGTCACCGCGTGCATCGCCTCGGCCATCTCCTGCGCGTCGCTGACGATCAGCCCGGTCCGGCCGTGCTCGACGATGTCCGGCAGGGCGCCGGACGCGAAGGCGATCACCGGTGTGCCGCAGGCGAGCGCCTCCATGGCCACGAGCGAGCTGGTCTCCGGCGCAAGCGACGGGATCAAGAGGCAGCGCGCCGCGCTCAGCAGGCGTCGCTTGCGCGCCATGCCGACCGGCCCGATGAACCGCCTGGCCCGATCGAGCCTCGGCGCCACCTCCTGCCTGAAGTAGGCCTCGTGCGCCGGATAGCGGAAGGTCTCGCCCGCAATGAGCAGGGGGAAGTCGGCGCGTTGGGCCGCGTCGAGCGCAATGTGGAAACCCTTCTCCGGGCAGATGCGCCCGAGCGCGAGGGCAAAGCGCCGCTTCGCGTGCCGGCGCGGCTGCGCCTCGAGCACGACCCCGTTCGGCACGACTGGCAGTTGCTGGGCCTCGCTCGGGCCGCGCGCCCGTTGCGAGGTCGACACGCAGTGCAGAAACGTGTTCGCGCGCTCCAGCCGGAACACATGCCCCGGATACCAGTCGAGCGGCAGGTGCAAGGTCACGAGCACCGGCGGGCCGGGCGGCGGCAGATAGTGATCGAAATCGATGCCGTGCAGGTGCACGACGTCGACTTGGCCCCGACGCAGCACGCGTTCGATCGCGCGGCAATGCGCTGCATGTGCCCGGCGGCGCACGGAATCCGTGATCGACCCTCGGATTCGGGGAGTAGGGACGAGGGTGCCGGCGGGGCTGGAGCCCGCGCAGGCGATCACCATGGAACGGTGGCCGGCGCGGACCAGGGCCCCATCGAGCTGGGCCAGGACCTGCTCGGCGCCGCCGACCGCGTCGGCGCCCACGGGAGCGAACGGAAATGCGACGCTCAGAACGCGGAGCTTCATCTCGGGCGCGCGGCGCGCACGGCGCGCCGGCCCGCTCACGCGACCCGGGCCGGAGTGATCTGCGGCAGCACCGCGGAGCCCACGCCGTAGCGTCGGGTCATCGCGGCGCAGAACTCGGCGAACTCCTCCGGCACCAGCGGCGGGCTGGTGTAATGCGGCGCGACGCCGCGATGCTCCGGCGTGAAGCAGAAGGTCAGCGTGACCTCGAACTCCTCGAGCGCGCGCATCTGCCGATCGAACCAGGCGAGCGCATTCGGCCGGTAGAAGTCGGCCCAGCTGATGCCGGTGCGCAGATATTTGACTCCCAACCGGCGCAGCCAGCGCGCCGCGTCCTGGAGGCGCGGATCCTCGAAGTGGAACCACTGGCAGATGCCCATCTCGGGCGTGTAGTTGGCGAAGTGCTTGAGCGCGCGCTTGGGCGTGCCGTCCTCGCGCAACAGGCCCATGTAGAAGTGCCGATAGTACGACGAGCCTTCGGCTTCGCGATGACGCGTGGTCGCGGGCCAGGCGCGCGGCAAGTCGTAAAGGCTGTACCAGTGGATCCGCGGCGAGCGCCCGACCAGCAGCTCCGCCGTGCGCCGCAGACCGAACTCCTGCACCTCCTCGGCGCCGAAGCTGGAGACGCCGACCTCCGAGACCCATACCGGCAGGTCGGTGACGCTATGGATGTCCGCCAGCCGGTCGGGCCAGTCGTCGAGCATCCAGTGATTCCAGTCCAGCGGAAACCCGTGCACGGCCACCGCGTCGACGTGGTCGAGCACGCCCTGGCCACGCATGTTCTGAATGAACAGGGGATCGATCGGCGAGATGCCGCCCAGCACGCGCGGCATGCCGGCCTCTTCCGCCTCGATCGCCTCGCCGGCCAAGCGCGCCATCTCGGCGAAGGCGCTCCAGTCCTGATCGATCGCGAAGTCCCAGTGCGATTTGTTGTTGGGCTCGTTCCAGATCATCACCGCGTCGAGCATCGTTCCTCCGCTGTGCTGGGATAGACCGCATGCGGGCCGCCGAGCAGCTCCTGCCGGCGACAGATGAACACCTCCTCTTCCGGACGGGCGAGGATCGCGAATCCGGCGCTGCGCAGCAGGGCCTCCGAGCAGGCCCGGTTGGGGGCCCACCAATTGGTCGGATCGCCGGCGTAGCGGCGCTCGATGAAATGCAGCTTCGGGAAGCCCGGCCGGTCGAAGACTTCGATTTCGCTGAAGGGGTAGTCCTGCTCGAGGAGTTCGATCTCGGCGCTGCCCCGTTGCATCGACTGGAACACGAGCAGATCGCGGGCGACGTGCTCGTGGATCAGGTCGAGCGCGAGCAGCGGGTGGCGGAGGTGATAGAAGACGCCGAGGAAGAGCACGAGGTCGAACCGCTCGCGCAGCGTGGCGACGTGGTAGACCGAGAGTTCGTGGAACTCGAGCTCGACCCCGCTCACTTCGGCCGCGAAACGGGCCTGGTCCAGGTAGTCCCGGTCCGAATCGATGGCGACCACGCGGTCAGCGCCGCGGCGCTTCATTTCGATCGAGTAGAATCCGGCGTTGCAGCCGATGTCGAGGACTGTGCTGCCGCGCAGATCGGCCGGTAGGGCGTCGGCGAAGCGGCGCCACTTCACCATCGGATAGTCGCCAAGGAAATGCTGCGGGGCGGTTTTGACGCCGCACAGATCGATGTTGTGGAACCACTCGCCGAGCTCGCGTACGCGTCGCTCGACGGCTTCCTGGGTAAGCTCGGTCGCGGGCGCCATGACCTCACTCGCGGCGGACGGCCGCGCCCGCGATCGCCCGCGCCGGGGGCCCGGGGCGGGCCGGTTCGGCCATGGTCAACAGCTGGATCGCCTCGCGGTAGCCGTTCAGCGTGCCGACGTCGACATACGCCTCTCCGGCGCGGACGCCGTGAGCCTGCCCGCCTCGCCCGATGTAGGCATTGAGCAGCGTGCCGAGATATTCGTCCTGCTGGTCACGCTCGCACCACAGCCGGTGCAGATCGTGCAGGACCGCTCCCGGCATCTTGAAGGCGCCCCAGATCCAGAACGATTCGGCACGCGGCTGCTTGACCTGGACCTCGATGACCCGCCCGTCGGGCGCGGTGACCACCGCATCGAACAGCTCGGGATGGTCCACCGGAAACAGGAGCAGGGCCAGGCGATCATCGGGCAGCGCGCCGAGTCCATCCTCGGGAAACCAGATGGTATCCGGCAGGCCGATCACGACGGTCTCGGCCGGCGCGACCAGTGGAATGGCGCGGAAAATGGCGTCGCACAGGCCGCGCGGCTCGGGCTGCACCGCGTAGACCATGTGCGCCGGTCCGAACCGACTGCCGTAGTAGCGCAGGATGTCAGACTTGGTCGGCGAGATCACGAAGCAGATCCTACTGGCACCGGCCCGGATCATCCGCTCGACCAGGTATTCGCTGACCGCGCGCGGCCGCTCGGCGCCGTGCTCCCGCCGACTGCCGACCGGCAGCAACTCCTTGGAAAACGCGAGCGGTTGAATGCGAGTGCCGCTACCGGCGGCCGGCACGATGCCCCACATCACGCAGCCCCCGCGACGAGCATGCCGGGCTGCGGCCGCTGCGCCGTCGGGGTCCCCCTCACGGCTTCCTCGATCGCGCGCTCGAGCTCCTCGGCCCGGCGCTCCGCCGTGTGCTCCTCGAGCGTGCGCTCTCTGGCCAGAGCCGCAATTCGCCCGAGCTCCGCGTCCGAGGCCTCAAGGGCGAGGATCGCGTCCTCTGTGTCGTTAGCGACCAGGATTTCGGAGCCCGGGCGGAAGAAAGCGTCGAGGCCCTCCCAGGCATCGGTCAGGATGGGCGTGCCGCAGGCGGCGGCCTCGAACAACCGGCCCGAAGGACAGTAGCCCATTCGAACCATCGCCGCGCGCGTGGTGCTCAGAGTGAGCCGCGACGAGCTGTAAAAGCCAGGATGCTCGGCGGGAGGCAGGTGGCGCACGAAATAGATGTTGCCGGCCCAGGGAAACTCTACCGGGTACTGGGCCCCGCCGATCACGAAACGTCGCCCGGGCAGTCGCCGCGCCGGCTCCACCAGGAACTCCTCGAGGGCGGGCTGCCGGTCCGCGGCATAAGTGCCGAGGTAGGACAGGTCAGCGCGATAGCGCTCGACCGGGTCGGTCCTTCGGTACGCGTCCGGATCAACGCTGCCGTAAAGCGGCGCTACCCGCCGGGCGCCGATCCGACTTTGCAGCTCCGTCAGCGCCCGACCGCCCGTGTAGCTCAGGACCAGATCGAACTCGCCGAGGCCGCGCGGCCCGATGTAATCGACCGGCTCGCCTGCCTCGAGGCGCGCGAGCGTGACCGGCGTGTCCAGATCATAGAAGGTCCGGACCGCGGCCGGGGATTCGAGGACCACCTCGCTGGCGGGCACGCCATCCGGGCAATAGGAGGTGACAATCGCGACATCGGCATCGGCGAGACTCGCCCGCGCGACGGGCAGGGCATCTTTCCAGCTGTGGTATAGACAGAGCTCGCCATGCGGCAGCTTGGTCAGATCGCGATTGAGCGCGTAATAGGGCACGTCGCGCTCGAAAAAGGCCACCCTGTGACCCCGCTGGGCGAGCGCTTTGCAGAGGCCTCGCCACAGCGTCGCATGGCCGTTGCCCCACGACGAGCTGATCGTCAGGCCAAAGATCACGAATTTCATTCAGGCCCTGCCCAGCCAGGGATCAAAGCACCTGCCGAAGCTGGAAAACGGATGGCGCTCGAATTCGTTCCCGTCGCAGGGTCCCGGCGAGTGGGGCTAATCCGCTACCGCCGGCTCTGCGCCCACCACGCGCCGACGCGAGCAACAGCTGCGCTGCCCCCGGTCTGCAATAGCCAGCCGCAGCATCGGCGCATTGCCACCAACAGCGGCCTGTGGGGGCAGGGACGGAGTCATCAAAAGCTCCGTGCCGGGCTCGCAGGCAGTCATGATTCGGGGGATCGCCGTCCGGTCGCCGAACCGACCGTGGCGGTCAGCGTCGCGAGACCGTCGCGACGGTGTTGAAGTCGCGCGGCAGATCGCGCTCTTGAGCGGCGTGGAACGCTAATGCGGGCGCGCCGTTACCGACGGTCGGAACCCGTCTCGCTGCCGCTCCGGAAGTCGCGGCACGATCCCAGGAGGAAGGCTGGATGTCGCGGCTGCTGAAGGGAATTCCTCCACTCGCCGGTCTGGCCGTTTTGAGCGTTGCGGCCCTGGCCGATCCATTGCCTCCGGACGCCACCTATCGACCTTTACCGACCCAGCCGTTCGCGGCCGCGAAAGCCATCGACGAAGCTGACAAGCCGCAGGTGATGGAACGGCAGAGAGAACTCCTCGCCCAGCGTTACGACGTTTCCGACCGGCCGATGCAGGGCATGATGATGTCGGGCGGGCGCAAGCCGGTGCAGGATCTCGTGCGGGTCAAGCTCTCGCCCGGCGCCACCTGGGACGCCCTGGCGGCGATGAGCCCGGGCGAGATTCGCGCGCAAGGTCTTCTGCCGGCGGGCTTCATGCCGCTGCCGCACGTCAAGCAGGCGAGCGGCGGCCAGGTTTTCCCCGACGAGGCGATCGACGAGATCCGCCGTCAGGAAGGGCGTGATCTGCGGCGCTTCGACGTCGATATGGACCTGCCGGAGCATCTCCGGCCCGAATTCCCGCCGCCGATCTTCCTGAACAGCCATCCGGAGCTCGGCGATGTCTCGCGGGGGCAGCTGCTCACCATCCGGAATTTCTACGAGCTGATGGTCGGGTTGATCACCCCGGTGCAGATGGAGGGCCTGCGCCTGCTGTTGACGCCATTTCCGCAGGAGGAGTTCAATCAGACGGAGGACCGCAAGTCAGCCGAGCCGCACCTCGGCGTCGCCTGCCTCGATTGCCACTCCAACTTCCATACCAACGGCGCGTTCCATCTGACCCCGGACGTGCGTCCGCAGGCCGCGCGCTTCCGGCTGGACACCACCAGTCTACGCGGGCTGTTCAACCAGCAGATCCACGGCTCCAAGCGCTCGCTGCGCTCGGTCGAGGACTTCACCGAGTTCGAGCAGCGGACCGCGTACTTCAACGGCGACCATGTCAGCGCCACCCGCAAGGGCGTGAATCTCCCCGACCGGCCGAACCAGGTCGCGATGATGGCGCAGATGGAGAACATGATCGACTTCCCCCCGGCGCCCAAGCTCGATCCGATGGGGCGTCTCGATCCGGCGCAGGCGACCGAGCAGGAGCTGGCCGGCGAGCAGGTGTTTCTGGGCAAAGGCCAGTGCGCCGTCTGCCACATCCCGCAGACCGCGTTCATGGACAACAACATGCACGATCTCAAGCTGGAGCGCTTTTATGAGATCGGGCAATCGGTGAACGGCCTGGCCATGCTGCCGGACGGCGCGATCAAGACCTTCACGCTGCGCGGCGTCAAGGATTCGCCGCCCTACCTGCATGATGGCCGCCTGATGACGCTCGCCGACACGGTCGAGTTTTTCAATCTCGTCCTCGGCCTGAAGCTGACCCAGGACGAGAAGAATTCGCTCGTGGCTTACATGCTGGCGCTGTGAGGAGGAACGCAATGACCCTTGCGCTCAGGACCGTCGCGATCATTGTCTCGCTGCTTGCGGCGCCCGCGTTCGGGCAAAACGGCAATCCCGCGTTCATGACGCCCAACAGCGGCCCAAAGCAGCCCAACAACACCGATCTGGTATTCGTAGATGCGGCGGCGATCGGCGGCATGGCCGAGGTCGAGTTCGGCAAGCTGGCGGAACAGAAGGGCCAGAACAAGGCGGTGAAGAAGTTCGCCCGGCGCATGGTCGAGGACCACGGCAAGGCGAACGATCGACTGAGCGGCCTCGCGAAGAAGGATGGCATCGCCGTGCCGGAGAAGCTCGACCCGGAGCACCAGGCGATGCAAGACCGGCTGAAGGCAGCGAAGGGCACCGAGTTCGATCTGACCTACGTAGCGGGGCAGGTGGCGGATCATCAGAAAACCGCGCAGCTGCTCGAGCATGAAATCGGCTCGGGGCAGGACGTCGAGCTGAAGAGCTTCGCGTCCGACAGCTTGCCGGTCGTGCTCCAGCATCTTCGCGCGGCGCAGGACCTCCAGGCGGAGCTGACCGGCAAGGCGCTGTAAGGGTGCGATCTGCAGCGTTGGGGGAACCGCCGTCGTACTGAGCGGTGCGGATTTTGCGGACCCTCGGGAGACCATGCGCACCCCGTGGCCGCCGCGCGTTGCCGTTCCGCCCGCCACGTCAAATGCGTCACTTTCCGAAGCAACGTTGCTGCTGTCTCGCGGGGGTGCAACTCGACCGGCGGCCGGTGATGCATCGGTCAAGTGCTTCGCGCCGTTGTCCCAAGCTCGCCTTGAAGCCAGCTCCGCGTAGACAAGTCGTCATGGCTGGACCTCACTCGCGCTCAGGCCGCCCGAAATTTTGCGCTCGCAACATCGGAGAGCTTGTCCGATACTGACCAATACGGCCCGCTTCAGTTCAAGAAGCGGTTGAGGAGGAGTTTTGCTGCGCGCGGTCAAGCTGGCCGCGCGCCGCGAAGCAGTGAAGCCCTCGAGGCGGGAGAATCATATGGCTGCTCAGATCCCGAAGGACTTCCGGCGGGTGATCATCGCTGCCGCAGTGGGCAACGTCATCGAATGGTACGACTTTTACATCTTCGGGAGCCTGGCCGCGATTCTGTCGGTTCAGTTCTTCGAAAAGACCCATCCGGTTGCGGCCCTGCTGAGCACGATCGCGCTGTTCACCGCCGGATTTCTGATCCGCCCGCTCGGGGCTTTCCTGTTCGGCTGGCTGGGCGATCGCGTCGGCCGCAAATACACGTTCCTCATCACCCTGACCGGCATGGGCCTGGGCACGGGCGTGATCGGGTTGATCCCCAGCTTTCAGTCGATCGGCGTCACGGCCGCGTTCATCCTGTTCGCCCTGCGCATGATCCAAGGCCTGTGTTTGGGCGGCGAATATGGTGGCGCCATTACCTATGTCGCCGAGCACGTGTCGGACGAGCGCCGCGGCTTCTACACCGGCTGGCTGCAGACCTCGCCGACGCTCGGGATCGTGGTGTCGATGCTGGTGATCGTCGGGACCCGGGCTTACCTCGGCACCGAAGCGTTCAACGACTGGGGCTGGCGCATCCCGTTCCTGGTTTCGTTTCTGCTGGTGGCGATCGCGATCTATATCCGCCTGCAGCTGCAGGAAACGCCGATTTTCGAGGAGATCAGGGCCAAGGGTGAGATGACCAGGAACCCGTGGCGCGAGGCCTTTCTCAGCTCCAACATGAAGTTCGTGCTGATCGCGAGCATCGTGGTGATCGGGCAGGGCGTGGTCTGGTACAGCGGGCAGTTCTGGGCGTTGTACTTCCTGCAGCAGGTGTCGAAGGTGGACGTGGTGACCTCGAGTTACATCGTCGGAATCGCGCTGCTGTTCGCAACGCCAACCCTGATCTTGTTCGGCTGGTTGTCCGACCTGATCGGGCGCAAGCCGGTCATCCTGGGAGGCATGCTGCTCGCGGCGCTCACCTATTATCCCCTGTACTCCTGGCTGGGACGGGTCACCCTGCCGGACAACATCAACTATCCCGTCGCGATCTTCATCATCTTCATCCTGGTGTCCTACGTCGGGATGGTCTATGGGCCGATCGGCGCATTCCTGGCGGAATTCTTTCCCGCGAGGATCCGCTATACCTCGGTGTCGGTCCCTTATCACATCGGCAACGGCTGGGGCGGCGGACTGGTGCCGTTCATCACCTCGGCGGCGTGGCAGGCCACGGGCAGCCTTGGCTCCGCCCTGATCTATCCGATCGCGGTTCCCGCCGTGTGCTTCGTGCTCTCATTGTTCCTGATGCCGGAGACCCGCCATATCAGCATCTGGAAACCCGTGAAGGCCGAAGAGCGCCCCGAAGCTTTGCGCGTCTGATGGGAGATGCCGGCCCGAGGGCCGAGACAGAGCGAGCCGCTTCGGCCAAGGGTGAAGACGGCGAGGTGTGGCGGTCATCCCGCCGCAATGCCTCGATTGCATGGCTGGGCGACCGCGGACGCCCACGGTCGAGTTTTGACCCGGCGGTCTCATCGGGCGCAGCTGAGCAGAGCGGCAGGCCGATAGCCGCCTGGGTCAAGCCGCCAGGCGCACCACGCGCTCGTTCATCACCGTCTCGATCGGCGGGAAGGCGGCCTGCGCCGCTTCCGGTACGGGACGCCAGTCGCGCGCCGCCGGATCGCCCCGGAAATAGTCGAACGGCAACGTTCCGGGCCCGCTCGGCCGTCCGACGATGATCCGGCCGACCATCCCAGCCATCTCATGCGGCGCGCAGAAATAGTCGTAGACGCCCGGCACTGTGAGGCTGACCTCGAACCGATCCCCCGGTTCCACGAGATAGCCGGAGTCCCACGGCTCGGCCGTTTCCGGAATCCGGAGCGCGTGACCGTCGTTGGCGGGGTGGTAGGCGGTCGAGGTGTGGACGTTCGCCTCGGTCACCCAGCGCACCGTCTGGCCCGGCTCGATCAGGATCCCGATCGGGTCGAACCAGACCTTGGTGCCGAGCGGATCGCTGCGCAGGCGGATCTCGACGACGGTCCCGGCTCGGGTCGGGCGCACCAGCGCGGGCACGGCGAGACCGGCGAGGAGGAGCCCGCCCGCCCGCAGCGCCGCCCGACGCGTCAGCCCGCTATTGCAGCTTGGCATCGCTCTCGGGGACGTGCCACAGCACGACGTGATAATGCGGCTGCTCCACGCCCGGGTGCCCGGCGTTGTAGTACATGTCGACGTCGACGACGTTCTCAGCGCCGACCGCGAGGCCGTCGTACTTCTTCTGCGCCTCGATGTCCGCGACCGGGATCATGTAGATCGTGCTGACGAGGCGGCCGTCGCGGTCGTAGGCGAGGAAGGGACCGGCCGGCAGCGTCGCCGGCTGCACGTAGAGCGTGCCGAGGCCGGGGATGAACTCCGGCGCAGGGCCACGAGCTCGCTCACCTTCTGGTACCCGGCTGGAGGGTCTTCAGCGGCCACTCTGGCGGGTGCATTGGCCGCCTGGCTGGCGCAGGCGGCGCCGGTCAAGGCGAACAACGCCATAGCGGCTGTGGACAGAAAGCGCCTTTGCATTGGAGGCTCCTTTTCGCGGAAGTCGTGTTGCCGTCTTCAGGTGGGAGTCGAGCCGTCAGGCTCGTTGTCGGGCAGCGCGGGTGCAGCAGATGCATGACGTCCGCGCCGCGCCTCGTCGAAGGCAGGGCGGAGCCGGACGAGTACCGTCGCGACGATCCGATCGCACCGGTCGCCGCCGAACTCGAATGTGGCGGGCAGCAGGGCATCGAGTCGGGCACCGAGCGTCTCCTGGAGCCGATGCCGGGCGCGGTGAAAGCGCGTCTTCACGGTCTCCGGCCGGATCGACAGGGCTTCGGCAGTCTCGGCGATGCTCATGCCTTCGACCGCGCGCAGCACGAACACGGTGCGAAAATCGTCGGGCAGCGCGTCGATCGCACCCTCGAGCAGGCGGCGCAGCTCACCGTTTCCGGTCAGGCGCTCGGGATCCGCCGGGCGCGGGGGCATCGTCTCGATCGGCCGCGCCGCGCCGTCTTCGCCGCCCGCGTACTGCTCGAGCGAGACCACCCGCCCCCAGCCGCGCAGCCTGCCGAGCGCTTCGTTCGTCGCGATCCTGGCGAGCCATGCCGCGAGACTATGCGGGCCGACGAACTGATCGAGACTGGCATAGGCACGAACATAGGTCTCCTGAACCACATCCTCGGCCTCGGGCCCGCTTCGCAGGATGCTGCGCGCCAGGCGGAACAGGCGGCGGTTGTGGCGGCGCATGATGAGCTCGAACGCCACGGCATCCCCGGCTCTCACCCGCTCGACCAGCTCGTAGTCCGAGAGCGCCGCAGCCGCGGCTGGCGCGGACCGCGCTATCGGATGGAGACTGGAGCGTGGCATCGGCATGGCCCTTAGATGAGGAAGTCGCCCAAAGGTTCCCGAACATTCTCACCGCGAGCCCGGCAAGAGACGCCGCGAGCCGGCCGCGGGCGATTTGCTCGAGGCCACTTGCTGATCCGAGCACCTGGTTCATCGGGCACTGAGATCATCGAGCGCAGCGGAGGCACTTGCCATCAATGACAGCGTTACCCTGAGTCGCCGCGCAGTTCGTCTGCGCGCGCCAGTGCAGCTGCGCTCCTGCCTGCGATCAAGAGCAACCCCCTTACGTAGCCTGGAACTGAGCAGGCTGGCGTGCGTTTCGCGCTCGTAGTGGAGGCATCGCCGACCTTCGAAGGCTATCTCCACCCGCACGACCCAAAGGAAGCGCTGACGCGGCTGCTGCAGCCTCGCTAAGGATGGGGAGATGGTGCTGAACGGGATTCAGTCGAAGCAAGCGCTGGTGGCATTTCACGGCGATCGAGCCCGGAAGGCGTTCTATCTGGACCGCCTGCGCAGCCACGTTCGCCGGGACGAAATCGTTCAAGGCGCGGTCAGGTGGACCGCTGGCAGGGGCGGCGTGATCGGTTGCACGGTCCACAGTCATGATCGCGCGCGCTACGAGCCCGACCTCGGTATTCCGGCGGAGCTCGCCTCGCTGGAGGAGATCATCTTCGAACGGCTGCCGGCGGAGGAAGCCAAACGCTTCTCGCTTGAATTTCTCGAGGCCGTGCCGGTCGGGGCGGACCTGTCGTTCGTCTGGCCCGCGATCGCTCGCTGGCTGTTGATCGATCCAGAGCGCGGGATCATTCGCCTCGCGCAGACGGCCGAGACGCGCGCTGCCATCCACAAGGTGGCCGAGCTCTATGCCCGGGTGCTCCGGTGCGAGCCCGTTTCGCCACAGCAATTCCGCGATGCTGTACAGATCGCAGGACCGCTCGGGGAAGGAGTCGCTGCCCAGGTGGTCTCTGGCGCGGCCGAAGCAATATCCGACCCGATCCAGGTAACCGCATGGACGGTCGGCAGGGCCTGCTCGGTTGCGCCCGAGGAGATGTGGCCGGCAATCAAGTCCAGGCTGCTGGACCTCGTGCGAAGCGCCCGAGCGCATCGCTCCCCTGCCCCGTTGCGCCAGCTGCGCCTCGCTGCGGCAAGTTAGACGCGATCTGCACGGTCGTCGCCAGATCTGTGTCGCAGCAGCTGGCGACCCGGGTGACGACGCGTTTCGAGTGCGGCGGCCGGAGCGCTTTGGGAACCTCGCAAACGCCAGAGCGTTTCCTCGCAAGATCCAGTCCCGCGATGCCCTGCCCGAGGCGAGGTCGCGGAAACAGCAATGAGGAGAAAGTCATGGCCATCCGCTTCCTGACCACGAGCGCCGTCGTCCTCCTGATCGCCGGGCCGGCTTTTGCCGACTGCAATCAGGAGATCGAAACTCTCAAGCAGGCGGTCACCGAGGCGGAGACCGGAGCGAGTACCACCGAGAGCGGAATGCCCGCAACCAAGCATCAGGAGCAGGTGCTCGCCGGCAATCAGCAGGGCGACAAGAGCACGGCCGGCGATGCGGCCGCGGGTCAGAGCGGCGTCCCGGCGTCGCCCCACCAGCAGCAGGTCCTCGCCGAGCCGGCGGCGGGCCCCTCAGGTCAACAGGCGGCGGATCTCGTCACGCAGGCGCGCGACCTGGCTGCGGCGGGCAACGAGGAAGGCTGCATGCAGAAGATCGCCGCGGCGAAGGAGCTCCTTGGCCTGGACTAGACGGTCCGATGGCCTGTCAAAGGGTTTGACCTGGTTGGTAACCCGGTACCCTGGCGGTTATTGCGACGAGCACTTGGTATTGCGGCGAATTTTCGTGCCGCAATACCTTTCAGGTTCGCGCTCTGACCGGCTCCTTCCGGCACAACGCGATCTGCCTGACTTGCCGTTAGCGAGGATGCGGCTGTGAGCAGGCGCGGCCGGTGGCTCGTCGGAACGCTCGGGACCATCGCCGTTCTTGTCGTCGGCGTGCTCATCCTGTTTGACTGGAACTGGCTGAAAGGTCCACTCGAAAGCCAGATATCGGAGCGCCTGGGCCGTCCCTTCCGGATTCATGGCGATCTGGACGTCGACCTGTCGCTGAAGCCCACGATCACCGTCGAGGGCGCCGAGCTCGGCAACGCGCCCTGGGGCAGCGATCGGCCCATGGCGAAGGTTGACCGCGTCGAGGCCAAGGTCGATCTGCTCAAGTTGTTTCGAGGCGACCTCGTGCTGCCGGAAATCAGGGTCACTCGGCCGGAGCTCTTGCTCGAGACGCGCCCCGACGGCCCTCCGAATTGGCAGTTCGGTGAGGCGAAAGAAACGACGGCCGGCCCGCCTGCCCTGCCGCGAATCGATCGGCTGGAGGTCAGCGATGCCTTGATCCGCTACCACGATGTGGGCAGCGGACGGGATGTCAGTGCCGACCTCAAGCGCATTGCCGGCCGCACGGACCCCGACCTGATGCTGAACGCGACCGGGAATGTGCAAGGGGAACCGCTCGATCTCGAGCTCACCGGTGCGGCGCTCGCCCAGCTCGAAAACGGCGCCGCGCCTTATCCGGCCACGCTCGCCCTCAAGCTCGGCCAGAGCGATCTGCGCGGCGATCTGACGCTCGATCTCAAGAAGGCGGTGCCGGCGATCCGCGCGAAGCTCGCTTCTGAGCGAGTGGTGACCACGGACTTGACGGCACTCTTGCAGGGTCAGCAGCGCCCCGACGCCACGCTCGAAAAGCCTTCCGGCGATACGGGACGTGCGCTTGAGCAAGCGTTGGCCAACGCCGGCCAGGCGGGAAGCGTGTTCGACCCCAACCGGCTGCCTGACCTCGACGGCGAGCTGCAATACGCGATCGCCGAGCTTCAGGGTCCCGACCTGACCATGCAGGACTTGAACCTTAACGCCAGCCTGCACGATCGGCTGCCAAGGCTCGCGTTGAGCGGCCGCGGCCAACACAAGGACAAGCCGGTCGTGCTCGACCTCAAGGCCGGGGCCGAAGGCGGTCAGGGATCAAATGCAGTCTATGCCATCGACGCGCGGATCGAGGCGGGAGAGACCAGGCTCGCCGCTACCGGAGCCATCGGCCAGCCGGACCGACTACAGGACGTCGAGGTTCGATTCGAGCTGACCAGCCCCGACGCCACCGAGCTGCTGCGCGCCTTTGGCATGGATGCGCCCGCCCTGCCGTCGCTGCAGGCCGCCGGCAAGGTCGTGCGCAACGACCAGGTGCTGGAGCTCAACGACGCCCATGCGCAGATCGGCGAGAGCAACCTCACCGGGCGGATCAGCTTCGATCTCTCCAAGTCCCGCCCGTTCATCAGCGCCGATCTGCAAACGGATGGGTTGCGGGCGCAGGACCTGAAGGTGGCGCCGTCCGCGCCCTCACAGCCTGCCGGCGCCGACGGAACTCAGAAGACGGCAAACGAGCCCGCCAGCGCTCCCGAAGGCTCAGCGGCTCTTATCGCCGCGGCGGGCATCAATTTCGATGCGCTGCCGAAAGTCGACGCCGACGTGAAGTTCCGCGGCAGCAAGCTCGAGGCGCCGGAGGCCCGACTTGCCCGGCTGGAGCTCGACCTGAAGCTTCGGGACGGAGTCGCGGTGATCGACGCGACCGGCAAGGGCACATTTCAGGGGCGGCAGCCAGTAGCGTTCGAGATCCACGCTGGAACCGAGGACAGCCTGAAGAATCCCAAGAGCCGCTATCCTCTGGACGTCAATTTGGCTGCGGGCGACACTCGCGCGACCGTGAAAGGCACGGTCGACCGCCCGCTCAACTTTACCGGGCTCGACGTCGACGTTGCTTTGCAAGGCCCCGACCTCGGAAAGTTGGGCGACTTGCTAAAGCTGCCGCTGCCTGGGACGCCCCCTTACAAACTTGCGGGCAAGGTCACGCACCAGGAGCAGAAGAAACGCTGGAACTTCGTCGCTCTTCGAGGCACGGTCGGCGATAGTGATATCCAAGGGGATGTGTCCCTGGAGCTCAGCGCCGAGCGCCCGACGGTGCTCGCGGATTTGCGGTCGAAAACTCTGGATCTGGATGATCTCGGGGTCCTCGTCGGCGCGCCGCCTGGTACTGGACCCGGCGAAACCGCCTCCCCAGAGCAGGAGCAGAAAGCGGCGCAGGAGGCGGCAGCGAAGGCGCCAATCCTGCCGGACAAGCAGTTCGACGTGCCGGAGCTGCGCGCGTTCGATGCCCGAATCTCATTCAAGGGTGAGACGGTCCAGGCGATGAAGCTGCCGCTCGAGCACATGGAGGCGAAGGTCACGCTGAAGGACGGCCACCTGAAGATCGACCCCGCGCGTCTCGATGTGGCGGGCGGCAATCTCGAAACCCGCGTCGGCCTCAACAGTCGAAGCGGCGTGCTCGAAGGTGATGTCGACCTCGCCCTGCGCAAGATCCGGCTCAACAAGCTGTTGGCGGCCTTCAAGGTCGACGTCGGCGCGATCGAGATGGAGAAGGAGGGGGTCGGTACGTTCGGCGGCGAGGCCAAGCTCACGATCAAGGGCAACTCGATCCACGACATGGCCGCTGCGGCTGACGGCGACATCGCCGTGATCATGGGCGGCGGCCAAATCAATTCGCTGATCATAGAGGCGCTCGGGCTCGATCTCGGCGAGGTGCTTGCGGTGCTCGCGGCGGGCGATGAAGAAAAGGAAAAAGGCATGGTGCCAGTTCAGTGTCTCGTCAGCCGGTTCGACGTTCGGGATGGCGTCATGTCGACCAAAGCCCTGGTGCTGGAGACGAGCGACAGCACGGTCACCGGGTCGGGCACGATCGACTTGGGTAAAGAGACCCTGGACGTCACCCTGCTTGCGCACCCGAAAGACGCCAGCATAGGGGCTGCCAGCACGCCAGTCGCCGTCAAGGGCACGTTTCGCGAGCCGGAAATCGACGTGGTCTCGGAGGAATTGGAGGAGAAAGGGTTGGCTGCCCTCGCGCTTGGCGTGGTGCTGCCGGTGATCGGCGCGATACTCCCGTTCATCGAGACCGGCGACGCGCCGGGCGTCAATTGCGCGGCGCTCATGAGCGCGGCGCAGACGGCCAGCGATAACGCGAAAGCGCCGCCGAGCGCAAATCAGTGAGACGGGCCAGGTCCTGACGCCGCTCCTTTGAGCACGGCGATCTTCCGGTCCGCATGCGGAGTGGCGGACGCTGACGGTCCTTCGGTAGCTCGAGCGGCGCCTCGGCGATACCGGAGTGTCTCCTCATCCAGCGGAGGGACCATTCCGCTTGACACTGACAGCCAGCCTAGCGTTTGACTGTGCACTGAACGAGCTGCTTCCGGGAACGGCCGAGTTCGCTGCCGTAAGGATGGGCGCCGCGCGCTCGAACGTCTCGACCCCGGACGATGGTGAGGGCTGCGGTCGGTTTCCCGGCGCAGTAGAGGCACACAAGGTACGACCAGGGTTCGTCAGACAATGAGACTGGCCTTGCTGCCGACCGGCGAGGCGGTGCGGCCGGACGAGGTCCGTCGCATCCGAATCGAGCCGGAGCGCTCGGTGCTCGAGCAGGAAGTCAGATGCTATGCGGTCGTGATCGAGCTCGCCGATCAGCCGCCCTGGACCCTTAAGGGAGGGCTCGCGCTTGACGACGCCATTTCCCTCAGCCGGCGCTGCGGTCAGGCGGTGAACGAAGGCCTGGCACCCAAGGAGTAGCAACGATCGTGTGGCTTGCGCCGGCGCCATGCAGCACTGTCTGATCTACTTTCCCGACTACGCGCACGCCAATCCCTATCAGGCGATGCTCTACGCCTCGATCGATGGCGCGTTCTCGGCCGAACCGGGCACGATCGCCAGTGCGTTGGAGGCGCTGGGCCGGGCCGACGGGGGCCAGCGCACGATTTTCCACCTGCACTGGGAAGACGCAATCTATCGCCACCTGTCGGACAGCGATACGGCGCTGGGAGAGTGCCGAAGATTCCTCGACGACGCCGAGCATTTCATCGATGAGGGCGGGCTGTTCGTGTGGACCATTCACAACCGGGCGCCGCACGACGGCCGTTATCTCGAGGTGCATCAGCAGCTGTGCGCCAAACTGGCGGTCCTGGCGCAGCAGATCCACGTGCATTCGTACACCGCCGGCGCGGAACTCGTCCGCGAACGGCATCTGGAGCGCAGCAAGCTGGCCGTGATTCCACACGGCAACTACGCGCCCATCTATGCTCGCCGCTGGCCGACCGAATCGGCGCCCCACAACGGCCGCCGGTTTCTGCTGTTCGGCCGGCTCGGCCGCTACAAGGGCAGCGCCGAGCTCGTCCGCGCCTTCGCCGCCCTGCCCGATCGCGAGGCCGAACTGGTGATCGCCGGCAAGCAGATCGACCCGATCGACCTCAGCGCTTTGCCGGCCTCGGTCGCCGCGCGGATCACGACACAGAACCGCTTCCTCGACCAGGCCGAAATCCCGGATCTGGTCGCGAGCGTCGATTTCCTGGTCGCGCCTTATCTTGCGAGCCTGACCTCGGGAACTCTTCTGCTCGCAATGTCCCTCGGCCGGCCGGTAATCGCGCCGCGCCTGCCGACACTGGCCGAGCTGATCATCGATGGCGAGAACGGGTTGCTGTTCGACCCCAAGGCGCAGGGCAGCCTCGCGGCTGCCCTGGAGCGGGCATGCGCATTGGCCGCACCAGAGCTGCGCCGTTTGAGCGAGGCCGCGTTCGAGACCGCTATGCGCTATGATTGGCGGATCGTCGGCAATCTCTGGTCCGGTCTGCTGCACCGCCTGGTGAGCCGGCCGCGCGTCCGCCGCGTCAACGGCCGGCTGCCGCACGGGCGCGACCTCCTTCCGCTGCCCGGGATCGGCTGAGCGGAGCGCGCGATGCCAGACCAGGGCAGCAGCGCCAGATCGTCGCCGCGCATCAAACGCTGGCTCGGGGCCCTGACCGCGTGGCGGCGCACGAGGCAGATGCGATCAGCGCCCGAGCCATCGCAGCCGGCACATGTGAGCAGCCCGCCCCAATCGGTTCCCGCTCCAGCCCATGTTGCGCCTGCGACCATGCTGGTGACTGTTCTCGGCCTGTCGGGACGCGCGCTCGAAGACGTCCTGGAGCTGGTGATGAAGGGTGCCGAGACAAAGCCGATCGTGCCGGTATTCGTCACCGACACCTTCGACTTCGCGCCGTTTCGTCGGCGCCGGCTTCCGTTCGAGTATGTCCCTGATCGCGACCGCCAGCAGCGCTTTGCGCCGGAGCTGGACTGGGATCTCTATCTGCGCCGCCGCTACTCCCTGCTGCGCGAGAAATGGCAGGCCAGGTCCGTGATCTCGTTCGGGTCGCGGCCGCCGTGCGATGGCGTGTTGTCGGGCGGCCCCCCGGCGCCTGCGCCCAACGCCTCAACGGCGCCGCCCGGCGAATCGACGGGGCAGAGGCAGCATGAAGTATTTTAGGGGACTTTATGCCAGCCTCAGAGCGCTCGCCATCGCGGCGCTGGCGAGCGGGACGCTCGGGCACGCGCAGGCGCAACAACCCGTCGACCCCGAGGCCGCAACCTGGAATTGGGCGCGCGCCCAAAACACGCTCGAGGCCTATCAACGCTACCTCGAGCTCTACCCGCTCGGCAATCACTCGACAGAAGCCTTCCAAGCCGTCGTGGAGCTGACGCTTTCGCGGGAAGGACCTGCGCCAGGCGACGCGGCGGTTCCTGGGGTCGACATGTATTGACGGCTTGAACCGCCAGTCGCATTTGATGACGAGGCTTGTGGTGTCGGAGCGAATACGGCGGCAATCGCGACCCGAACCTCAGATGAGTCCTCGGGCTGAGATGGCTTCCCGGCCGGTGGCGCCGCGAGCTCGGGCGCTGGTCCCTCGGGTAGGGCTCCGATGGCGCGATCGACCTACGATATCGTGATCATCGGTGATCTGCGTCTGCCGGGCGCCACGGGGCGCGCGGTCGCAGAGGAGATTCGGGCGCAAGCTAGGGCCGGCTATCGCACTGCATTGGTGCAGATGCAAAGCCCGCTTCTGGAGCGCCCGCAACTGATCAATCCGCTGATCCGCGCCGCGATCGATCGCGGCCTTGCCGATCTGCTCGACCCGGAGGTGCCGATCGCGGCGCGGCTCGCGCTTGCCCATCATCCGGGACTGTTCCTGCATCTTCCAGCGCGGGTCCCGCAGATCCAGGCGGACTGCAAGCTCCTGATCGTCAATCACCCCCTGCTCGACGCCGACGGTGGCAGCTATTTCCCGGCGGAGAGGATTGCCTGGAGCGCCCAAGAGGTGCTCGGGCCGGATGTGCGGACCGCACCGGGCGGGCCTCAGATCCGGGCTCAGTTCGAGCAGGCGCCTTGGCAGCTCGAGCTGCATGAGCACGACTGGCCCCCGATCCTGGAACCGGACCAGTTTGCGAGCAGCGCAAGCCGTTGGCGCCATAATCCGATCATCATCGGGCGCCACGGCGCAAGCGATGCCCTCGCTTGGCCGGAGGATCGGGCGGACTTGCTCGCCGCCTATCCGAACGGCGCCGAGATTGCGGTCCGCGTCATGGGATCCGCGATCGAGCTTCAGCGGTGGTTTGGCGACGCCGTGCGCACCTGGTCGATCATCGATCCGCAAGCGCTGACGGCGCGAGATTTCCTCAGCCGGCTCGACGCTTACGTCTGCTTCACCGCAGCGCGTACGGTCCAGCCGGTCCGCGTCGAGATCGCGGAAGCGTTGATGAGCGGCTCGCCCGCCATCCTGCCGCCCCACTTTCAGGCGACCTTCGGCGACGGCGCGATCTACACCGAGCCCACGGCGGTGTCGGCCATGCTCGCGCGGCTTCGGGCCGATCCGAAGCTGCGCCTGGAACAGGCGGAACGCGGACGCGCGGTCGTCACCCGCAACTTCAGCCATGACGCCCATGTCCGGCGCGTGCGCGAGTTGATTGGCCCGCCATCGGGCGGCAAACGCCTGACGCTGCGGCGCGAGCGCCGGCCGACCCGGCGCGTGCTGTTCTTTTCCTCGAACGGCGTCGGCATGGGCCACCTGACCCGACTGCTCGCGATCGCGCGGCGCTGCTCGGGCCCGATCGAGCCCGTGTTCCTGTCGATGTCGCAAGCCGCAGCCGTGGTCGAGGAGTTCGGCTATCTCGTCGAGTTCACCGCGCACCACAACTATCTCGATCTCGACGTCGAGCGCTGGAATGCCGCGCTGCGCAGTCAGTTGAACGAAGCCATCCAATTTTACGATGCCAAGGTTGTTCTTTTCGACGGCAACGTGCCCTATCGCGGTCTCATCGACGCCCGCCTTGACCACCCCTCGGTGCCGTTCCTCTGGTGCCGGCGCGGGCTGTGGCGACCCGGAGCCGGGCGCAACAGCGTCGACCGAAGAAGTCATTTCGACGCCATCATCGAACCTCGCGAGATCGCGGAGACCTACGACCGGGGGCTCACCAGCTACTGGCGCGAGCGCACCTTTTCGGTCGAGCCGATCCTTCTGCATGAACCGAACGAGTTGCTCGGCCGCGAGGCCATGCGCGCGCAACTCGGTCTGGATCCGGGCCGGCCGGCGCTGCTGGTCCAGCTTGGCTCAGGCAACAACTACGACTACAGCGAGGTGCTCCGGCTCGCCTGTGCGCATGCCGAGCAGCGCAACATCCAGCTGGCCGTGGCCGAGTGGCTGATCTCCGAGGCGGAGGTGAGCGCGCTGCCTGGCCACGTGGCGCAGCTGCGGACGTATCCGCTCAGCCGCTATCTCAATGCTTTCGATGGGGCGATCAGCGCGGTCGGCTACAACTCCTTCCATGAGCTGATCGCGTACGCGGTGCCCGCGATCTTCATCCCCAATGAGCACCCCACCATGGACGATCAGCTGATGCGGGCGCAGTTCGCCGAACGGCGCGGCCTCGGGCTGTGCGTGCGGACCTGCGAACCGTACCGGCTGCGCGCCGCGATCGACCGCGTGCTTGATCCCGACCAGCGCGATCGCATGATCGGCCGCTGCCGGGCGCTTGCCTTCGGCAATGGCGCGGAGGCCGCTGCCCGGCTCATCGAGGAAATGGCGATCGGAATCCGGGCGAACCGAGCGCTCAGCTGGGAATCCGAATTCGTCCGCCGCAACTGACCGACGCCCTGCCCCTCAATATCCGCCCGTGCCGCTCGGGGACGCGGCGGGGCCGGATCATCGGGTGTAGCCGTCTTAAATCAGGCTACGCCGGCGTGACCACGACCAGGCTGGCGGCGATCCGGGCGCGGGAATCGCCGTTTTTGATTTCGGCAAGCCTCTGGCGCAGTTCGTTGAGGAACCGTTCGGCCGTCTCCGATGGCGGCCGCGGTGCCGGGAACACCGGCACATCGGAGGCCAGAGCCACCACCAGCTCGACCTCCTGGCGGTCCTCGACGCTCAGCCCGCCGTCGGTGACGAACTCCCGCGCATGCGCCGGCCAGCGCCGGTCCCAGCCGGCCAGCACGTGCCGGACGGTGCCGTCCTTTAGGAACAAGCTCACCGTCAGATACGCCTCGAAGCGCGGCAGGCCGACGTCGAAGCCAAGATCACCGTCGCTCAGGAGCGCACTGCCGCGCTCGATGGCGTCGACGGTGAGACCGAAGTCTTCCTCCTGGTTGGCCCGCCGATACGGGCCGGTCACCTTGAGAATCTCACAGTACAGCTTGTCAGCGATCGTGCACTCGAGCGGCAGCCCTCCTTGCTCCAGAGGCGGGGTCCCGGCGATCTTGGGACTCGGAATTTCGGCTTGCGCGATCACTGCGCCCGTCGGCGCGCTGCCTGCGTTCGACGGCGCGGCAGCGGCGGGCGCGTCGTCCTCGCCTGTCGCGGGTGTGGGGGGGAGCGCGCCGTCGTCCGCCGCCACAACGGCGGGAGACGCCCCCTCGCCTTCCGCCGGCACGCTGCCTTCGATCGACGGAGCGGCAGCAGCCGCTGCGTCGTCCTCCCCTGTCTCGGGTGTGGGGGCGAGCGTGCTGTCGTCCGTCGCCACGACGGCGGGAGACGCCCCCTCGCCCTCCGCCGGCTCGGTGATGTCCGCGATCCCCTGGCCCGCCGCTGCCCCGCTGCCCTCGACACCGGCCAGCCGCGGCAGAACGTCGAGGACCACCCGCTCGAGGGCGCCGGTCGGTTGGCAGGTCGTGCCCTTGTCGAACGTGGCCCGGCCGCCCCCGCTGAAGCTCACCACCTCCCGGGCGCTTCCGCGTTGCCCGCCCGACCGGTCCGCCGCCACGACCGTCTTGGTCAGCACGTAGTTGGAGCCCGTCCTCACCGCTGCGTCCTCAGCCCCGGGCTTGACCTCGACCACGAGGCGCGCATCGAGATTCATGTCGCGGGTCACTTCCAGCCGGTGACGATCCACCATCCGATTGAAGTTCGCGTCACCGACCGCGGGAACCTGCTCGGCGTCGTCGCCTTGCCCCACCAGGATCAAGCCGCAGGTAACGTAAGGCTCCGGATCGCCGCTGTAGCGCGCGACGATGATGCCGCGTTCCGGATCGGCGAGATCGACCTGCAGCGAAGCCTGGATCAGGCGGTCGAGGAGCTGATTCCAGATCAGTCCGGCCGGCTGCCCCACGTTGGCCGAGCTGGTCTCGGTCGGCCGCTCGTTCGGCGGCGCATAGCCCAGCCGAGGCGCCGGCGCCGTATCGACGGCGCATGCGCCCAAAGCGCCCATCAGCAGGCCGGCGAAACCGACTGTTGGCCGCATCGATCCCCTCCCAGGGGTTCTGCGCTGTGTGCCTACGAGACGCGGTGCCTTAAACCGCCATATTAATACAAACTGGTAGGGCGCGGCAGTTCTTCAATCCGACACCGTGGGGCACCCCGGCATACATTTCCCGGAGGCCCGCCCTGCATTCCTCCCGGCGACCGGCGTCGTCGCCGCCGCAGCCAATGATTGAGTTGGCAAGCTTTCGAAGAAGCTGTGCTTGCCGACTGTCGGTTCAATCCTGCACCGGTCTCGCGGTACGCTGGCGGATGGGGGGCATAGCGGAGCAGAAGGAGGGTGCTTCGACCACGGTCCCGCCATGCCGGGGAAAATCGCCTCGGCTTGGTTAACCGGGCGTTCACCAAGACCGGTTACCCAGAGCGCACACGATTCTTCGTGGCCGAAAGGCGTTCCTCCCTACTTGGACGCGGCGCCCTTGTCGTGATGACGAAGGCGCCGCTTTTTTCTCATGGCGGCCCCATGGGCAGCGATGCCTTCTGGCCCATCGCGCCGCTGCCGCGATAGATTGACCGAAGACCCCGCGCCGAGCCGGCAGCCAGCGCCCGCTCGGGCCGCCCAGATTGGAGCACAGGTATTTCTGCGCAGTGGAGCGATGAACCCGTCCGTTGCTCGTCGGCCGATGCAGATCAAGCCGGATCGCCTGTTTGTCGTGCCTCCTCGTGCTCGTGGCGCCGTCGGCATCGAATCGATCGTGCTGAAGTCTGAGCGACCTCGTCCTGAGCATTCTTCGTTTACGCGAGTTGCATGACGCCGGCCAGATCCTCGGACCTGCGTGATATGCCCCTTCCGCGCGCCATGTTATCGTTGGCAATGCCGGACCAGCAAAGCGGTGCCTGGTGATGATTGACCGACGCAAGCTCCTCAGATTCGGCGGCGCCGCGGCGCTCGGCTCTGGCCTGCCGACGCTGAACGCATGGGGGGCGGCGGGCGCCGCAAGTCCGATGATGCAGCGTTACGCCACCTTGGGGCGCACCGGACTCGAGGTGTCCGAGATCGGCTTCGGCTCGGCCAGCTCTTATGATCCCGATCTGGTGCGCCATGCGCTGGATCGCGGCGTCACCCTGTTCGATACCGCCGAGAGCTATCGCTTCGGCTGGTCCGAGGAGGCGATCGGTGAGGGCCTGCGCGGCGCCCGAGATCGGGTGGTGCTCAGCTCCAAGACCAAGGCGGGCGCGAGCGACACGCAAGCCGACATGATGGCGGCGCTCGAGGGCAGTCTGCGCCGCCTGCAGACCGATTACCTGGACATCTACTTCAATCATGCCGTGAACGACGTCGCGCGCATACGCAATGAGGAATGGTGGGCGTTCACCGAGCGCGCCAAGGCAGAGGGCAAAATCCGCTTTCGCGGCATGTCCGGCCACGGCAGCCGGCTCGCCGAATGTCTTGACTACGCGATCGAGCACGACCTGGTCGACGTGGTCCTGGTCGCCCACAGCTTCGGCCAGGACCCGGATTTCGTCGCCCGCCTGCGCCACACCTTCCATTTCGTCGCCCTCCAGCCCGAGCTGCCCCGCCTGCTCGACAAAGCCAAAGAAAAGAACATCGGCGTGATCGCGATGAAGACGCTGATGGGCGCGCGCCTGAACGACATGCGGCCGTACGAGCGCGAGGGCTACACCTTCGCCCAGGCGGCGTTCCGCTGGGTGCTGTCCAGCCCGCACGTCGACGCGCTGCTCATTTCGATGACCAGTGCCGACCTGATCGACGAGTACGTGGCCGCCTCGGGCGGTCCGGAGTTGCGCGGCGAGCATCTTCAGCTGCTCGATCGCTACGCCCTGCTCCAGCACGCGCGCTACTGCCGCCCGGGCTGCGATTGGTGCGAAGGCGCGTGCCCCGAGCAGGTGCAGATCGCCGAGGTGCTGCGCACGCGCATGTACGACGTCGACTACGGCGACCCTGCGCTTGCGCTCGAGGACTACGCCAAGCTCGGGATGGGCGCGAGCGCCTGCCTGACCTGCGCCCACCAGGCATGTCTTCGCGCCTGCCCCTACGGTATCCCGATCCCCGAGTTCACGCGCGATGCCGCGACCCGGCTCGGCTGAGCGGGCCCGGCTGGCATGACCCTCCGGCCGATCCCGCGCCGGTCCCGGTGATCGCCTTCCTCGCGCATTTCCTGATCGTGCTCGCGGCCTGGACGGTCACGATCAAGTTTCTGTTCCCGATCGCTTATGCGCTTGGCGAGGGAGCTCCTGTATCTACTCACGTATACTGGGACTTCTGGTGGGTCCTTCACTTGTGGCTCGCGTGGGCGCTGCTGCGCTCCAAGTCCTACGCCTATGCGCTCGCGCTCGGCGTGTCGGTCGCGGAGATCGCGATCATCGTGACCAAGTTCGTCCTGTTCCTCGCGGAGCCCGAGTGGACCATCTGGACCACCAACTGGTTCATCAACAAGCTGTTCGTGCTCGCCTGTTTCTGCCTGCTGCTGCCGACGGTCGTCCTTCAGCGCCGACGCGAGGAGCGCTTACGCGGCTTAGCGACCCTCACATCATGAGACTCTTGCAGCTCCTCGGGTGCGACCTCAATCTACTGCGGCTCGATCCTATCGTGCCTAAGATTTCTTGCCTCATCGAGGTTCGCCCCGTCGAGGTTCGCCCCGTCGAGGTTCGCCCGTTCGAAGTTCGCCTCAGAGAGGTTCGCCCTGGAGAGGTTCGCCCTGGAGAGGTTCGCCCTGGAGAGGTTCGCTTCAGAGAGGTTCGCCTCAGAGAGGTTCGCCCTGGAGAAGTTCGCTTCAGAGAGGTTCGCCCTGGAGAGGTTCGCCTCAGAGAGGTTCGCCTCAGAGAGGTTCGCCTCAGAGAGGTTCGCCCATTCCAGGTTCGCCGCAGCTAGGTTCGCGTGTGAAAGGTTCGCGAATGCGAGAGTTGCCCCCATAAGCATCGTGTATTGCGCAGTGATCAGTTCGAGGTTTGCTTGCATGAAATTCACCTCGAAAAGGTCGCATATATCCAAACATTGGCCTGCCCCATGGATCCAGCCAAAGCAATGCAAGGCGAGCACGTTGCGTGCCCCCGCGCGCTGGCCCTGTAGCCTCCGAATCATTGCCCCTAACGAGACCGCGTCGGGCCAATCGATCTCGGAGCGCTGTTTTGTAGCCTGAGCGCAGGCGTAAAGGGCCGCCACTAGGGCCTCTTCGGTGCTTCGCGATTGGCGGGTCATTTCTTGATAGGAGCCCAGATCCAGTTTGGTCATGGGCAGGCTGTTTCGGAGTTGATCATTTATCAACTCGACAATCGTCGTGTGCCACTCTCCGACCGGGTGGCCTTGCTCTAGTTTCAGCGCCATCTCACGCTCGACGAAAGCAAAGAGATCACGGTCCATAGCAGCGGGACCCGCCAAGCGAAGCCAGTCTGCGAGGGCGTTCTCCACGTCCTTGCCTTGCTTTCGCTTGCTACGATTGCGTGCCCGCTCTTCGGCGATGTTCGCGATCTCGTTGACCACTCGCCTGGCAGTCAGGTATTCGCCAAAACTCTTGTGAGTGAATTCAAAGCTACGCTCGCCAGCTGCACGTTTGGCCTGACGGAAATAGAAAGCCGCAAGCAGACTAGTGGCGCCTTTTTCGGCACCCTTCTCGAACGCCTGCAACCGATCCGTGAGGCCCGCTCGGGCGCACATTTCGGCAATGCAGTTGACCGACACCCCACGCTCTCCTCCGTGCCAGGCTGCTAAACCGACCTCCTCGAGGATATCTTCGAACTCGCCCTGCTCAAGTTTTTCCACATCTGGAAGTTGACGCTCGCCCCAACGTCTCTGGTAGACCGCTTCAAGAAGATCGGAGTAGAGAAGATTTAAATTGAAATTGTCGTCAAACTGAATCTTGCCTCTAGCAAAGCTCAGAGCCAGTAAATAGTTGAGGAGTGGCTGACCTGTGATTTCATCGATGGCTTCGATCTTCAGCGGTTCAGGCAACGACGAGTATATCCGTCCGCTGGCGCGACCGTAGTTAGCCCACCAGAGATCACGCTGGTCCTGCCCAAGGAGCTCCTCGGGATCACTAAATTGCTCGCGCGACAGCTGATCTGGACCATCGCTTTGAGGTACGAAGTATGGCAAGACATGTAGAATTTGACCAGGGCGTCTGAAACGCCGTTCACTGGCCTGGACGACAACCTCGCGTCCTCCGAGGATCACTTGCAGTCGTAGATCCCGGTCGTTGATGCGCTCTACGGCGCGATCGAGCTCATCAACGAAGTCGGCGGCTGCCTCCTGCCCAACTCTGCCGCTCATCGCCAGTTCGTCGAGCCCGTCGACGAACATAACGATACGTCGGCGTTCTTCACTTTGATCCAGCGGATCGTATGGCAGGATTTCGAGCTCGCTGGTCACGAAGTTCCGGATGGCATCGCGGAATCTGCCTTCAAATTCCAATCGGTGTAGCGGAATATAGAGTACACCGAGGTCGTTACCTCTTGCCAACTCGGCGGCGAACATTTTGGCGAAGCTTGACTTGCCACAGCCGGGCCCACCGCAGACCACCCGAATCGCGTCGTCCTTGTCGGCCCTGTCGATCCATTCGCGCAGATGGCCAGTGAGATGCACGACATGCCGAGCTTCCTCGCGATCCGGTCCGCCCCCCATGGGGTCCGCCCCAAGGGGGCCCGCACGCTTCGTACGCTCTGCCCAATAAGCTCGTGGCGACACATAGATCTGATCGAGCCCAAAGGACTCGTCAAATACAGGCTCTTCGATCTGGCGTTGCAGGTACGCGGCGTTCTTGAGCCAGGCACGCTCCTTGGCGTCCGCCCGAGCGAATGGGGTCTTCGCCTTGTCCAGCTCCTGTTCGATCGGTCGATAGAAGCTCGGGTCCTTGGCCCATTCGCGATGCAAGGCGAAGGTGAAATAGACGCCCAGTCTTCGCACCACTGAGCCGACTTCGGCATCCTTGAGACCAAAACCACGCAACCAGTCTCCAAAAAGCTGCTGTGCGGCCGCAATGATCGGCAATTCAGCCGGATGATTGAAGAAGTCCTCGCTGACCCGCACGGGCGTGGTATTCAGCGTCGCATCCAATCTGGCAACCAGCCCTTCAGGGTCGTCCGGTTGGACGTCATGAGCTTTCAGCGCCTCGACCGTCAGCTTGGCCATGGCCCGGGCAAGCGTGCGCCGGATCAGATGCCATGCCAGCACTGCCGGAGGTAGCGCCTTGTCGGTGATCTTGAACGCGAACACGCCGTCGATCGCGCTGGAAACCGTCGTTGGCGCATTGCCGGTCCAAAAACCGACGGTCGCCTTGAGAAGCGCCTTGAAAACGCCTGGGTAATCGACCTCCAGCTGCTTGTTCCAGACTCCGACCGGCTTCTCGACATCGAAGCCGAAGTCCTCTTCGTCGATCTCAGCCAGCAATCTCGCCATGTCGCCAATCCCCTCATCCAGAGCATCTCCCCTATTTGCCTGCGGTTGAACGGTTGAGCAAGCGAGTTAGCGCAAAAGGAAGCGATAGCGTCGGCTTGGCATGGCGACGGCCCCCGCCTAACCTCCGTGGTGCGTTGCCGACCCAAGGGACGAGATGGGACGCTTCTGGATCCTGGGATGTGGCTTGTGGCTCGTCGCCTGCGCCGGCGCGTTCAGTCACGCCGAGCCGCCCGAGGTCAGCCTCGCCGGGCTGGCGTTCGATCAGCCCGGGCTGTTCGAGCAGCGGCTGCGCCTGGACGTGCGCTTGCGCAATCCCAACGACTTCGACCTCGATGTCCAGCGGGTGCTGTTCGACCTCGACGTCAACGGCCAGGGGCTCGGCAAGGCCTGGACCACCGACAGCTTCGACGTGCCGGCGTTCGGCGAAGCGGTGGTGCCGGTCACCGTCGTCGTGCCGACCTCGGATCTGATCGAGCGGATCATGGATTTCTCCGTGACCAGGCGCCTGGATTACCGCCTCAAGGGTGAGGTGAAGCTGAACAATTTGGCGTTCGGCACGTTCCCCTTCGAGCAGGACGGCAACTTCGCCCTGCCCAAGGTGCCTGTGCCCCCGGCACCCCGCACCTGAGATCGCGGCCGGGGCGCGAGGGTGCGCGGGTCACCGGCAGGGAAGCACGCTTGAGCCAAACGATCGAGAGCTACGGACTGATCGGCAACATGGTGTCCGCCGCGCTGGTCGGGCGCGACGGCTCGATCGACTGGCTCTGTGTCCCGCACTTCGATTCGGAAGCCTGCTTCGCCGCGCTGCTCGGCACCCCCGAGCACGGCCGCTGGCTGATCGCGCCGCATGACGAGCCTAAGGAGATCCGGCGGCGCTACCTGCCCGGCACGGCGATGCTCGAGACCACCTTCGAGACCGCGGACGGCGCGGTCGAGGTGATCGACTTCATGCCGCTCACCGACGACGAGGACTGCGTCGACCTCGTCCGCCTGGTGCGCGGCGTGCACGGCCATGTGCCCATGCGCATGGAGCTGATCGTGCGCTTCGGCTACGGCGCGATCGTGCCGTGGGTGCGCAGGGAGGACTACGGCCTGCGCGCGATCGCGGGGCCCGATGCCCTGGAGCTGCGCACGCCGGTCGAGTTGCGCGGCGAAGATTTCACGACGGTCGGCGAATTCAGCGTCGGCGCGGGGGCGACCGTGCCCTTCGTGCTCGCCTATCACCCCTCGCACCGGCCGGGCGCGCCAGCGCGCCACTGGCACCAGAGCCTCGATGAGACGGAGCGGTTCTGGGCAGCGTGGTCAGAGCGCTGCTCCTACGACCACGAGCATGCGCCGCACTGGCGCGAGGCCGTGGTGCGTTCCCTGATCACGCTGAAGTGCCTGCAGTTCCAGCCGACCGGGGGCATCATCGCGGCGCCCACGACCTCGCTGCCGGAGCAGCAGGGTGGCGTACGCAATTGGGATTACCGCTTCTGCTGGATCCGGGACGCCACGCTCATTCTTTACGCGCTGCTCACCTCGGGCTGCCGCGAGGAGGCGCATGTCTGGCGCGAGTGGCTGGTGCGCGCCGCGGCCGGCCGGCCCGCCGAGCTGCAGACGATCTACGGCATCGCCGGGCAGCGCCGCCTGACCGAGCTCGAGCTGCCCTGGCTGCCGGGCTACGCGGACAGCCGCCCCGTGCGCATCGGGAATGCCGCGTTCGCGCAGCTGCAGCTCGACGTCTACGGCGAGCTCATGGACGCCATGCACGTCGGGCGCAAGTTCGAGCTCGAGGCTCACGCGGAAAGCTGGCGCGTGCAAAAAGCGCTGCTCGGCCATCTCGCGCAGATCTGGGACAAGCCGGACCACGGCATCTGGGAGGTGCGCGGTCCGCAGCGCCACTTCACCCATTCGAGGGTGATGGCCTGGGTCGCGTTCGATCGCGCGATCAGGGCGGTGGA
Organism: Pseudomonadota bacterium; assembly: GCA_046732855.1. Lineage (GTDB taxonomy): Bacteria > Pseudomonadota > Alphaproteobacteria > Geminicoccales > Geminicoccaceae > JBKPNX01. The sequence continues at coordinate 53,499 of JBKPNX010000072.1, forward strand.
AGCATTCGGCCTGTCCGGCCCGGCCGACGAGTGGCGCGAGCGCCGCGCGGCGATCCACGCCGATATCTGCGAGCAGGGCTTCGATCGCGCCAGGAACAGCTTCGTGCAGTACTACGGCGGCGACGGGGTCGATGCCTCGTTGTTGCTGATCCCGCAGGTCGGCTTTTTGCCGCCCGACGATCCCCGCGTGCACGGCACGGTCGCCGCGATCGAGCGCGAGCTGATGGTGGACGGGCTCGTGCTGCGTTATCGCACCGAGGAGAACGTGGACGGGCTGCCGCCCGGCGAGGGCGCCTTCCTCGCCTGCAGCTTCTGGCTGGCCGATGCCTATGCCCTGCTCGACCGCTACGACGACGCCGAGCGGATGTTCGAGCACCTCTTGTCGTTTCGCAACGACCTCGGCCTGCTCGCCGAGGAGTACGACCCGCGCGCCGGGCGCCAGCTCGGCAATTTCCCGCAGGGCTTCTCCCACGTCGCCCTGATCAACACCGCGCACAACCTGATCTCGCGCCGCGGTCCGGCCAAGCAGCGCGCCGAGCGCGACCACCACGCCTCGTGAAGCCGAGCTGTCGATTAAGCGGCGAGCTTGTCGAGCCGGTCGCGCGCCTCCGTGCGATGCTCGGGGCGCAGGTGGCTGCCGACCGCGGTGAGCGCGGCGGCGATCACCGAGGCGTCGTCGGTGAAGCCGAGCGGGCCGAGCAGGTCGGGGATCATGTCCGCCGGCAGGACGAAATAGGCGACCGCGCCGAACAGGATGCCGCGCACGTAAGTCGGCGTGTTCCGATCGATCGCGCAGAAGTAGGCCGCGAGCAGGTCCTCGGCGAACGGGATGCGTACGACCACCCGCCTGACCTTGCGCCAGAAGCGCTGCTCGTCGGGCGGCTGGTAGGTGACCGGCAGATTGGCGATCGGGAACTCGGTTTCGCTGCTCATGGAGGGAAATCTGGCGATTGCGCCGGCCCATGACAAGTCGCTTGGGCGGACCGCATGGATCGCGCTATGAACGGCAGGCTGGCGGCTGGGGAGGGGCGCGATGCGGATCGAGAATCGGGCGGCGGTCGTCACCGGCGGGGCCTCGGGCCTTGGGCTTGCGACCGGCGAGATGCTGGCCTCGGCAGGCGCCAAGGTCGCGCTGCTCGACATCGATGCCGCGCGGGTCGCCGAGGCGGCCGGGCGGATCGGCGGCATCGGCCTGCAGTGCGACGTCGGCGATGCGGCCGCAGCCGAGCACGCGCTCGGGCAGGCGCGCGCGGCGCACGGGCCCGCGGCGATCCTGATCAACTGCGCCGGCATCGCCGCGGCCAAGCGGATCGTCGGCCGCGACGGCCCGATGCAGCTCGCCGAGTTCGAGCTGGTGATCAGGGTTAACCTGATCGGCACGTTCAACCTGATGCGCCTTGCGGCCGCCGACATGGCGACGCTCGAGCCGGACGCCGAAGGCGAGCGCGGGGTGATCGTCAATACCGCCTCGGTCGCGGCGTTCGACGGCCAGATCGGCCAGTCCGCCTACGCCGCATCCAAGGGCGGCGTCGCGGCGCTCACCCTGCCGGCGGCGCGCGAGTTCGCTCGCCACGGCATCCGCGTGATGACGATCGCGCCGGGCATTTTCGAGACGCCGATGCTGCGCGGCCTGCCCGAGGCGGCGCAGGCCTCGCTCGCCGCCGCCGTGCCCTTCCCCAAGCGCCTCGGCAGGCCCGAGGAGTATGCCCTGCTCGTCCGCCAGATCCTCGACAACCCGATGCTGAACGGCGAGACCATCCGCCTGGACGGCGCGATCCGCCTCGCGCCGCAGTAGCATCCCAAGTCACGGGCGCCAGCTATGCTCGGGGTCACTGATCCTGCGGCGTCCGAAAGTGTCGGTCGGTGCCGAGCCGGGCCCCCTGGCTCCTGGCGGATTACCGCCCCTCCGCCGAACGCGTAGGACCCTCCCAGCCCGCGAGGTGCTCAGTCCAGGCGACTTTCCAAAAGCGCGGTGTTGTGCGCCAGGCGCTCGGCGGCGGCGCGCGCCATAAACTCGTGGAAGGAGACGGCGAGCTCGGGTTGCTCGATCCGCATCCGCTCGAGCGCGTCCTTGGTGATCCGGAAGGCCGAGCTGTCCTGGTCGGCGATTACCGAGGCGGAGCGGGGCAGCCCCAGATAGCAGGCGACCTCGCCGATCACGGTGCCGGGCAGGATTGTGCGCAGGCGCACCTGGCTGCCCGACGGCTGCTCGAGCAGGGCGGTCAGGCGGCCGGCTTCGATGAAGTACATCTCCGCGGACTGCTCGCCCTGTCGGATGGCGTGCTCGCCGGCCCGCCAGGTCACGCGCTTGCCGTAGGCCAGGATCCCCTCGCCCATCGCGAGCACGGGAAGGGCGCGCGGGGGCTCGTCGGGCGCAGGCGCGCTCCCGGCGCAGCGCTCGAGCACCATGTCTTCGGCGTATTCGAGCGCGTGGTCCAGATCGGCAAAAAGCTGAGGCCGTGTGGGGCGACCCAGATCGGAGCCGGCCGAGCGCAGCGCGGCCGCGACCGCCTCGGGCACCGCCGACCAGAGGATCGTCACGCGTCGCTGGTCGGCCTGCTCGATCAGCCGGATCAGGCTGAAGATCGTTGAGGAATCGGCGCCGTCGACGCGCTCGAGGTCGAGCAGAAGAAAGCGCAGCGGCATCTCGCCCGGCATCGTCAGCCGGGCGGCGATGCGTTGCAGAACCCGATGGGCCGAGCCAAAGAACAGATAGCCCTGGAGCCGGATCACCTGGATTTCATCGCCGTGATCGGTCAGGAGCCGGCGCTGGGCCGGCGGCCGCAGCACGTTGCTAGCATAGCCGGCGCCGCTGCCGAATGCGCGCACCGCATCGATCCGCGCGTAGTTGAACGCGAACACCGCGAGCCCGGCGATGATCCCGATCACGATGCCCTGCACGAAGCCCAGCCAAATGAGGGACAGGAGCACCATCAGCAGGATGCCGCGATCGACGAGCGGCAGCTTGGGCCAGCGGTCGAGGGCCAGATTAGACGCGATGCTCAGGGCCATATAGATCAGCATGAGGCCGAGCAGCAGCTTCGGCACATAGGCGAGCAGGGGGCTGCCGAACAGCAGCACCGACGTGACGATGCCGGCGGTGATCAGGCCGACCAGACGGCTCCTGGTGCCGATGAAATGTGACAAGAGACATGCGCTGGCCGACTGGTAGCCCGGCAAGCCACCGCCGAGCCCCGACAGCAGATTGCCGATGCCCGCCACCTTGAGTTCCTGGTCCAGATCGATGTCCGAGCGAGTGACCATTTCCACACCGCTCGCGATCACGAGCAGCGCGATCATCCCGACCAGCCAGAGGATCATGACCTGAGGCAGTTCGCGCAGCACCATGGCCCAGTCGGCTCGGGCGAACGCGCCGAGGTGGGCGACCGGCGACCACGCCTGATCTGGCGGCGGCGCCGGCAGGAGGTATCCCGCCGCGTGCAGCTCCGCCGCCGAGGTGCCCGTGAGCGATGCGACAAGCCAGAAGACAGCGACCGACGCCACCAGCACGACCGGCGCATTCAGATAATGGCGACGCACCAGCTGCAAGATCAGCAGACCGACGGCGGCGAGCGCGCCGGGCAGCCAGTAGGGCAAGAGGTGCGGCTGCACGAGCAGGAGGATTGTGGACAAGCTGAGCGGCTGACCCACCATGGTCGACATTCCGCCGCGAAACAGGAGCCAGGCGATGTAGGCCAGGAACGCCCCGATCACCGGGAACGGGATATAGCGGATCACATTGCCGAGGCGGAACGCGCCGAGCGCGACGAAGACCACGCCGAGCGACAGGGTCGAAAGGACGATTGTCGCGACCAGCGTCGCCAGCGCCGGGGCGCCCGCCCCGAGTGAGTCGGCGATCGCGGCCGAGATGACGCCGAGCACGACCGCGGTCTCGATCTGGGCGTTGGCGATCGCTGCCGGATAAGAACTGCCGACCGCTGCGGTCGCGCTGAGCACCGCGGTTCCAAACAGCGCCATCTCGATGCCGGTGCCGAGATAGGGCTGGAGCGCCCCAGTGAAGATCACCGCGGGATATGAGATCGAGGTCGTCACCACGATCAGCCCGCCGACCACGCCGGCCACGATGGCCGCCGGCAGGGCTCTGAGCTCGATCCGGGCCCGCTTCGTCAGGCCACGCTTGAAGGCCGTGGCGCCGGCGGATGACAATGCCATCGAAGCGCTTCCCTGCTATCCGGCTCACGAGGCGTGGGCCTCGGTTCGGCCAGTGTTGCTTCTTTCGGGACCCGCCGCCGACTGACCAAACCCGGTACCGGCCGCGACGGTCAGCGTCGCGCGTCTGGTAGTACTGCCAAGCAGACGAAGCCGTGGCCCGATCTTCCGTTCGGCCGATCATCCAACAGCGTGAGTTCCAGTCGGCACGCGCGCGTCGGGCGTAACGCCTGTGGCGCGCTCGCCATGGGCGCTCCGCTGGCGCTCATTGACGCGCTCCGCCGGCCACGGTGTCCGCGAACCAGAAGGTGTCGGGGCGGTAGACGCCGAACTGCGCGCCGGGCTCCCAGTTGAAGATCCCGTCCTTGGGCAGGTTGCGCAGATCCTGGTCGGCGACCACCGGCTGAGGCACGCCTGCGATGATGCCGATCGTGTACACCTGATCGCTGTAGATCTCGAGGATCTGGCGCCAGACCTCCAGGCGCTCGTCGGTGGTGGGCGCCGCGCGCCAGGCCTCGAACAGCTCGAGCAGGCGTTTTGCCTCGGGCAGATCGGGCGGCTGGCCGACCTGGCCGCGGGTCTCGAAAAACTGGCCCCATTTCGGCCACTGGTACTGCTGCTGGCTGGTCGGCGCGAACTCGTTCGGGCTCATGTCGGCCGTGGGAATGCCGTTCTCCAACCCGAACCACAACGCCATCAGGGTATCGCCGGCAAAGATCCGGTTGCGCAGCACCTGGCGTTGCAACGGCTTGACGTAGGCCTTCACGCCCAGGTCCAGCCAGTTTTCCACGACCAGCTGCAGGACGTCGCTCTCCTCCTCGGTCTCGCCTGCGGTCTCGATGATCAGATCCATCGGCCGGCCATCAGGCAGGAGCCGGATGCCCCGGCCATCGCGCTCGGTCAGCCCGATCTCGTCGAGCAGCCGGTTGGCCAGTGCCGGGTCGTGCTCGGCCCAGCGGAAGCGATACTCCGGTTTGTACAGGGCGCTGCGCGGCAGGACGGTGTTGTTGCCGCCGATCGCCAGGCCGAAGTAGAAGGTCTGGTTGATGTCGTGGCGGTTGATGCCAAGCGACAGGGCGCGGCGGAGACGGGCGTCGCGAAACAGCTCCCGCCAGACCTCGTCCCTGGCATTCAGGTTTGGATAGAGCGCGAAGTGCGCGCCGCGCGCGGTCTGCCACAGCAATGTGCGCAGATCCTTCTGGTCCTCGCTGTCCTTGAGAAAAGTATAGTCCTTGAAGGCTAAACCGCGCGCCTGCAGGTCGCTGTCTCCTGCGGCGGTCTTGACCGGGATCAGCTTGGTGTCGACCACCTCGAGCAGCACCTGATCGAGGTACGGCAGCTGCTGGCCCCGTTGATCGACCCGGTGGAAGTACGGGTTCCGCACGGCCACGAAGCGGTCCGCTGGCGGAGCGTTCTGCAACATCCAAGGTTGCAGGGTCGGCTGGTCCGGATTGTCGAAGCGATACATGCGATCCTGGCGGCCGTGCAACTGCGCCCAGTCGCGCGCCCGATCGGCCGCTACCAGCCGGGCGAGCTCGTCGGGATCGGCGTAGCGCTCGTGAAACTGCCTGAGGTAGTGGGCGGGGCGATAGATGAACAAGGGAGCCGCCGCGGCGAGCGCCGGGAGGAAGAACGGGTTGGGTCGGGACCACGAATAGCGCACCGTGCGCTCATCCAGGATCTCGACCCGCGGCCATTCACCGTCGACCTGGAGCTCGACGGGCGGTCCCATCGGGCTCAGCTGCTCGTTGCTCGCGACATCCTCCCACCAGTAGCGGAAGTCCTCGGTGGTGAATGGCGCGCCGTCCGACCAGCGGTGGCCCTCCCGCAGGCGCATGGTGAATACCCGCCCCTCCTCGATCTCGATCGCTTTAAGGATGTCCGGAACCAGGTTGAACTGAGTGTCATAGCCGACCAGGCGGGCATAGCCGTAAACCACCAGAAGGCGGGTATCGCGGGGATTGCTGACCAGCATGCGCAGCGACCCGCCGGGCGCGCCAACCTCGGCGACGTCGAACACTGCGGGCTCCGCCGGCGGCTCGGCCCGTACTGTGCCGGCGCCGACCAGGAGCACGCCAAGGCCGGCCAGCGCACCGGTCCAGCTCCTTCGCCGCCTCGTGCCAATTCTCGCGCGCATCGCTAAGTCGGCGTTGTTCCCCCGCCGCATAGGTAAACCAAGCGGGAGGCCTTGCCTATGCCAAGCACCAGCGGCCCGAGCGCGACCACGGGCCTCAAGTCACGACGCGTGACCTGTTCGGCCGGCGACACGCTCAGCCCGACGGCCAAGCGGCGCGGACGACCGCGCCCAAGGCCCAATCGCCTCGACCAACCGGCGACGCAGCAGGCTCGCACCTGGGCTGCAACAAAGGAGCGATCGGGCCGAGGCCACAGGTTGTCAGGCTGGCGACACTGCGCCGCGGACGCGGTCGCGCGGTTGAACCCTTGCGGCTGCTGGATCATTGTCTTCGCCGGCAGGCATCGTGCCGGTCACCACCAAGGGTAGTCCATGACCGTTAAGCTTCGACCGATCGCATCGTGGCTGCTTGCCGGCCAGGCATCCGGGTGCCCGCGTCCGGATCGCGCCTCGCGCGAGCCTGCCGCACGCGTTCTCCGCAACCCGTTGCCGGCGCCCCCGGTCGCGTCACCATGACCAGACGCGGCTCGTCTGAGTGGGCCGGCGCGCGGGCGCCCACGGCCGCCGACCTCGAGCGGATCGGTCGTCAGGTGCTGGCCGACCTGCCCGCGCTGTTCCGCGCGCACGTGCAGGGCGTGGTGATCAAGGTCGAGGATTTCCCGGACGAGGAGACCGAACGCGAGATGGAGCTCGAGAGCCCGTACGACCTGCTCGGGCTGTACCGCGGGGTTCCGGTCGGCCACGGCTCGGGGCTGGGACCGCCGCGCCAGAACGTCGACATGATCTTTCTCTACCGTGCGCCGTTGCTCCATTATTGGTGCGAGACCGGCGAGCCGCTCGACGACATCGTGCGTAACACGCTGATCCACGAGATCGGCCATCACTTCGGCTATTCCGACGACGACATGGATCGGATCGAGTTCGGCGAGTAGCCGCGCGCGCAGGTCCTCGCAGCGGCCCACGACCTCCAGGATCTCGGCTCAAGCCCGAGCAACGACGATCTCGGTTCGTGAATGTCACCGTTGAGATTGCGGCAGAAAACAGATCCGAGATCAGCGACCGTCGCGCCCGCAGATTGACTTCGGCTTGGCGGAGAAGCAGCATTCCTGATTGCCGCCGCGCCGCCGGGGGGAGGGTACGATGAAACCTTGGGTGGTCGATGCCAAGGACATCGAGCCGGAGGACCTCGACCAGTTCAGCGGGCAGCTCCTGCATCTCAACAACCAGATCGCCGATTTTCTCGACCCCGCGACCACCGAGGCCGTTTTGGTCATCGCCCCGAAGGGCTTCGGCAAGACGCTGCTGCTCAAGGCCAAGCGCCAGTCGATGCGCGAGCGCTATCGCACGATCCTGCCCGAGCGGGCTCTCGTCGACAAGCCGAGCGCCAATCCGGACCTGATGAGCCACCGCGAGTACGGCGCGGTGCGCGAAACCGAGGCCTATTGGAAGGCGCTCTGGTCGATCGCGCTGACGCTCGCGGTCGAGAAGCATCTGGGGCTCTGTCCCGAGCTCGCGGCGCCGCTCGATCGGATGGTGCGCAACGAGCATCTACGCAGCGCCTGCGATCTGTTCACCAATCTGCTGGCCTTGCCGCGCGACGCCTATTTCGCGGCATTCAAGGACTATGTCGCGCACCTGCTGCCGGCGTTCCGGCGCATCCACAGCTCGATCGCCCTGTTCGTCGACAACATCGACGAATATTTCGAGGACTTCCTCGCGAGCGATCTGATCGACACCGAAGAGCAGCGCGCGATCTATCGCAGCTACTGGCATTTCGCGCAGGTCGGCATCGCACTCGCGGCGCGCGACCTGCATGCGATCAACAATCACGTCAAGATCTTCGTCTCGATCCGCAAGGAAGTGTTCCAGCGCACGTTCCTCGGCAACCCGCTCGGCTTGCAGCTCGCCGGCTCGGCCCTCGACCTGCAGTACTCGCGCGAAGATCTGATCGAGATCATCCGCAAGAACGTGGAGGTCGAGCGCAAACGCAACTTGGTCGAGCCCGCGGCGCGGGATCCATGGGTGCGCTTTTTCGGACGCGACGCCACCAGGATCGTGCACCAGAGCACCGGCGACGAGGAGGATGTGTTCGCGTTCTGGATCCGCCACACCTTCCGCCGGCCGCGCGACATCGTGTTCATCGGCCGCGACCTCGCGGCGATCGACCCGAGCCGGCGCAGGCCCGATACCGTCCGCCAGCAGATCACGCGCAGCGCCGCCGCGATCGCGCAGGGCTTCATCACCGAGATGTCGCCGCACCTGCCGCTGTTCGACCGCGAGATCCTGTTCCGCCTGATCCCGCGCAATGTCATCCCGCGCGACGAGCTCGCGGCCCTGTCGGAGCAGTACGACCGGCTGTTCTCGGCCAAGCAGGGCGGCAGCGAACCGATCGCCTGCCACGTGTTCGCGAGCATGTTCAAGATCGGCCTGCTCGGCTACGTCGGCATCCACCCCGAAACCGCGGAGCTGGTGCAGTATTTCCGCCATCCCGGCGAGGTGCCGCTGGACCGCGACGACGTCCTGCCGCACGCCGACCTGTTCCTGATCCACCCCAGCCTCGACCTCCTGATCGGCAGCTACAATCCCGCCTATTTCCGCAATCTCGACAAACTCAACGTGATCGGCGCCGACCGGCCGTGGCGAGCGGCGCGCCCTACCCTGTTCGTCCTCAAGGGCGACGTGCGCGCCGCCGGCGCGATACTTCAGGACCCGGTCGCGGCGACGAGCTTTCCCGGGTTCTTTGCCGACGCCGTGGTCGAGGCCGGCCGGGACCTCGCGGTGGCGCAGGCCACCAATGGCGATTCGGCGATCCTGGTCGATCCGAATCCACGCGAGCTGGTGATTGCCGCACTCGCCCTGCGCCAGCGGCTGCGCCGCTCTCCCTTTGAGTGCGAGCTCCGCTTCGGCGGCGACGCCGGCTTCGTCGAGATCGCCGGCGCGGGGCAGAGCGCGCATGCGCGCACGGGGCTCGCGCTCCTGGTCGCCGCCCGGCTCGAGCCGCACGCGCCGCCAGGCACGATCCTGGTCACCGGCCAGTTCGTCGAGGCCTGGCGCGATCTTTTCGGCGCCGGCGGCCTGACTGCGCGGCCGGTCGAGCCCCACGAGGTGCCGCTCCTGCGCGAAAGCGACGGTCGCTTCGATCTCGCCAAGCCGGGCGGCGAGGCGCCGATGCTGCGCCGTCTGCGGCTGCTGGATGGGCCGGCATCGGTCGGGTACCGCTGATGGGCAGGGTGCTGCCATGGGGAATCAAGCCATGATCACGAGCCTCGACCATTTCGTGCTGACGGTGCGCGATCTTGATGCGACGGTACGGTTCTACGCCGAGGGGCTCGGCATGCGCCTCGTGACCTTCGACGAAGACCGCAAGGCGCTGCATTTCGGCCGCCACAAGATCAACCTGCACGTCGCGGGCCGCGAGTTCGAGCCCAAGGCAGCCCATCCGATCCCCGGTTCCGCCGACCTGTGCTTCCTGACCGAGCGGACGCTCGCCGAGGTCAGCGGGCGCCTGGCGGCCCTCGGCTGCCCGGTGATCGAGGGGCCGGTCGCGCAAACCGGGGCGACCGGGCCGCTCCGCTCCATCTACGTGCGCGACCCCGACGGCAATCTCATCGAGATCGCCCGGCGCGATGAGGCGTCCGGGCGACGTGGGCACACCGGACAGGGCGGGGCACCGGCCTGTCGATGATCTGCCCGGACCGCCTGCCGGTCATGCGCGCTTCGCAGGTCCCTCGGGCGGACGTCATCGGATGCTGCCCGGCATCATTGCACAAGGTTCATTGGCGGCCCGGCCGGGACCCTGCTAGAGGATCGCGGCGCCTCGGACTTGGCCTCAGGCATAATTCCCTGGGCGGCGCCGCTCGGGGCGGGCGCTCTGGCGGACGCGCTGTCGACCGGCCATCGCGCCGCAGCCAGCTGGCGACCGGCCGTTGCAGCCGGCGCCGTTTCGCTGAGCACCCGGCTCGGCGCCGCTGTTCCGGTCATAAGAGTCCGGCCGATGGGGCAGCGCAGCGATTCGTTAACCATGTTGGTGCGTGATCGATGCGCAGCCTGGGCGCAGCGCCGGATGGCTGACATGCGGGAGCGGGATGAGCGGCCATGACCCGGAAACTGAGCAGTCGTCTGGCTGCGGCGCACGGCTTCCTCGCCAAGCTGTGGAAGCTGACCGCGCCCTATTTCTGGTCGGAGGAGCGCTGGAGCGCGCGCGGGCTACTCGCCATCGTCATCGGCGGCAACGTCTTCCTGGTCTATCTCGCTAAACTGCTCAACGAGTGGAACGCGCGCTTCTTCAACGCCCTGCAAGACAAGAACGTCGAGGCGTTCTGGGCCGAGCTGCGCTACTTCGTGATTCTGGTCCTGATCTACATCGTCGTCGCGGTCTACCGCCTGTGGTTCCGGCAGATGCTGCAGATCCGCTGGCGGCGCTGGCTTACCGCTATCTACTACCGCGACTGGCTGGCCGAGCGGACCTACTACCGGATGGAGCTGGTCGGTGCCGCCGCCGACAACCCGGAGCAGCGCATCGAGGAGGACTGCCGAAACTTCACCGACCAGACCCTGATCATCCTGCTCGATCTGGTGGCGCAGGTCCTGACGCTCGTCACCTTCACTTCGGTCCTCTGGGGTCTGTCCGGCAGCATCACGCTGCCGGTGTTCGGCGGGATCACGATTTCCGGCTACATGATGTGGGTGGCGGTCGCCTATGCGGCGATCGGCTCCTGGCTCACCTACAAGATCGGCCGGCCGCTGGTGCGGGTGAACTTCGACCTGCAGCGCTACAACGCCGATTTCCGTTATCGGATGGTCCGCGTGCGCGAGAATGCCGAGAGCATCGCGCTTTACCGCGGCGAGCCGGACGAGAAACGCCGGCTCGAGGGTGCCTTCGGCCGGATCTTCGGCACCTGGTGGGATTTCATGCGCTACAACAAGCGCCTCACCTGGTTCACCGCGTTCTATGGCCAGGCCGCGGACGTCTTTCCGCTGGTGGTCGCTTCGCCCCGCTACTTCATGGGCGAGATCCCTCTTGGCGTGCTCACGCAGACCGCAGGCGCGTTTGGCCGCGTGCAGGGAGCGCTGTCCTGGTTCGTCGACATATGGCCTCAGCTCGCCGAATGGAAGGCCACGATCGACCGGCTGACCACGTTCGGCGAGAGCATGGAGGCGGCCCGCCGGCTTACCGCCGCGAGCTCCGACTTCGTGATCGAGCGCGGCGCCGACCCGGCGCTCCAGCTCGAGGACGTCGAGGTAGCCCTGCCGAACGGCCGCATTCTGCTCGATGGGGTCGATCTCGAGATCCGGCCCGGCGACCGGCTGGTGATCCAGGGGCCCTCTGGGAGCGGCAAGACCACGCTGTTCCGCGTGCTCGCCGGGCTATGGCCGTATGGCCGCGGCACGATCCGGCTGCCGAAGGATGCCCGCGTCCTGTTCCTTCCGCAGAAGCCCTATCTGCCGGTCGGCACCTTGCGCGAGGCGCTCTGTTTTCCGGAGCGCCCGGAAGCTTACGGCCTGATCGCGGTCGCCGACGCGCTCCGCGTCACCGGGCTCGAGCATCTGGCCGATCGTCTCGATGAGGACCGCTCCTGGTCGCCGATCCTGTCCCCGGGCGAGCAGCAGCGTCTCGCGGTGGCGCGCGCGATCCTGCTGCGCCCCGACTGGTTGTTCCTCGACGAGGCGACCAGCGCGCTCGATGGCGCGATGGAGGCGAAGCTCTACAAGCTCCTGCGCGATCGCCTGCCAGAGACCGCGATCGTCAGCATCGCGCACAACCACAGCGTCGTCGCCTTCCACGACCGGCGTCTGGTGATCGATCCGGCGGCGCGGCGCCTGCGCAGCGAGCCGATGGCGCTGGCCGGCTGATGAGGTCGGGCGCGCGGCCGCTCACTTGGTGACGAGGCCGCTCACCCCGCCGCTGATCAGCAGGGTGACGTCGCCCAGCACCCGCGGCAGGGCGAAGCCGCCCGGCGCCGCCAGATAGCGGGGTTCCCAGACCGGCTCGAACTTCGCCTTGAAGCGCAATAGGCCCTGGAAGTTGTAGAAATGCTCGCCGTAGCGGAACAGGAGCGCGCCGGCCTGGCTCCACAGCGGCGCGAGTCGCCGGCGCTCGAGCCCGAACAGCGGCACCATCCCGAGCGTGAAGCGCTCGTATTTCTGCTCCTTGCCCCACAGCATCAGCTCGAGAAACAGGTACTCCATGATGCTATTGGGCGCGCTTCTGACGTGACGCATCAGGTCGATCGACAGCTCGCGCCGGCCGCCCCCCATCCAGACGTTGGCGAACGCGACGATCCGCTCATCGACGCGCACCACTGCGATCGGGAAATTGCGCATGTAGTCGCGCTCGAACCACCCGAGCGAAAAGCCCTTCTCGCGCACGTTCTTGGAGACGAGCCATTCCTCCGAAATTTCGGCAAGCGTGTCCATAATGCCGGGTACGTCTTCGATCGGTACGATCTCGAACCGGCATCCTTCCCGCCGCAGGTGCCGGAGCGTGTACCGGACGTTCCGGTTCTTCAGGCCTTCGATCGAGAACCGGTCTAGCGGCACCACGCCTTCCTCGCCCAGCTTCTGGAAGGTCAGGCCGAGCTCCACGAACTGCGGCAGGCTTTCCGGCGTGATGTGATAGAACGCCGGCCAAGCGCCGTGGCGATCGCACAGCTCGCGGAACTGCCACAGGATCTCGAGCCGCTCCGCCACCGGTCCGACCGGCTCGCCGAGCGCGATCCAGCTGCCGCCGCGCACGCCGAACATGATGAAGCTGCGGCCGCTGTCGCTGAACAGGAAGTGCTTGTCGCCGAGCAGCGCGAGATTGGCGATCACCGGCGTATCCGGCGTTGCCGCGATGGCCGCGCGGGCGCGCGCCACGTCGCTGGGATGCGGCGCGAGCGCGGGTCGCCGGCTCGCGCGCAGCAGCTGCGCGGCGCCAACGATCAGAAACAGGATGAGCGTGCCGGCCGCCGCCCTGAGGAACCGAGGCGCATCCTCTTCGGCGACGAAGCGCCACCACAGATCGTTGCTGTACTCGACGTGCCGATGGCTGAAAAAACCCAGCCAGAGCATGCCGAGCAGCACCGCCGCGACGGCGAGCAACCAACCCGATGAGAAACGTTCGTGAAAGAGCGCCGTCTTGCGATAGAAAGCTGCTCGGCAGGGCGCGAGCGCGAGCAGGGTCAAGGCGAGCACCGTCGCCTGCTCGACATGGAGGCCGCGCAACAGGCTGAAGACGATGCTCGCCGCGAGGATCAGGAGGGTCGCGAGGTAGGCGCCATCCAGCCGCCGGCGCAATCCCCAGGCGACCAGCAGAAGCAGCAGTCCGGCGATGCTGCCGAGGAAATGCGAGAGCTCGATCACGCCGAGCGGGATCACCTCCGCAAGCGCCTGCATGCGCCCGGACATGGTCGGCGAGGCGCCCGTCGCGAGCAGCATGATCCCTGCGACGAACACGATCAGCGCGAACAGGTTGGGCGCGAGCATGAGCGCCCAGGAGCCAAGTCGCCTGGGCAGCGCGCCTGCGGCCAGGAGCTGGTGAGCGCCGAGCAGGAGCGCGGCCACCACGAGCGGCAGGAGGTAATAGATCAGCCGGTAGCCGATCAGCGCGGCCGCGACCGCGCCCGACGCGCCGCCATCCGGGACCGCCAGCAGCACCACTGCCTCGAACACGCCGATGCCGCCCGGAACATTGCTGATCAGCCCCCCCAGATTGGCGAGCCCGAATAGGCCGACGAAGGACATGAACCCGAACGCGAGGCCGGTCGGCAGCAGGACGTAGAGAACCGCAGCGGCCAACGTCCAATCGAGCAGCGACAGGACGATCTGCGCGACCGCGATGGCCGGGCGAGGCATCTCCAGCTGCCACCCCCCGAACCCGATCGGCGAGCGCCTGGTCGCGGCGAGCGCGACGTAGCCGGCGACCGCAAGGCCGAGCGCGAGGCCGAGCGCCACCACTGCCGGCTGGGGAATGCGGAGGATCGCGGCGATTTCGTCGGGCTCGCCGAGGCAGGCCAGCGCAAGAATCGAGCCCAGGCCGAGAAAGGTCGTGACGGTGTTGAACGCCAGGACCACGCCGATGTCGAGCGAGGACAGCCCCCAGGCGGTATACAGGCGGTAGCGCACCGCCCCGCCGCTCAGCCAACCAAAGCCGAGATTGTGACTGAACGCATACCCGGCGAACGACGCGAGCGCGGTCCGCCCATACGGCAGGCGCTTGCCCAGGTAGTGGAGCGCCAGCGGGTCGAACAGGGTGAGCGTGCCGTAACCGAGCGCCGCGGCGATCAAAGCGAAAGCGATCGCGCCCGCGGGGATCTGGGCCAAGTGGTTGAGCAGATCGGCCGGACGATAGGGGGCCAGCTCGCGGTGAATGACCACGATGGCCAGCGCGAACAGGATGAAGCTGATGATAGGGGGCAGCCAGCCAGCGAGCCGCCGGTTGAGCGAGGGTTCAACGACCTCGGGGTTGGTCTGGTCCACCGCCTCGGTCGGCGCCGTCGCCACCGACTGCTCATGCGTGCGCGATGCCGCTCCGGACATCGAACGATCTTTCAGCCGGATGCAGCGCGCCGCCTGGCGCCCGCCATGATCTTTTCGGCCAACGCGGCATAGTTGCCATCGAAGTGATGACCGCCGCCGGTCTCGATCCGCTCGGCGCGGTCGAATTCAGCCGCGGTGCAGGCGGTGTCCTGCTCCTCGGCGCCGTAGAAGCACTGGACGAGAGCGGGGTCGAGCTTGGCGATCTCAGGCAGGACGGGCCGCGCATCCATATCCCCCCCGACGCCCAGCCACTCCGTCACATGGAACTCGAACAGGGCGAACTTGACCAGCCCCAACAGCGAGATCTGCCGAATCGCCGTTTTTTCCTCGGCCGGCAGCCGATTGACGGCGAACGGCAGGATGCCGGCGCCGAAGGAGTAGCCGAGCAGGATCGCATGCTGGCGCCCCCAAGCCGCGCGGTAGTGACGGAGGATCGCCGCGAGATCGTCCGCGACCTGCTGTGGTGTCTTTTCCTCCCAGAAGTAGCGCAGACTGTCGACGCCCACCGTCGGGATGCCGTGCTCGGCGAGCACGCCGCTGATCTGCTTGTCGAGGTCGCGCCAGCCGCCATCGCCCGAATAGAACACCGCCATCAGATCCCCCGGCCCGCTCGCCGGCAGCTCGACCAACGGCAGATCCTGGACCGAGGTGCCGTCGGCCGCGGTTGCAAGCGGTACCGGGAGCACCGCCGCCAGGCGTTCATCGAGCCTGGCGCCTTCGGGGACCTCGACCACCTCGGCCTTCGCGATGCCCGCCACGAACTGCGCCGCGGCCGCCTTCTGCTGCGGCGCCACGGCGACGCGCCACCAGCCGGGCAGATCGGCCCTCGGCCCGTAGTCGAAACCTGAAGCAGTACGGGTCGAGGGGGCGCCGGGGCAGAGCGGCAGCCGCGTGGCGAGCTCCGTCACGAGGCCGTCGCTCGCTGCGCCGCCGATGGTGGCGGGCGGTGCCTGGGCGAGCGCGCCGTAGGCGAGCGCCGCGCCCATGCCGGTGCCGGCCAGGATCGGCGACAGGTATCGATCGAGGCCGAGCTCGCGCTGCACACGCTTGCTGGTCGCCTCGATCTCCGAGACCAGATAGTGACAGTCGTGATCGTTGCTCTGGCTGACCCTGGCGAGATAGCCCGGCAGATCGACCTCGAGCACGGCTGCGCCAGTCCCGCTGAGGCGTGCCGCCGCTCGGTCGAGGTCTGGGTTCCGGCCGGTCCGATCGGAGAACAGGAAGACCACCTCCTGCACTGTGCCTTCGGGCAGGACCAGCGGCAGCGAACCGAGGCGCCCGCCGTCGATTTCGCGTCCCGTCGCCATGCCGCTGGCGAGCATGCCCAGCAGCAGCCCAACGATGATGGAGAAGCGCGCCATGGCCACGAACGGTCGAGTGCAGCGCCAAGCTCGCATGGTAGCACCCGCACGCCGCGCGGTCAGCGCCCACCAGCTGTGGCGCAATCGAGGCAACGGCAAGGCCGTGCCCGCTGGATGGCGCGAACGCCGCTTCCAGCCATCGCTCAGAAGGCCCGAATCGGAAACTCCAGCGTGAGCTGGGTCCCCCCGCCCGCCGCTTCCCATCGCGCCTCGCCTTCGAGCTGCTTCGTCAGGACATCGATCAGGCCGAGGCCGAGCCCCGGCCGCACGTCTTCGGGCATACCGGGGCCATCATCGGACAGCATCAGCGTCGCCCGGTTGTCGTCGTGCGCCAGATGCAGGCTGAAATTGCCGGTGCCCTCCCCGAAGGCGTACTTGAAGCTGTTGGTCAGGAACTCATTGAGGATCAGGCCGATGGCCTGCGCGCGCGAGGTCGACACCTCCACCTGGGCGATCTGCGTCGCGAGCTTGACGTCGGTCTCGCCGCCTTCCTGAAAGTTGAACAGACTGGCGATGATCGCCATCAGGTATTGGCCGAGGTCGACCACGTCGGCGCGCGCGCCCGAGTGGAGCTGCGCATTGACGAAGCTGAGCGCACGGATCCGATGCTCGATCTTCTGCAGGTTTTCCCGTGCCTCGAGGTTGGTGACGTTCGCGAGCTGAAGGTGGATCAGGCTGATCAGGCTCTGGTTGTTGTTCTTGATCCGGTGATGCAGCTCCTGGAGCAGGAGCTCGTTCTGCGCCGCCAGATTGGCGTGCAGCTCGTTCAGGCGGGCCTGCTCGATCGCGAACGCGAGCAGCGTGGCGTAGCCCTGCAGGAACTTGAGGTCGGGCTCGGCGAAGGTGCGCGGTTCGCGACTGTCGGCCTCGAGCACGCCGAAAATGTTCTCCCTGGTCTTGATGATCACATTGGCCGCGCTCTTGACGCCGTGCCGGCGCAGCAGCTGCGGGACGCGGAACCGCTCCTCCTTGTCAAGCTCGTTGGAGATCACCGGGCGTCCCGTCTGGAGCGCGTAGCCGGCGGGAGACTCGACGTCGGCCCGGATTCGCGCTTTGCCGACTACGCCCTCGTCCCAGCCGACGCCCGCGCGCACCAGCAAGCGCTTTTCGTCGGGCAGGTATTGCAGCACCTTGACGTGGCTTACATCCAAGCTACGCGCCGCCTCCGCGGCCGCCTGTTGCAGCAGCCCATCGACGTCGGCGCCCTCGACCGCGAGCAGGCCAAACTCGGCGAACTGGGCCCGTTCCTTGCGCAGCCTTTCCTCGGCGTCGTCCGCCAACGCGCGCACTCCCCGTAACCACCGCGCCCGACGTCAGCCGAACGCCCGCGCAGCTGATGCCTGATCGGCCAGGGGACGCGCGCCAGGAAGCGGCTGCCATCCCCCTCGAGCCGAACGCTCGATTGGGCCACAGGTGAATGGACGACGCAACCTCGCATCGGTCGAGGCAGCGCGATTGTAACGTGCCGCGTCCAGCGCCGCCACGCGCCCCGGGACCGTCGCACAAGCATCGGCTCGCCGCTCATGCTATGCTGGGCCATGCTCAAGAGCGTGGACTCTCCCTATCTGTTCGAGCCCTTTCGCGCTGCGGGCGTGATCGGGCTCCAGGCTTATGACGATGCCGATGCCGCCGTCGCGCGCATCGCCGCGATCTACGACAGGGGCGTCGCGATCCTACGCGAGGCGTTCGCCCGCTTCACCGCCGGCGAGCCGCCCGAGCGGCTCGGGCCGATCGATGCCTACTATCCGTTTCTCGGCATCCGGGTCGACCGGCAGTCGCTGAATCTGGACGCGAGGCGCTCGTTCGGCGCGCTGCACGATCCCGGTATCTACGGCACCACCCTGAGCCGTCCGGCGCTGTTTCGCGATTACTACCGGCGCCAGATCGCGCTCCTGCTCGAGCATCACCGGGTGCCGGTGGTGGTCGGCATCAGCAGCCGCCGCATGCCGCTGCCGTTCGTCATTCGGGAAAGCACGGCGGACCTCAGTCCGGACCGGATCGCCGGCCTGGAGGCGAGCTTTCCGCTGCCCGACATGAGCCTGATCGACGACGCGATCGCGAACGGCACCTATCGGCCGGCGCCGGGCGAGCCCAAGCCGCTCGCCCTGTTCACCGCCGATCGGGTCGACTACTCGGTCGAGCGCCTCGAGCACTACACCGCGACCTCGCCGCAGTACCTCCAGCGCTTCGTCCTGCTGACCAATTATCAGCGCTATGTCGAACATTTCGTCGAATACGCGCGCCGCGAGATCGCCGAGGGCGACAGCTACACGCGCTTCGTCGAGCCGGGCGACGTGATCACGCCCAATCTCCGGCTGACCGACGAGCCGCCGTCGGGCGAGCCCCCCGGCCATCTGCCGCAGATGCCGGCCTACCACCTGACCCGCCCGAACCGCTTCGGCATCACCATGGTCAACATCGGGATCGGGCCATCCAACGCGCGCACGATCACCGATCATCTCGCGGTCATGCGGCCGCATTGCTGGCTGATGCTCGGCCATTGCGCCGGCCTGCGCCGCACCCAGCGGCTCGGCGACTACGTTCTGGCGCACGCCTACGCGCGCGAGGATCACGTGCTCGATCAGGATCTGCCGCTGTTCGTGGCGGTGCCGCCGATCGCCGAGGTCCAGGTCGCGCTGCAGCAGGCGGTGGTCAACGTCACCGGCCTGCAGGGCCCCGACATCAAGACCCGGATGCGCACCGGCACGGTCGCGACCACCGACAACCGCAACTGGGAGCTGCGCTACGACGAGCTGTTCGAGCGGCTGAACCAGCAGCGCGCGATCGCGGTCGACATGGAGAGCGCGACCGTGGCGGCCAATGGCTTCCGCTTTCGCGTGCCCTACGGCACGCTCTTGTGCGTCTCGGACAAGCCGCTGCACGGCGAGCTCAAGCTGCGCGGCATGGCGAACATGTTCTACCGGGAGCGGATCAGGCAGCACCTGCTGATCGGCATCGAGGCGGTGCGCATCCTGCGCGACGAGGTCGGCCCTGACCAGCTGCACTCGCGCAAGCTCAGGAGCTTCGACGAGCCGGCGTTCCGCTGACCGGAACGACTGGCGGCCGCAGCAATGGTCCACCTGCAATTGATTGCCGATCTTGCGGCGAGCGGGCAGCGGCTCAGTCGCCCAGGCGGTCCTCGAGGATCTCCATGACCTCGGTGCGCAGCCCGTCCGGGGTCTCGAAGAACGCGATGCGCCGGGTGCCGAACGCGGCCTCGATTACCTGCGGCTCCATCAGGAAGCGGATGCCCGCTTGGCGCAGGCGGGCGATCTGGGTATCGAAGTCGGAGACCTCATAGACGTCGTGCAGGAAACCTGTCGGCAGCTCGCGCTCGAGCAGATCCTCATAAGGCGCCTTGTCGAACAGGATCACCCGCGTGTCGCCGAGGCGGATCAGCGCGTAGGCCGAGCCGAGAACCTCGCCGCGCAGCCGCAGCTTCGCGCCGAGCACGTCGACGTAGAAGGCGACCGCCCGCTCGATCTCCGCAACCTTGATCGCATAGTTCCACAAGCCCTTGACCGTGTCTCGAAATCCAATCGGTTCGGCGGTGCTCATTGACGCGAAAGGAACCGATGCCGTCAAAGCGGCCGAGAGTCGAGTAGATGGGGACCGTCGGCGCCGCGTGATAACCGGATAGGCGGCAGCTCTCGCGGGAGACATCGACTGGGTGAAGGTGTTCGGGGCTGGGTGTTCGGCCTCTCGGGCTGGGTCGACGAGGCGCGACAGATGCTTCGTGAGCTGGAGCCAACGGCGGCCCGGCAGAAGGTCGATCCCGCTGCGTTCGCGCATCTCCTCAGGGGCCGGGGCGAACGTGATCGAGCGATCGCGTGGCTGCGCAAGGCTATGAGGAGCGCTCGGCCGAGATGATCTAGCTTCCGACGACCTCGTGGGGAAAGCCTGCGATTCGAGCCAGAGTTCCATCGAGCTGATGACGGACATCGGCCTTCCGATTGAATACCGCCGATCCGTCCCATTCGACGGCTCTCGATCGAGGGAACCATCGACGAAAATTCATCCTATCCCTCGACGCCGCGCACCGCCATGACCTTGCGCATTCGCGTGACCGCCAGCTCGGGATCGTGCAGCAGGCCGGCGGCGTCGGCGAGGCGGAACAGCTCGGCGAGGTGGATCAGCGACCGCGCGCTCTCCTGACCGCCGACCATGACGAAGTGGTCCTGATGGCCGTTCAGGTACGCCATGAACACGACGCCGGTCTTATAGAAGCGGGTCGGCGCCTTGAAGATCTGGCGCGAGAGCGGCACGGTCGGCGCCAGGATCTCGTGGAACGCGGCCGTGCGCCCCTGCGCCAGGGCCGAGAGCGCAGCGGAGGCCGCCGGCGCGATCGGGTCCAAGATGCCAAGCAGCGCGTCGCTGTAGCGCTCGCCGTCGCCGGCGATCAGTTCGGCGTAGTTGAAGTCGTCGCCGGTATACATGCGGACGGCCGCGGGCAGGCGGGCGCGCAGTGCGAGTTCCACGTCCTTGTCGAGCAGCGACAGCTTGATGCCGTCGATTTTAGCGGCGTTGTCCGCGATGATCCCGACGCAGACGTCCATCCCGGCCATGTGGTCGCGGTGGCCGAAGTAGCCATCCAGCGCCGGGTCGAACATCTCACCGAGCCAATGGATGATGCACGGCTCGCGCAGCTGCGCGAGGATCCGGTTGTAGACCGTGACGTAGTCGTCCGGCGTCCCGGCGCAGGCGGCGAGCGCGCGGCTCGCCATCACGACGATGCGGCCGCCCATGCGCTCGATCGCGTCGATCTGCTCCTCGTAAGCGCGGATCACGTCGTCGATGGTCAGCCGCGGCGACGGCGCCAGGTGGTCGGTGCCGGCGCCGCAGAAGAACAGCGCGCCGCGCCGCCCGCACGCGGCATCGAGCGAGCGCCGGATCAGCTCGCGCGAGGTATTCCAGTCGAGCCCCATGCCGCGCTGCGCGGTGTCCATCGCCTCGGCGACGCCGAGCCCAAGGTCCCAGAGGCGCTCGCGATACGCGATCGTCCGTTCCCAGTCGATCGCCGCATCCAGCCAGGGGTCGACGTCGGCGAGCGGGTCGGCCACCACGTGCGCCGCGGCGAGCGCGACGCGGTTGAACGGGCCCTCGGCCTGCGCGGGAAAAGCTCGCGGCTGGCCCAGGCGATACGCGGCGAGGTGGCCGACCGCGGTCGGCAGCTTGAGCGTCGGCATGGCGTCGCCCTCGCCCGCTCTCAGACGAACGTGGCGCGGACCTGGCCGAAGTCGCCGTAGTCGGCGATCGCGGTGTCGCCTGGCTTGATGAAGGTGAGGCCGGTGCAGGTGCCGGTCATCACGATCTCGCCGCGCTTCAGGCCGCGCCCGGCCACGACCGGGTGGTTGGCGAGCCAGGCGACCGCGCCGATCGGATCGCCGAACACCAGATCGCTGCTGCTGCCGGATGCCGTCTCGGCGCCGTTCAGGCGCAGGCGGACCGGGTGCCGGCTGAGATCGAAGCGTCGCCAGTCACGCACCGGCTCCCCCCGGACGATCGCCGCGTTGCCGCCGCCGTCCGCGATCGCGAGCAGGCCCTGGCCCGGGAGCCCGCCCTCGAAGCGGCAGCCGATGAGCTCGAACGCGGGCGCGACGAAGTCGACCGCGGCCGCCACCTCGCCCGCCTCGTAAGGTTCCTGGCGGGGCGGAAGATCCGCTCCGAGTCCGACCAGGAACTCGCTCTCGAGGCCGGGCCGATGGCTGGCGACCAGCGTGACCTCCGCGCCGTTGGGATGACAGTGCGGCGCGAACAGAGGCCCGACCAGCGGCTCGTCGACGTTCAGCAGCTTCTGCGTGGCCGCGGTGGTCGCGCCGAGCTTCCAGCCCACCCGGGTCAGGCCCGCCAGCCGGATCATCGCCGCCTGCACCTGGTAGGCGTCGGCTGCGGTCGCCGGCGCCTGCGCCGGCTCGATGGCGATTACGGCGCCGTTGGTGCGCGCCGCCCACAGAGCTTCGGCCAGCGTGGCCATGACGATCTCCCCCGATTCGAGTTGCGCTCCGTCATGCGATGCTAGCGGCCCGCCGGCAGCGTGGAAAGCCTGCGCCGCCGCGCCCGCGTTCAGCGCGGAGCGGATGCGCCCGGCTCGCGAGCGCCGCTCAACTCGGCGAGCAGCTCATCCGTCGTGCGCTGGCGGCAGTAGCCCTTGATCGCCTGGAGCGCGTGGTCGTGGCGCTCCCGGCTGTAGGCGGCGCAGGCGTCGGTCACGAGCGTCACCAGATAGCCGAGGTCGCAGGCGTCGCGCACGGCGCTCTCGACGCACTGGTCGGTGACCAGGCCGGCGATCGCCAGCTGACGCACGCCAAGGTTGCGCAGCACGTAGTCGATGTTGGTCGAGATGAATACGCTCGACGAGGTCTTGGGCAGCACGATCTCGTCGTCGCCGGGCGCGATCGCATCCAGCACCTTGGCGTCCCACGAGTCCTTCGGCACGTGGAAGCCGGTGATCTTGTAGTCGAGCGAGCGGTCCCGGCCGTCCTGGGTCAGGCTCTCGATCACCGTGTACATCACCTCGATGCTGGCGGCGCGGCAGGCCGCCTGCAGGCGCTGCATGTTGGGTAGCGCCACGGTCTTTAGCTGCGCGAAGTAATAGCCGTAGCGGGCGTCGAGCTCGGATTCGCTCAAGCCAGCGAACTCGCCGCCGCGGCGATGCGCGCCGAAGTTCTGCACGTCGATCAACAGGAGCGCCGACTGCGCCGGCGCGAGCGGGATCTCGCGGCTCAGGACCTCGTTCATGCGCTATCCGCCGAATTCGGGCGCGAGCCGCTCGAGCAGCACGCGCCGCAGCAGCAACTCGAGCGATTCCGCCCAGATGCTCTGCCCTGCTGGCTCGCCGATCAGGTCCTGGCGGAGCTCGAAGCCGGCATGGAGCAGCCCGCGCCGCTCGCCGTGCACCGGCAAGGTGTAGTCGGTCTCGTCGTCGACCGCATACGGCAGCTTGTCGCCGATGTCCGGAGCGGCATCGTCGTTCAGGATCCGGAGCAGCGCGCCAGCAAGGCGCGGATCGCGATTGTACGGGAGGCCGAGACGCCACGGGCGGCGGGCGCCGTGATACACCGGGGTGAAGCTGTGCATCGCGATCAGAACCGTGGGCACGCCCTGGCGCTTTCTCGCTTCCAGAATGCTCTCCACGGTATCGTGGTAGGGGCGGAACAGCGCTGCGATGCGCGCCGCGCGCTCGGCGTCCGAGATGCCCTCGTTGCCCGGGATCCGCGTCGCTTCGCTGATGGTCGGGATCGAGGCGGGCACGTGGGTCGGTCGGTTGCAGTCGATCACCAGGCGCGAATAGGTCTGGGCGACGAGCGGCGCATCGAAGGCGGCGGCGAGCCGGCGCGCCACCGGCTCGATCCCGATGTCGTAGGCGATGTGGCGCTCGAAGTGCTCGGGTGCCAGGCCGAGATCGCCGAGCGCGCGCGGCATCCGCCGCCCGGCGTGATCGCAGGCGAACACGAACGGGGAATCGCTGTCCGCCCGTTCCACATGGACGGGCGGCGGCTCGTCGGCCTCGAGCAGGCTCACCCTGACGCCTCTACCTGCGCCGCAACTACGCTTGCCAGCCACAAAATGCCGATCACCGGCCCGGGTGCCAAGGTGTCCGACGCCATCACGGCCGCTTGCGCGAGCGCACGGGATCCGCAATCGATCGACGCGTTCGCGAGCCGGCTTCCGGCTCGCCAGCGCCGCGAGCGCTTTGCCCAACCGTTGCCCTGCAGCGGCCTGCCCCGCGTGCAACCCGACCTGCCTTGCCGCGGACACGGATTCCCACGGTCGCATGGACCATCCAAAGAAAGCCTTAGCGGGGCTGCGGTTAACAAATCGTTGACGTCACGCGCGCGGGTCGATCGGGAGCACCGGAGGCCAAGCGGCCCGATCCCATCGGCGGTTTGGCTCTTGCGGCGGATAGCAGCGGTGCGCGCCGTCGCTTTGCTAGGACGGCAATCATATAATCTTGCATAATTGCCTACCAGCTGGCAAGATTGGCGGGCCAGCAAGATCATGAGGCCTCGATAATCCCACCGCCCGCCGCGCCGACGAGTCGAGGAAGCCGACAAGCCGAGTTCCCGCTAGACGGGTGGAGGCTCAAATCGCTGCCACCGGACGGACGCCGAACGAACCCAGCGGACGCGCTGCCAAGCGAACCCGAGCGCGCGGAGACCGAACGAACCCAGGGGCCGAGACCAAACAAACCGACCGAGCGGAGACCGAATCAACCCAGGGGGCCGAGACCAAATAAACCCGAGCCGGCGGGTGCCAGACGGACCAAGCGCGCGACACCGAATAACCCAAGCGCGCCAGGACCGCAGGAACCCAGGCGGCACACTCGGACGATCAGCACTTCCCACAAGTCGATGCACGCGCCTTTGCGGTCGAGCCCGCTCGGACGTTGCGCGGGCGGGCATTTCGTTGATCAATGCGGGGCCAATGCGACCAGCTGGGCTCGGAGGATCCGATGCGACGCGAACCGCTGATCATGGCCTGCTGCAGCGATATCGCCGGGCAGGTGCGCGGCAAGGCGTTTCCCGCGCGCGACTTCGATGAGCGCTGCGCCGCCGGCATCGGCTGGTGCCCGACCAACATCCAGATCACGGCGTTCGACCAGATCGCGGAGAGCCCGTTCGGCGCGATCGGCGACCTGCTGCTCAAGCCGGATCCGGGCACCAGGGTCGATGTCGACTTCGGCCCCGACGAGCCTGGCGATCACTTCGTGCTGGGCGACATCACGCACACTGACGGCCGGCCCTGGGACTGCTGCCCGCGCACGACCCTGAAGGGTGCGCTCGCCGCGCTCGAAGCCGAAGCCGGGCTGCGCCTGATCGCCGCGTTCGAGCACGAGTTCCACTTCAGCGGCGATCCGGGCGAGGCGGGCGGCGCCTATGCGCTCCGCTCGATGCGCCGGGGCGCGGCGCTCGGCGAGACATTGCTCGCCGCGCTCGATCAGGCCGGCATCGAGGTGGTGCTGTTCCACCCCGAGTACGGCGCCGCCCAGTACGAGCTGAGCATCGCGCCGCGGCCGGGCCTGATCGCCGCCGATCAGGCCGTCGTCCTGCGCGAGCTGACCCGCAGCGTCGGCGAGCGCCTGGGGCAGCGGATCACCTTTGCCCCCGTGGTCGCCGGCATGGGCGTGGGCAACGGCGTGCACGTGCACATGAGTCTGGTCGACGACGACGGCCAGCCCGTCATGTACGCCGGCGACGGGCCGGGTGGTCTGAGCCCGCTCGGCGGCAGCTTCGTCGCGGGCATCGTGCGCCATCTGCCGGCGCTGGTGGCGTTCACCGCGGCGAGCACCGTGTCGTACCAGCGCCTCGTGCCGCATCGCTGGAGCGCCGCCTTCAACAACCTCGGCCTGCGCGACCGCGAGGCGGCGCTGCGCATCTGCCCGGTGCGCGAGGATGGCGACGTGGCGCGCGCTTACAACGTCGAGTATCGGGCCGCGGATGCCGCAGCGAGCCCTTACCTCCTGCTCGCGGCTTTGGTCCGGGCGGGCTTGCAGGGGCTGCGCGAGCGCCTGCCGCCACCCGAGCCGACCGAGGAGGACCTGGCGCTGCGCTCCGAGGCCGAGCTCGAGGCGCGCGGCCTTCGCCGCCTGCCGACGTCCCTGACCGTGGCGCTCGCGGCGCTCGAGGCGGACGACGTGGCGAGGAGCTGGTGGTCGCCCCGGCTCCTCGACGTCTATCTCAAGCACAAGCGCGGCGAGATCGCCCTGCTCGAGGGCCTGAGCGAGGAGGAGCAGGCGCGGCGCTACGCCCGGGTCTACTGAGTCCGGACGGTAGGCCGGTACGTCGAACAGCGTACCGACACGCGGCACCCCGCGAGGCATGGTAACGTCCTGCTAACGATGCGGGCGCGCAGCTGACGGATCAGGGCCGGTAATCCCGCCATCGGCTTGCAGGTTCGACTCCTGCCGCGCGCACCACCCCACCGGCCCGCCTGCGGCCGATCGTCGGTCAAAGGCGTGCGGCGTCACTGTCCGACCCGCAGCGGCGGCAGGCTCTGCTCGAGCCGGGCCCGCAGATGCTCGTGCTGCCGCGGCAGCTTCAGCGCTGCCCCGAGCGTCGCGCGCGGCTCGTCCACGGTGAACCCCGGGCCCGCGGTCGCGATCTCGAACAGCACGCCGCCCGGCGTGCCGAAATAGATCGAGTGGAAGTAGGTGCGATCGATGCGCGGTGTGACCCGATGGCCCGCGCTGATCAGCTGTCGCCGGAAATGATCCTGGGCGTCGTCGTCCGCGACCGCGAACGCGATGTGATGGACCGAGCCGAGGCCGCTCGACGCCGGCGCGCGATCAGGCGCCTCGACGATGTCGATGTAGCGCGCCGTGGCGCCGTGCGGGGCCGCGTAGCGATGGGTGCGATCATCGCCGGCGACGTGCTCGTAGCCCATGACTTCGGTCAGCAACTCGGCGGTGGCGGCGCCGACCTCGAGCGCCAGGGTGACGCCATGGAAGCCGCGCAGCGCA
Organism: Pseudomonadota bacterium; assembly: GCA_046732855.1. Classification (GTDB taxonomy): domain Bacteria; phylum Pseudomonadota; class Alphaproteobacteria; order Geminicoccales; family Geminicoccaceae; genus JBKPNX01. The sequence goes on from JBKPNX010000072.1 coordinate 80,143, forward strand.
TGCTCGGCGCCGATCTCCGGCGTGGTCCAGGGCGCGCTGCCATCTGGCTCTTCGGCCGCAACCAGGGCGAGCGGCAGGCCGTCGGGATCGGACAGGGGCAGCGCCGGCTCGCCGAAGATCGGCTCGGGCTCATGGTGCGGCACGCCGAGGCGGGCGAGGCGCTCGCGCCAAAACTCGAGGCTGCCCGCGGGCACCGCAAAGCTGGTGAGCGCCACCTCGCCCGTGCCCCGCCGCGCCGGCGGCAGATGCTCCCAGGGAAAGAAGGTCATCGCCGTGCCGGGCGCACCGGTCTCGTTACCGTAGTACAGGTGATAAACGCTCGGGTCGTCGAAGTTGACGGTGCGCTTGACGAAGCGCAGCCCCAGCGCCTTAGCGTAAAAATCGACGTTGCGCTGCGGCGCGCCGCTGATCGCCGTGACATGGTGCAGCCCGTTGATGGTTGGCGACATGGAAGCTTCCTCTGCAAGTCCGTTCGATTCGGCACTCGACCGTTTGGACGCATATCGGCCGCGGCCCCTCCGCAGGCAAGCAAGTCGGGTGAAGTGGGGCCGGATGAGCTGGACGCAATCTGAGCCGAGGACCTGGCGCGCAGGACCGCTAGGAGGCGCGCCGCGTGGTCAGCGTCTCGGCGGTCGGCAGGACGAGCAGCGCGCGCAGGCCGCCCGCGGCGGTCGCGTCGAGGACGAGGCGGCCGCCATAGAGCTGGGCCAGGTCGGCAACGATCGCGAGGCCGAGCCCGGTGCCCGGCACCTGCTCGTCGAGACGCCGGCCGCGAAGGACCTCGGCGCGCCGCGCCGCCGGCAGGCCCGGCCCATCGTCCTCGATCGCGATGCGGACCTGCTGGCCCGCAGGCTCGGCCCGAGCGGTCACCCGCGTGGCCGCCCACTTGCAGGCATTGTCCATGAGGTTGCCGAGCATCTCCTCCAGGTCCTGGCGCGCACCGCGAAACGCCAGCTCCGGCGGCCCGCCGACCTCGATCGCGAGCGCCTTCTCCGCGTAGATCCGGCCCAGCGTACGCTCGAGATCGCGCAGCACCGGCAGGATTTCGGTGCGCGCGCCGAGGATCGAGCCGGTGGCGATTGCCCGGGCGCGCGCCAGATGGTGATCGACCTGGCGCCGCATCAGGGCGACCTGGCGGCGCACCAGCTCGGCGAGCGGGCCGTCGCTGCCGCGCGCCTCATTGATCAGCACGCTGAGCGGCGTCTTCAGGCCGTGGGCGAGATTACCGACGTGGGTGCGCGCGCGCTCGACCAGCGCCTCGTTGTGGTCGAGCAGGGCGTTCAGCTCGGTCGCGAGCGGCTGGATCTCGGCGGGGAAGTCGCCCTCGAGGCGCGCGCTCGCGCCGTCGCGGATCGCGCCCAGCGCGCGGCCCATACGGCGCAGCGGCTCCAGGCCGAAGCGGACCTGCACCAGCACCGCCCCGAGCACGCCGATGAACAGTACGCCGAGCGCCAGCGAGAGCAGGCGGTTGAAGTTCTGCCGGTCGAGCTGGATCTCGCGCCGGTCGCCGGCGACCGCGTACAGCAGGCGCGCATCCGCCCCGGGCAGAGTGATCGCGCGGACCAGCAGCCGCAGCAGCTGGCCATCGGGCCCGGTGACATAGCGCGCCGCGGCGAGCTCGCCTGGCGCAAGCGCGGCGGGCAGCGTCGCGTCCCACAGCGAGAACGAACGACGCAGCACCTGCGTGCCGTTGCCGATCTGCCAGTACCAGCCCGACAGCGGCTGCTCGAAACGCGGCTCGCCGATCTGCAGGCGCAGCTCCAGCTTGCCGTCGGAATTCAGCTCGCTGCCTGCCACCAGACCTTCGATCAGCACGCCGAGCCGGGCGTCGAAATTGCGCTCCACGGTCTTGCCGAACAGCGCCGAGAGCGCATAACCGCCGGCGCTCAGCCAGAGCGCGCACCACACCGCGGCGCCCGCGACTAGGCGGAAGGCGAGCGAGTTACGGCGCATTGCCGGGCGGCCGCAGGCGGTAGCCGAGCCCGCGCACGGTCTCGATCACGTCGATCCCGAGCTTCTTGCGCAGGCGGCCGACGAACACCTCGATGATGTTGGAGTCGCGATCGAAGTCCTGATCGTACAGATGCTCGGTCAGCTCGGTGCGCGACACCACGCGACCCTGGTGGTGCATCAGGTAGGCGAGCAGCCGGTACTCCTGCGCGGTCAGCCGGACCGGCCGGCCGTCGACGTTGACCCGCGCGGAGCGGGTGTCCAGACGCACCGGCCCGCAGGCCAGCTCCGCCGTGGCGTGGCCGGCCGCGCGGCGCACCAGCGCGCGCAGGCGCGCCAGCACCTCCTCCATGTGGAACGGCTTGGCGACGTAGTCGTCGGCGCCGGCGTCGAACCCGGCGACCTTCTCGTTCCAGCGGTCGCGCGCGGTCAGGATCAGCACCGGCATGGCGCGCCCTGCACGGCGCCAGCTCTCGAGCACGCTGATCCCGTCCATGATCGGCAGGCCGAGGTCGAGCACCACGGCATCATACGGCTCGTTGGCCCCGAGATAGTGCCCTTCCTCGCCATCCGGGGCGAGGTCGACCGAATAGCCGGCATCGCTCAGGCAATCGTGCAGCTGCCGCGCCAGGTCGGCATCGTCTTCGACCACCAGAACCCGCATCGCGCGCGCCTCCTCAGGCTCAGCGGACCGCGAGGATGCGGCCGGTGCGCGCGTCGGCGGTGACCTCGCGCACCGTGCCGTCCTCGCCCAGCCACTTGATGCGATAGGTCGGGGTGCCTTCCCGCCCGGTCAGCTCGGCGCCCAGTGCGCGGCCCGGATAGCGCGCGCCGATCTGCCGCAACACTTGGCCGAGCGGCTGCACGTTCTCCGCCTGCGCCACCACCAGACCCGGGCGGGATGGCGCGGACCACGCCGGGCTCGTCGCCGCGGCCTGAGCGCATACCATGAGCACGACCGCGAGCAGACGCATGGCGAGCACCACTACTGCGGGTCCGCTGAATGGCTTATGAATACCACGGTCACGCGGGGTTCAAACGACGTGATGCAGGCTCGAGGCACGCTTGCGACAACCTGTCGGGAGACATCCATGCGTAGGCACCTTCTGCTCGCGGCCACGCTCGGCGCCCTCGCGGTCGGCGAGGCGCCGGCCGAGGCGCACGGGCCTGATGTGGCGCACCGGAACGCGGGGTCGTCGTTCGGCCTCAGCATCATCCTGCGCGACGGGCCCCAGATCGTGGGTCACGATCACCATCACGGGCGGTTCCTGCGGCCGCAACCGTGGCCCCGCCGCTTCGGCCATCACCCGTTCGCGCGCTGGCACCAGCCGGGCCATCGCCAGATGCAGCGCTTCCGGTTCGACGACGGCCGCCACTTGTTTCGGTTTCACGATGGCGACCGCCATGGCTTCCGCTTTCGCGATGACGGACGCCATGGGTTCTTCACCCCTGGTCCACGCCACGGCAAACGCGGCTGGATGGGCGGGCCCTTCGGACCCGATCGGCGCGCATTCAGCCACGACGGGCGAGGCGACCGATTCATGGACGGACCGCGTGGCTCCCACCGCCAGCGCCACCGCGACCGCTGACGGTCACTGACGCACCGGGGCCAGCCGGGCACGCCTCCCGGCCGGCCTCAGCTCCCACGCGCTTAGGGCAGGATCGAAGGCTCACTCCGCGAGGATCTGCTTGATCCGCGCGATCGCCTCGTCGACCGCCTGCTCGGGGGTGACGCCCTCGGCGGCGACGCGGTGGATCGCCTTCGCCCAGGTAAACTCCTGCCAGACCACGTCGTGGCGCCAGTTTCCCAATGCCTGCGCGAAGTCATGAGCCAAGGGTCGAGAGCTGACCTGCATCACCGAGGCCATCTTGTGCCGGTCGCTCGGATCCAGCCAGAACGGCGCATCGAGCAGCTTCGGCATCGGCGGCAGCATGCGCTCGCCGGAGAAGTCGAGGTAATGGCCAAGCCAGCCCTCGCCGACCAGGAAACGCACGAATTCCTTGGCAGTCGCGACGTGACCGCCATCTTTGAAGACCAGGGCCGGCAGCACATAGCCATAGATCGGAAAGGACTCGCCAGACGGCCCAAGCGGCCATTCGATGGTTGCGGTGTTCTTGTAGTAGTCATCGGGCCGCTCGCGCTTCAGCGCGTTAGGGATCGAGAGCGTGTCGTTCACCGTCATCACGACGGTCTGCGCCAAAAACGCTTTGTTGTTGCGGTCCCCGGCGGACCAGTTCACCGCGTCGGGTGGCGTGCAGCCCTTTCGGTAGAACGCGGTGTAGCTGTCGATGACCTTGATCAGCTTTTGCCTGATCTCTAGAGCATATTCCTATTGCGTGGAATCGGCGCCTGTGATTCGACAATAACGGTTGAGACCAGCCGAGATGTTGCCATGCCAGCACCGATGTCCATGGACCTGCGGCTCAGGATCGTGCGCGCGGTCGAGCGCGGCAG
>JBKPNX010000073.1:0-11215 GCA_046732855.1 Pseudomonadota bacterium
CATCAGACCAAGCATTGGGCGGCCCTCGCGCGCCGTCTTCTCCCGCTGGCTGGGACGCGCCCGCGCTGGCCAGCAGCTCGAATACCACCGGGGTCTACTAACCAGGGACCGCTCGCCAGCGTCCGAACTCGCCGAGGGTGATCGGCGCGCGCTGGCCGAGGTGGCGGACGCGGTCTTCCAGGCGGCCGGCGATGGTTGCGTTCAGCTGGTTCAGCGCCGGCATGGGCCGTTCGACTTTAGCTACCTCGCCATCAAAGCGGGCCGCGCCGCCACCCCGTGCGCGGGAGCGCTTCCGCCAGTCGAGCAGGCTCTCGCGGCCTGACTGACCTCAACCCAGTCACCAAGGACACAGCATGGCCATCTCGCTCGCTTCCCTGAATCGCACGACGGCGCTCAAGCCGCCGCGGATCCTGATCCACGGCGTGCACGGTGTGGGCAAAACCACGTTCGCCGCCGGTGCGCCCGACCCGGTGTTCCTCCTGACTGAGGATGGCCTTGGCACGCTGGAGGTGCCGCACTTCCCGTTGGCGCGGACCTTCGACGAGGTGATGCAAGAGCTCGCCGCCCTCTACACCGAGGAGCACACGTCCAGGACCCTGGTCGTCGACAGCGTCGACTGGCTGGAGCCATTGATCCACGCCAGGGTCTGCAAGGACCAGGGCTGGAGCTCGATTGAGGACGCCGGATACGGAAAGGGCTACGTCCACGCCCTCGACCTCTGGCGCCAGTACCTCGAAGGCGTGAACGCGCTCCGCGACGACAAGGGCATGGCAATCGTCCAGATCGCCCACACCGACATCAAGCGTTTCGACAGCCCCGAGTCCGAACCCTACGACCGCTACGTCATCAAGCTTCACACCAAGGCATCGGCCCTGCTCCAGGAGCACTCGGACGTCGTGCTGTTCGCGAACTATCGGATCAGCACGATCAAGTCGGACGTCGGCTTCAATCGGAAGGTCACCCGGGCCCTCGGGTCCGGCGAGCGCGTTCTCTACACGGCCGAGCGCCCGGCCTTCCTCGCCAAGAATCGTTACGGGCTCCCGGACACCCTTGCCATGTCCTGGGCCGCGCTCGCCGAGGCGCTGCCTCATGGAATTCTGCCTGATCAGAAGGAAACCTGACGGATGGCCAAGCTAGGTGGAACTTTCGACGCTTCCGGGGTCGAACCGAACGCGCCACTCGAGGCGCTGCCGCCCGGCGACTACAAGGTGCAGATCCTGCAGTCCGAGATGCGGGTGACCAAGGCCGGTACGGGCCAGATCCTGTGGCTCGACATGGAGGTGCTGGAGGGGCCGCTCAAAGGCCGGCACCTCTATGACCAGCTGAACCTCATCAACCCGAACCCGACCGCCGAGGAGATCGCGCAGCGCACGCTCAGCGCCATCTGCCATGCTGTCGGCAAGCTGCAGGTCGCGGACAGCGAGGAGCTGCACGTCCAGCCCCTGCTGGTCCGGGTCGTCGTCAAGCCCAACGGCTACAACCAGGTCAAGGGCTACAAGCCGGTCAAGCAGGTCGCAGCAGCCAGCACGCCTATCCCGGCGGTGAATGGCCCGACGCCGACCCCGTCCACAGCCGCACCGCAGGCGCGCCCGGCGCCGGCCGCCAATACCACCGCCCCCTGGAAGAGGAGCGCTTGATCCGGAGAAAGGCAGCGCCGTCGCCGATCGAGTTTGGCGACACGGCGGCGACGGCGCTTTCCCCACAGGCATTCGGAGAACGTCCATGGAGGACAGGACGCTAGTCCCCGGTGCGCTTGGCGGCAAGGCCGACCTGCCGGCGAGCCGGCCCGCCTGCCGTGCCGCGATCGACCAGCTGCGCGCCGACATCGACGCCATTAAGGCGCAGATCGCGACCGCCGACCTGGAGCGCCAGGCCAACCACGGCAAGATGGACCCGCGCTGGTACCACCGGGCGCGCACCGCGATCCGCCACAAGCGCCAGCAGATCGCGGCGCTCACCGCGCACCTGCAGACCCTGCCGACGGACCGTAACGTCGGATTCAAGGACTGCCTGATCGAGGTCCTCCGCGACGAGTTCGATGACGTAGCTTGGAGTGCCTTCCTTGATCGAGCGCACGCGCTGCACGACCAGCGGGCGGACGCCTGATGGCACCCCTGCCGCCGCGCGCCAGTCCCACGGTCGAGGCGATCCTGGCGGCCTACGAGGCCGAGGCCAGCGATGATCGGCGCGAGCACCTCGGCGCCTCGGTGATCGGTCGGGATTGCGATCGGGCGCTCTGGTACGAGTTCCGCTGGATCACGCGCGCCACCCAGGGCGGGCGGATGCTCCGCCTGTTCGAGACCGGCCGGCTCGAGGAGGAGCGGCTGATCCGCAACCTGCGCCGGATCGGCGTCACCGTACTCGACGTCGATCCCGACACCGGCCGGCAGTGGCATGTCCAGGCGCACGGCGGGCACTTCGGCGGCAGCCTCGATGGCGTGGGGCTCGGCATCCCGGAGGGGCCGAAGACCTGGCACGCGCTCAAGTTCAAGACCCACAACGTGCGATCCTTCGCCGAGCTGCGCAAATCGGGGGTGCGGAAAGCCAACCCCGAGCACTGGGCGCAGATGCAGGTCTACATGCATCTGACCGGCCTCACCCGCGCGCTCTACATCGCCGCCTGCAAAGACAACGACGCCCTCTACGCCGAGCGGTTGCGAGTGGATCGCGATGAAGCCGAACGGCTGCTGGCGCGGGCCGGTCGGATCATCTTCGCAGCGCGGCCGCCGGCCAGGATCAGCGACGATCCCGATTGGTTCCTGTGCCGGATTTGCCCACATCACGACACCTGTCATGACGACCGGCTGCCGGCGCGTACCTGCCGCAGCTGCCTGCACGTGACGCCGGCCGAAGATGGCGCCTGGCATTGCGCCCACTTTGATCGACGGCTCTCGGCCGAGGAGCAACGGGCGGGCTGTGGCTCCCACCTCTTTATCCCCGACCTGATCCAGGGCGAGCAGTTCGATGCCGATCCCGACGGCGCCTGGGTCGCCTACCGCAAGCCGGACGGCAGCGTCTGGCGGGACGGTACGGCATGACCCTGCAGCTGCGCCCCTACCAGCGCGCCGCCATTGACGCGATCTACGACTACTTTGCGCTGGCGACCGGCCATCCCCTGGTCGTGATCCCGACGGCTGGCGGCAAAGCGCTCGTTATGGCCGCCTTCATCCAGGAGGTGCTGGCGCAGTGGCCGGACGAGCGGATCATCATCCTGACCCACGTCCGGGAGCTGATCAGCCAGAACTTCGCCGAGCTCATTCGCCTCTGGCCTGAGGCGCCGGCCGGGATCTACAGCGCCGGGCTGAACCGGCGCGACGTCCAGGCACAGATCCTGTTCGCGGGCATCCAATCGGTGCACCGCAAGGCCTACGCCATCCAGCGCGCCGACCTGGTGCTGGTCGATGAGGCCCATCTAATACCGCGAAGCGCAAACACCACCTACCGCCGCTTCCTCGGCGATCTCACGCGGATCAACCCGCAGCTCAAGATTATCGGGCTGACCGCGACGCCCTACCGGCTTGACAGCGGCATGCTGCACTCCGGGCGGGATGCCCTGTTCGACGACATCGCCTTCGAAATCTCGGTGCGCGAGCTGATCGATGAAGGGTACCTCGCGCCCCTGACCAGCAAGCAGACCACGACGCAGCTCGATGTCTCGGGCGTCGGCACCCGCAGCGGCGAGTTCATCGCTGGCCAGCTCGAGGCCGCAGTCGATCAGGACCCGATCACCCAGGCCGCGATCGACGAGGTCATCGCCTACGGCCGGGACCGGCGCTCGTGGCTCCTGTTCTGCGCCGGGGTTGATCACGCTGATCATGTGTGCGATGCGGTCAGGGCCCGCGGCTTTTCCTGCGCCACCATTTTTGGCCATTCGGCCAAGGCCGAGCGCGATCGGATCATCGCCGCCTTCAAGCGCGGCGAGGTCCGGGCGCTCGCTTCGATGGGCGTGCTGACGACCGGCTTCAACGCGCCCGCGGTCGACCTGATCGCCATGCTACGGCCGACCAAGTCGACCGGCCTCTACGTCCAGATGGCCGGCCGCGGCACGCGCCTCGCCCCCGGCAAGGAGAACTGCCTGGTCCTCGATTTCGCCGGCAACGTCGCCCGCCACGGGCCGATCGATCTGGTTAAGCCGAAAGACAAGACGAACGGGGAAGGCGACGGCGAGGCGCCGACCAGGGTCTGCCCCGAGTGCCAGACCATCAACGCGCTCGCGGCGCGGCTCTGCATCGAGTGCGGCTACGTTTTCCCCGCGCCGGAGGTGCAGCTCGAGGCCACCGCGACCACGCGACCGATCCTGAGCGTCGGCCGACCGGAGTGGGTCGACGTCGGCGCGGTGACCTACCACCGCCACGAAAAGCCCGGCAAGCCGCCCTCCCTTCGCGTCGACTACCACTGTGGCGTGGTCCGCCACCGCGAGTGGGTCTGCCTGGAGCACGGCGGCTACGCCGGCCGAAGAGCTGCGCAGTGGTGGCGCCGCCGGGCCGAGGGTGAGCTCCCGCCCGCCACCGTCGATGAGGCGCTTGCGCGCACGCATGAGCTTCGCCTGCCCGCTCAGATCGCGGTTCGACCCAACGGCAGCTACACGGAGGTCGTCCATGCGAGGTTCGCATGATCTGCCCCGTGTGCCGGCGCGAGGGTCGTGGCTTCGGCTGGTTCGATCCCCGCTACGGCATCGGCGACCCGCGCCGCGTCGAGAGCCTCCGCTGGCTTTGCTCACTCACGTGCCAGGGCATCTGCCATCGGAGGCGGGGCATGATTGACCCGACCCGGCACGAGAGGGCCGCGATGGACCATGCCGTCGCCATGGCCGGCGAGCACATCGAGAGCCTCGGCCGGACCGACGTCATGACCTGGTCGCCCGATGAGTTCGCTGTGCTCATCGAGGTGATCGTCACCGCGTTCACCGATCGCCTGCGCGAGCTCGGCGACGATCCGGCGGAGGTGCCGTATCCATGAGCGAGAGCTACATGGCGCGTCTCGGCGCGCGGCTGGTCGACAACGGCTATCCGGTCCTGCCGATCATGCCAGGCACCAAGAAGCCCGGGCAGTTCAAGCGTGGCGCCTGGCACGACTATCGTGGCTGGACCAGACACGGCACACGTCCGACCTCGGAGCACGAGCTCATCGTTTGGAGCGGTTGGCCGGATGCCGGCATCGGCATCCCGAGCGGTATCGTGATCGGTGTCGACATCGACATCCGGGACGCGAAGCTCGCGAGCACCCTGGAGCAGCTGGCGCGCGAGATGCTCGGCGACACGCCCGCTGTCCGGTTTGGGCACCGACCCAAGCGCCTCTTGGTCTACCGCACGGCCGAGCCGCTCTCCGGGATGAAGGCGCACCCGATCGAGGTGCTCGGGCTCGGCCAGCAGTTTGTCGCCTTCGCCGACCATCCGGAGACCAAGCGCCCCTACGAATGGCCGCAGGATTCGCCGGCCGATCTGCCCGCCGAGAGCCTGCCGCTGGTAGACGAGCAGGCGCTCCGGGCATTCCTGGACCAGGCGCAGGCGCTGGTGCCGCCGGAGCTCAGGCCGGGCCGGTTGCCGGGCGAACTTACCCCCCGGGCAATAGCAGTTACCGCCGGCGATCTGCGGGGCACGCCCGAGGCGATCGCTGATGGAATGCGCTTCATCGCTAACGCCGATCTCGACTACGACAGCTGGGTCCGCATCGGCATGGCGCTGAAAGGCGCGCTCGGCGAAGACGGCTGGGACCTGTTCGCCGCCTGGTCCGCGACTTCGAGCAAGGACGTCCCCGAGACGACCGCCAGGACGTGGGCGAGCCTCAAGCCCGAGCGCATCGGCGCCGGCACGATCTACCACCATGCGCTCGCCGGCGGCTGGAGCCCGGACCCGGCGCTGGTACTGAACGGGGGCATCCTGGTCAATGGCCGGCATCCAGCCCGCGCTCTGCTGGCGCGGCTCATCGCGCCGGCCGACGCAGCCCCCGACTCGCCCCCTCCGCCACCGCCCCAGCGCGCGCCGGTCGACCCGCGCATGTTCCAGCTCGACGGCGCGCTCGAGCTCCTGGTCGACTACGTCCTCGCGAGCGCGGTCCGGCCCCAGCCGATCCTCGCCGTCGGCGCCATCCTCTGCGCGCTCGGCGCGCTCATGGGCCGCAAATACCGGACTCAGACCAATCTGCGCACCAACCTGTACGTGGTCGGCATGGCCGGCAGCGGCGGCGGCAAGGACCATGCCCGCGTCGCGATCAAGGAGGCGTTCATCGCCGCCGGCCTTCAGCGCTATCTCGGCGGCAATCGCATCGCCTCGGGCTCGGGCCTTCTCACCGCCCTCTACCGCCAGCCGTCGAGCCTGTTCCAGCTCGACGAGTTCGGGCAGTTCCTCGGCAATGTCGTCAACAAGCGCCACGCGCCGAAATACCTCGCAGAGATCTGGGACCTCCTCACCGAGCTCTACACCAGCGCCGGCGGCACCTTCTTCGGCGCCGAGTATGCCGATCAGCAGCAGCGGCCGCGCCAGGATATCGCGCAGCCCTGCTGCTGCGTGCATGCGACCTCGGTGCCGGAACCGTTTTGGGCCGCGCTGCAGGAGGGCTCGATGGTCGATGGCAGCCTCGCCCGATTCCTGGTGTTCAAGACCGACGACGACGTGCCCGACCGCAACCGGCGGCCGAAGCCGATCGGCGATGTGCCGGCCAAGCTGATCCAGGCACTTCAGGAGATGGTGACCGGCGTGCCGGGGCATGGGCGGGGCAACCTGGCGGCACTGGTCGAGGGGCCGATGATCGTGCCGGATCCCCATCCCGTGCCGATGGTACCGGAGGCCGAGCAGCTGTTCGATCGACTTGACCTGGAGCTGACCGCGCGACAGCGCGAGGCCAAGGGCACCAACCGTGGGGCGATCCTCGCCCGGGTCTGGGAGAACACCGCGAAGGTGGCGCTGATCAAGGCCGTGAGCGCGAACCCGCAGGCGCCAGTCATCCAGCTGGAGGATGCCGAATGGGCCCAGTTGGTGGTCGACCGTTGCATCACCACCATGATCACCGAAGCGGAGAGCTACATCGCCGAGAACCGGACGCAGGCCTATCATCAGCGGATCCTGCGGCTGGTCCGGCATGCCGGCGAGAACGGGATCGTCAGGAGTGAGCTCACACGCAGAACGCAGTTTCTGGAGGCCCGGCAGCGCCAAGAGATCCTGGCCACCCTGATCGAGGCCGGGGAGATCGAGATCGCGGAGCGCGCCAGCGGCACCAAGCCGGCCAAGGTGTACCGGGCAGCGGCCTGAGGAGATCCTTCAAGCGGTCGGAGTTCCTTCAAATGACGGATCTGGCGGCTATAACTGCCTGTGATGACTGTCTTTTTGCTATCGATGGAGATCTTTCAATCTTTCAATCATTCTTCACCCATAGACACCTCTACAGAAATGGATGAGGTGGTGTTGGTGGAGTCTCTATGAAAGATTGAAGAATTGAAGGATTATAAATTTACATAGATATATCAGAGAGTTGCGTGCCTGAGATCCTTCAAGCCTGAAGTTGAAGGATTGACGGATTGCCGAGAGCGGCCCGGCGGCGGAGGTCGTTGGCCGTTCATGCAAGACCGAAGCTCGACTTCGAGCGATCGCCTGCTCCTCACCCGACAGAGCGACCGCCCTCCAACCCAAGATCCAACGGAGGGCTACGTGTCTGTCGCTACGCTGCTCAAAGAGAGCACCAACGAGACCATCATTCCAGTCCGGTGGCCGGCGCTGGCCGGCGGCGCCCCGACCGGCAACGCGATCCTTGCGCTCGACCTCGGCCAGAAGACGGGTTGGGCTGTGCGCAACGCGGAGGGCGCCATCGCCAGCGGGACCGTTGAGTTCAAGCCGGGGCGGTTCGAAGGCGGCGGCATGGTCTTCCTCCGTTTCCGCGCCTGGCTGCAGGAGATCGACGAGACCGCGGGCGGGATTGGGGCGGTCTACTTCGAGGAGGTCAGGTTCCATCGCGGCGTCACGGCCGCACATGCGTATGGCGGCTACCTCGCGCATCTGACCGCTTGGGCGGAGATGTTCAAAATCCCGTACCGCGGGGTGCCGGTTGGGACGATCAAACGTCACGTCACCGGTCGGGGCAACGCCGACAAGGACGCCGTGATCGCGGCGGTGCGCGCGCTCGGCCTCGACCCCGTCGACGACAATGAAGCCGACGCCCTCGCCCTGCTCGACTGGGCGCTCAAGCATGGAGGCCGGCAATGAATGGGCCGGATCTCCTCGAGCATGCCGCCGGCCTGGTCAATCGGCGCCGCCGAGAGTACGGCGAGCCGGTCCATCTGTTCGAGCGGGTCGCTGCACGGTGGTCGCTGAGCCTCGGCACTAATGTGAGCCCGGCGCAGGTCGTGCTGTGTCTGATCGACCTGAAGCTCGCCCGGCTCGCGCGCGATCCGAAGCATCTGGATAGCCAGGTCGACGTCGCCGGCTACGCCGCGGTCCTGCGGGAGGTAAGCCGATGATCGGGCCCGCCGGGTACCGCTCGTGCCTGGCGCGCGCCCAGCCGCGCACGGCGCCCAGCCACAAGGACCTGCTCGCCATGCGTCGTGCGGCGTGGCGCGCGCAGGGCGTGGTCGTGCTCCGGCCCGAGGACGTCCGCGACGACTGGACCCGGCAGGCGCTGATCAACGAGGCCAACCGGCTGTACGGCCGCCGGCCGGGAGGCGCCCGATGAGCCGCCGGATCAAGCCGCACAAGGTGCGCGGCCGCGAGCTCGAGGAGGTCCGCGAGAAGGATCCCGACGGATGCATCGTGTATCATCACCGCACGGTCGACACGCTTGGCAAAATGCTGCGCGCCGGCACCATTGACGAGGCGATGCACGATGCCGGCAAGGACTTCCAGGCGTCCTTTATCGTGGCTCAGCTCGATCCCCTGCGCGCGGTGCCCATCCGGCGCGTACCCGGCACCGGGCGCGAGCCGGAGCTGAGCGAGCGGCAGCTCCATGCGCGGCGCCGCGTGCATGAAGCAATAGCGGCGTTAGGTGGGATCAGCAGCCCGGCTGGTAGCTGCGTCTGGCACATCGTCGGATTGCAGCGTAGCGTGCGCGAGTGGGCGCTGCGGCAAGGATGGGGTGGACGGCCGGTGCGACAGGAACAGGCGCAGGGCATTCTGGTGGCGGCGCTGGGGATGCTGGCGGCGCACTTCGGGTACGATGAGGCCAGACTGGCCTCCTGAACCATGCACGTGTGACCTTGGGCCACCACTTCCGGATCGGATAGCAGAAGTCGAAATTGGCAAAGGCGACCGCCGGTCGTTACCCCAAGCCGACGTTCCAAATCCAACTGACCTGCTTGCCTCCAGATCGGGCTAGCGCGAAAGTTGTCGGGAACGGCCAGTCGGCAGCTAGTGGCCGTGCGGCCGCTCGGGAGGAACGATAGTGCGCAGCCGGACCGCGATTTTCGCCGCGATGTTTGCCGTGATGCCCCTCAGCGCCAAGGGCGCTGACCTCATCGTCTGGTGGGAGCAGGGCGTTTATCCCGAGGAGGACAAGGCGGCCCGGGAGACCATCGACGCCTTCGAGCACAAGACCGATAAAGATGTCGAACTGGTTCTGCACCCCCAGGCAGAGCTGGCAGGGAAGGTTCAGGCCGCGATCGAGACGGGGCAGCCGCCGGACTTCCTGTTCGGCCTCCTGATCGACGCCAACATCGACCCGTGGGCGTACGACGACCGGCTGGTCGACCTCACCGAAGCTGTCGGCCCGCTGGCAAGCATGTTCGATCCCGACGTGCTCCAGGCATCCATGCCGCTCAACGGCCGAACGGGGCAGCGCGCTCTTTACGCTCTGCCGTTCGGTCGCTCCACGACCCATATCCACGTCTGGGCGAGCCTGCTTGAACAGGCGGGCTTCACCCTCGAGGACATCCCCAAGGAGTGGGACGCGTTCTGGTCGTTCTGGTGCGACCGGGTCCAACCCGCCGTGCGTCAAGCGACCGGGCGCGAGGATATCTGGGGGGTCGGGCTGACCATGTCGGTCGACAGCCCCGGCGACACGTGGATCGATTTCACCCAGTTCAAATACGCCTATGACGCGTATTGGGGGGCGACCGCCGACGGCCGGAATAGGGTCGCCGATCCCACGGCGCGAGACACGGATCCGGCCGCACGAGCCAGCCTCATCAAGGCTCTCGAAGCCTATACGGCGGTCTATCGGAAGGGCTGCACGCCGCCGGACGCGACCACCTGGAACAACACCGGCAATAACGAGGCGTTCCTCACGCAGCGAGTCGTCATGACGCCGAACGAGACGCTCTCGATCATGAACGCGCTCAGGGGATTGCGGCCGGACGACTACGCCCGAAACGCGGCGACCGTTGAATGGCCGAAGGACCCTGCCGGTCGCCCGCTGGTCATTTTCGGCGAGATCTACCGCGCGGTTGTGCTCAAGAGCAGCAGGGACCCTGCGCTGGCCAAGGAGTTCGTCCGCTTCCTGGTCGAGGAGGGCTGGCTCGCCCACTATCTCGACTTCGCGCGCGATCGCTTGCTGCCACCGATGACGAAGCTGATCGACAGCCCCTTCTGGCTTGATCCGAGCGATCCGCACCGCATGCGTTCGGCGATGCAGGGCCTGACGCAGCCACATGTCTACGATACGGGTGACCTAAGCGATCGCGTTTGGAACGATCGGGTCTGGCACAAAGCGGTCCACCGCGTCGCGGCGGAGGGCGTCAGCCCCGAGCAGGCCGTCGACGACGCGATCGCCCGGATCAAGCAGCTCCAGCACGACTAGCCAAGACACACCGCATCGTGGAGTTGGGCCGTCATTGCGGTGAGCCGAACGGTAATTGCGAGTTCGGTGGTGGCTATACCCAGCCGTCCCAGCCAGTTATGGACCACGTCCGCTACAGGGCGGACTCCGGCCGTCAGGGTCCTCGATGTCCGCTTTCCCGCGGGTTGGGCGGCGTCGCCTTCAGCGGCAGACATGGCGGCCAGGTGGTCTGGAAGGCAGTACCTGACCCGACTCGGACAGCGTGAAGGCAAGGTAAGGCTACGGTCGCCTAGTTCGCCGGCTCTGCCGCTCCCCGGATATCAGAGATCTCGATAGAGCTGCCGAGGCGAAGGCTGGCCAAGGCGCTTTCGTTAGCCTGCAGACAATGGCATCATTCGTGGCGACAGCCGGTTAGAGCTTACGATTCGTGCTGCCGTGGCCCCGGCGGTCAAGCCGCTCGCGGGAGTGATTAGACGTAGACGCCGGAGTTCGCGAAAAGGAGATGTCGGATGTACAT
>JBKPNX010000074.1:0-15644 GCA_046732855.1 Pseudomonadota bacterium
CGAACAACGTGTATCTCGGGCGCGGCTTCACCGCGTACAGCTCGATTGACGGCACGCAATGGGGCTTCAACTTGCAGTGGAAGCGGCATACGGATGGAAACTGGTGGCTGTTCTACAAGGGCCCCGGCGACTACATCGCCGTAGGCTACTATCCGAAGTCGCTGTGGGGCGAAGGCGGGCTGTCGCGCCGCGCCGGCAAGATCGCGTTCGGTGGCGAGACCACGGGCAAGCCGTCCTCGCTGGAAATGGGCTCGGGCCGCAAATCGAACGAAGGCTGGCGGAAGGCCGCGTTCCAGAACATGATCTTCTACATCGACACCAATACGGTCAGCCAGTGGGCGACGCTCGACGAGTACGAGTCGAACCCCGACTGCTACACGGCCGACATTCACAACATCACGGGCAACTGGGGCACGTACATCTTTTTCGGCGGGCCGAAGTGCAATTGAAGAGCACTGGCGGCTGGGCCGGACCTTTCGTCGCCGCGAGCCGTGTCATGCGCGGGTCGTCATTGCCGCAGGCTCGATGCGGCCGGCGATCGCGCTTGGTCGCGGTCGACCGCGGCTTGGCCGAGCTAGCGGGTAGCCTTCCGTAAACAGCCCGTCTAATACGTCCCATGAACGGGACCTCTGCTACGTCGGCATCCTCGGGGGGCGGCACATGTTCAGCGCAGCGACCGCACGCGGCATCGTCACGACCGTCCTTTTGGCGGGCCTTTGCGGCGCCTTCAGTCCAGCTGGCGCCCAGGCGCCCGGCGACCTCGGCCGGCGGGTCTACGAGAAGGCGAACTGCGTCGGCTGCCACAAGTGGCACGGCGGCGGCGGGGGCGGCTATGGCGGGGCGGCGCTGTCGCTGCGCGAGACCACGCTCGAGCGCGCCGACCTGATCGAGGTGGTCCGCTGCGGCCGGCCGGCGACGCGCATGCCCTACCACGACCGGAACGCGTACAAGGGCGCCGCGTGCTACGGCGGCATGACCAAGGCCGACCTCGGCGCGGACTTCCCGCCCAAGGCGGCGACCTTCCTGCGCGCCGAGGAGATCGAGGCGGTCGTCGACTACGTCCAGATCCGGCTCCAGGGCAAGGGCGCGCCGACCCACGACGACTGCGTCGTGTTCTGGGGCGCCAATTCACACGAGTGCGAGGCGATGCACTGACCTCCTGGCGGCCGGAATCAGGCAGGAAGCGCGCCCGGCGTCGATGGACTACTATTCGCTGCTCAGGCTCGGCCACATCGTCGGGCTCATCCTGCTGGGCGGCGGCCTGCTCGCCGTGTTCGTCTCGGAGCTGCGGGCGTACCGCACCTCGGACGTCCACCGCTTCGCCGAGGCGGCCTGGTACACCGCGACCTTCTACGACGCCCTGGTGCTGCCGGGCGCGGTCCTGCTCGCGATCTCAGGGCTTCTCTTGATCTTCGAGCTGGGGCTCGGGATCTTTACCGAACCGTGGCTGGTCGCGATGTGGGGCCTGTTCCTGTTCGAGTTCGTCGAAGGCAACACGATCACCCGAAGGCAGTTTCAGCGAACCTTGCGACGCTCGCTCGCGGCGCTCGAGACCGGCCAGCTGACCGTGCTCGATCGCGCGGACGCACGCACGACGCTCGGCCGCTTCACCCACTTCCTCGATCTGCCCCTGTTCCTGGTGATCGTCTACTGCGGCGCGCTGCGGCCCGACAGCTGGGCGCATGTCCTGATTGCGATCGCGGTCGCCTTAGTCGCGACGATGATGCTCGCAGCAGCGGTTCCGAGATTTGCCCGACCCGGCTAGCGGTCGGGATCGAACTATGCACGCGCTGGACCGCCGCGAAAACGGCGTGCGCGATCCGGGCACCGCCTTTGGATCAAGCCGTTCAGCACATAGGAACGTCAGCCGCGCCGCGCCGCCTCGATCGCGGCGACGTCGATCTTCTTCATGCCCATCATCGCATCGAATGCACGCTTTGCTTCGTCGCCGCCGGCCGCCAGCGCCTCGGTCAGCACGCGCGGCGTGATTTGCCAGGAGACGCCCCACTTGTCCTTGCACCAGCCGCACGCACTCTCCTGGCCGCCATTGCCGACGATGGCATTCCAGTAGCGGTCGGTCTCGTGCTGATCGTCGGTGGCGATCTGGAACGAGAAGGCTTCGTTATGCTGGAACGCGGGACCGCCGTTGAGGCCGATGCAGGGCACTCCGGCGACGGTGAATTCGACCGTCAGCACATCGCCTTCTTTGCCGGACGGGTAGTCACTGGGTGCCCGGTGCACGGCGCCCACCGCGCTGGCGGGAAAGGTTTTTGCGTAGAAGCGGGCAGCAGCCTCGGCGTCCTTGTCGTACCAGAGGCAGATCGTGTTCTTGGCCATTGCCTGTCCTGTCGCGTTGCCGCCTGATCCATGCCGCGTTCGCAGCCGCTCTCTGCGCACATAGGCGGCCGGGCGCCATCCGCCAGACGTCAACCCTCAGCCCGAGCGGTTCAGTCGTCGTGAACTGGAATGGCACCGGCAGAGTGGGAGCGGGCCGGCCGGACCCGCTCCCGCAGTTGCTCAGCTCAGAGCGCGAACACGTAGAGCATCGAGCTCGGCTGCATCTTCTCGAGCCCCTCGGTGCTGTCGACGAACCACTTCGGCCAGGCGCCGCCCAGCCCGACCAGCAGCGCCACGTACTGCTTGCCGTTCACGCTGTAGGTGATCGGCGGGGCATTGATCCCGGAGCCGGTCTCGAACCGCCAGAGCTCGTCGAGCGTCTTGGCGTCTAGGGCGACGAACTCGCCCGAGGGATGACCCGTGAACACCAGTCCGCTGGCGGTCGTGAGAATGCCGCCGAGCATCGGGTACTTGGTCTCGTGCTTGGCGACGATCGCGCCGGACTTGGCGTCGATCGCGGTCACGCTGCCGGTGATCGGCTGGTGCTGCTTCGGCCCGCCCCCGGTGAAGAACTCGCGCGGCTTGTACGACTCGCCCGGGATGGTCTCCTTGTTGGTCATCGTGTTGCAGCTCTCGATAACCGGGATGTACCAGATCTGCAGCTTCGGATTGTACGCGGTCGGCGGCCAGTTCTTGCCGCCCATATTGCCCGGGCAGGAGATGCCGACCGGATTGGAACGGTCCGGCGCGGTCCCGGCGATGTAGGTCTGGACCTTGCTGTTCGGATCGTAGTCGAGCGGCAGGCCGCTCGCCTTGTCGAGGCCGCGCGTCCAGGTCAGCTCTTTGACGAACTGGGTGCCCCAGACGAACTCGCCGTTGGTCCGATCGATCGCGTAGGCGAAGCCGTTGCGATCGGCGTGCAGGGCGAGCTTCTTGGCTGCGCCATTGACCTCGGCATCGACCAGGATGTTCTCGGCGACCCCGTCATAGTCGTAAGGGTCGTTCGGCGTGTACTGGTGGTACCACTTGATCTCGCCGTTCTCGGGCGACACCGCGATCATGCTGTTGGTGTACAGGTTGTCGCCGGGGCGGTACTCGGCGTCCCAGTCGGGCCCGGGGTTGCCGACGCCCCAGATGATCAGGTCGGTCTCCGGATCGTAGGAGCCGGTCACCCAGGTCGAGCCGCCGCCGGTCTTCCAGGCGTCGTGATTGTCCGCCCAGGTGTCGTGCCCGGGCTCGCCGGGGCCGGGAATGGTGTGGCGACGCCATACCTCCTTGCCGGTGTTCAGGTCGGTCGCGGCGATCCACCCGCGGATGCCGTACTCCGCGCCCGAGACGCCGGTGATCGCGAGGTCCTTGACCACGAGCGGCGCCACCGTGATCACCTCGGCGATCGCCGGATCGGCGACCTGGCGCTCCCAGGCGACCTCGCCGGTCTCCTTGTCGGTCGCCAGCAGGCGGCCGTCCAGGGTGTGCGAGATCACCTTGTCCCGCCACAGCGCGACGCCGCGGTTGTTGACGCCGCAACAGGACACCGCGCCCGACCAGTCCTTGTCCGTCCCCGGATCCATCTTCCAGACCAGCTTGCCCGGGCCCTGGGTCAGGTCGAGCTTGTACACCGCGCCCCAGCCATCGGTGACGTACATGGAGCCGTCCTCGACGATCGGAGTGCCCTCGAGCCCGCCGTGCGGCCAGATGCCGCCGCCCTCGATGCCGCCGAGCGCGAAGGTCCACGCGACCTTCAGGTCCTTCACGTTGTCCTTGGTGATCTGGTCGAGAGTCGAATAGCGGGTCGCCGCATAATCCTTGTGATGGGTGAGCCAGTTCTGGGGCTCCGCTGCGGCATTCAGCAACCGCTCCGCCGTCGTTTCGCTCGCCGCCAGGGCAGGAACCGCAAGCGCGGTCGCGAGCAGGCCGGCCAGCCAGGCCGAGCGCGCACCTGTTGCCACGCGAGTCGTCATGCAAACCTCCCTCGTTTCGCTGTGGACCGGCAATGATGGGATCGAGTGGAGCCGCCCCCGGTGCCCACTTGATCAGGGCAAGGGTAGCGGGTTGCCCGCCGATGTCAAACCGCAAAGCGACCGTGTCGATCGCGCCTGCCGCGAGGCACGACTCCAGTTCCTGCGGATATCGCGGGGCACCCTGCGCTCAGGGCATCCTGTCACCGGCGCCGAGATGTGCGATCTTCGTTCCACGCTTTGTTAACGCGCGCCCACTAAAGTCGGTCTGCTCAGGGCGACGCGTGCGCATGGCTCAACCCACCCGTCTCATCGTGTTGCAGCGGCCGGACCAGCCACTGGAGCTGGTGTGCGCGCGGCTGCGCGACTGGGGTTGCGAGCTGGCCTTGTGCGACAGCTACGAGCGCGCCGTGGCGGCCCTGGCCGCCGATGGCGCCGATATCGTGCTGATCGATGCCTGGGTGGAGGATGGCCTGGCGCTGTTGACCCGGGTCAAGGCCAGCCCGGCGACGCGCTATCTGCCGATCGTCATCGCCACCGCCGACGAGCCGGCCGCCGTTGTCGCCCACGCGCTCGCGCTCGGCGCCGATGACGTGTTCGTCCTGCCGATCGCCGATGCCGAGCTGCGGGCGCGCATCCGCGCGCTGGCCCGCCTGGCGGCGATCGAGATCGAGCGGCGCCGGCGCGACGCCCTGCTCGCCAACTTCGGTGTGCCGCGCATTCCGGAAAGTCCCGGCGTGCCCGCGATCGACCGCATCGGCATCCTGCTGATCGGCCCGGCCGGTGGCGATCAGATCCAGGTCCTGACCGCGCTCGGCGGGGCCGCCACCGCGGCTTATGCCGAGACCGCCGACGCCGCGATCGAGCGCCTGCACCGCGACGATCTCGACGTCGCGCTGATCACCACCAGCCACGATCACCACGACCTGCAGCGCCTGTGCGCCGCGATCCGCAGCGACGCCGAGCTGTTCGATCTGCCGATCGTGCTGGTCGGTCGCGCCCAGCATTTCGCGGATCGCGCCCAGCCGTTCGCGTGGGGCGTCTCGGACGTGCTCTTCCAGCCGTTCCATCCGGAGGTGCTGCGCCTGCGCGTCCAGGCCTGGGTGCGCCAGCAGCGCCTGCGCCGGCATCTGCGCAGCTGTCTGGTCGGGCTTGCTCCGACCACCGATCGCCTGACCCGCCTGTACGGCCACGGCTTCCTGCACGCCTACGTCGGCCATCTGATCGAGCAGGCCGCGCGCAGCGGCGGCACGCTCGCCGTGGTCGGCGTCGCCGTGGCGCAGATGGGTCAGATCAATCAGCTCTACGGCTACGCGGTCGGCGACCGGGTGCTGGCGACGCTCGGCGCGGCGCTTGCTCGCTTCTCGCGCGCCGAGGACCTGCCCGCGCGGCTGGGCAGCGATCGCTTCTGCCTGGTGATCGACAATGCGACCGCGCTCGAGGCCGGCGCTGCGGCCGAGCGCCTCGGCACCCTGCTCAGCAACACCCCGGTCCTGCTCGCAGGCGATCGCCACCTCCAGGCCAGTATCATGACCGGCGTCGCCGAGCTGGCCGAAGGCGACGATGCCGCCGCCCTGATCGGGCGCGCGTTCGCGCAGATGCAGGTGGGCGCCCTGCGCCGCGCCTCCTGAGCCGAGGCGCTGTCCGCCCATCCGGGTTCCGCGCCGTCCGCTCGAGCGGCTCGCAGCGCCACGGCGAATGGGCTCGACGGCGCGCGCACTCCAGGTATCCCCAATCTGACGGTCGGGCGTAGCTCTGCACCCGCAACGGCGCGCGCGCCAGGAGCTACCTCCGGATCTGGCCGTCGGGCGAGCCCGATCGGGCAAGCGCACTCGCGGCTGATCACTGCCTTCCCGGAGCTGAGATGACGGGGCGAGCACGGCCGGTTCTCTGCGGCGCCTCCTCAGCCGTTGCCGCCGATCCGAGCTCGCGCCGCGACGGCGGAAGCCCGGGAAGACCGTGGGGCGCGAGCCACAGTTCAACCTTTAATCGATACCGAATTGTAGCATTTTAAAGGTCGGATCTTCCTAACACCGAAGGCGCGAATCTGGTAGAATTACGACGAACCAGGCTGAGAGAACCTCGCATGCAAGGCATGTCCGGCTCATCGTGTGCCGCAGTACCGCAGGTTGTTTCACTCGGCTGGAAGCGGCAGCTGCTGACGCGGCGACGGTGGCTGGTGCCCGTCCCCCATGCGTGTACCCCGGAGTTTGACCAGATCGCACGGATCGCGCGCGAGCACCTCGGTCCCGTGGCCGGCCTCGATCCCGGCCAGTTCGTGCTGCCGGCGTGTGTCGAGGTCATGGCTCGGATGCGCGCCAAGCTCGTGGACGGGCCTGGCTTCGCGGTGCTCGATCGGGTGCCGGTCGAGCGTTATCGACGGCAGGAGAGTCAGGCCATCGGCTGGATCCTGGCCAACCTGATGGGACGCGTCGTGGCGCAGAAATATGACGGCACGCTGCTGTACGACGTCGGCGATACCGGCAAGGCGCTCGCGCACGGCGTCCGCCGGTCCATCACCAATCTGGAGCAGGAGTTCCATACCGACGGCAGCTGGCTGTCGCTGCCCCCCAGCTTCATCGGTCTTTACTGTCTGCAGCCCGCGGCCGAAGGCGGCATGAGCCGGTGCGCCAATCTGGTCACCGTGCACGATGCCCTGCGGGGGCACCCGGAACTGCTCGACCGGCTCCACCAGTCGTTCTGGTGGGACCGCCACGCCGAGCACGCCGTCGATGACGTGACCTACAGCCGCGCGCCGATCTTCTGGCACGCGGGCGGGCGCGTGTTCGCGCGGTACTACGACGACTACGTGCGCAAGGGCTACGTGCTGGCCGGCGAGCCGCTCGACGAGGTGGGCGCCGATGCGCTCGAAGCGGTGCGCGAGCTGGTCGAGGCGGACGAGAACTGCATCGAGTTCCTGCTCGGGCAGGGCCAGTTCCTGTACCTCAACAACCGCCAGATCGCGCACAGCCGGACCGCGTACCGCGATGACGACGCCAAGCGGCATCTAATGCGGTTTTGGAACCGGGACGAGGGCACGCCCGACCTGGAGGGCGGCCCGAGGGGGCCCGCCACGCACTGAGCGCCCAGGTGCCCGGGCCGCGCTGTCGCGGTTTTCGAAAATCGGCCGGCGCCCAGCTTCTGAGAAAACCCGTCCGACCCGATCAGGCCGCGCGCCCAGGCGTGACGCTGACCGGCGCCCGCTCGGCGGCTCGCTTGGCTCAGGCCGATCTCGCCGCCGAGGCCTGGACGTGCTGCCGGGGCGCCCTGCTGCCCAACGCCGCGATCAGCCCGCACAGCAGCACGACCAGACCGAGCGCCCCTGGCAGGCCGATCATCTCGGCGAGGCCGCCGATCGCGGGCGGCCCGAGCAGGAAGCCGAAGTAGCCGACGGTGCAGACGGCGGCGATCGCGGCGCTCGGCGGCAGCTCCGGCGTGCGCGCGGCGGACGACAGCACCACCGGAAACACGCAGGACAGGCCCGCGCCGACCAGGGCGAAGCCGATCACCGCGACCACCGGCTGGCCGACCACGAGACTGAGGCCGAGGCCAAACGCGGCGAGCGCGCCGCCGGCGCGGACGACCCGATCGCCGCCGAACCTGGCGACCAGATGGTCGCCGGTGAAGCGGCCGGCCGCCATGGCCATGGAGAACGCCGCGAACGCAGCCGCCGCCGTTGTGGTGCCGGCGCCGAGGCTGCTGCTCAGGTACACGGCGCTCCAGTCGGCCATCGCGCCTTCGCACAGCAGCGCCGCGAGCGCCACGATGCCGGGCAGCAGAATGCCGAGCGACGGTCGGGCAAAGCCCGGCCCTCCGGAGCCCGCCTCGGCCGCGGCCGGCAACATCGGGCGACACGCGGCCGCGCTGATCAGGAGAAGCAGGCCGCACACCCCGGCGAAATGCGGCAGGAGCGGCAGGCCGAGCACAGCGATCAGGCCGGTCGCGCCGGCCCCGGCCATGGCCCCGAGACTGAACATGCCATGGAGCGACGACATGATCGGACGCCAGTAGCGCTTCTCCACGGCCACGCCCTGCGCGTTCATCGACACATCCAGCGCGCCCGAAGCCGCGCCCGTGACGAGCAACGCGACGCCGAGCCCGATCAGACTGGGTGCCAGCGCGAGCGGGGGCAGGCTCAGGCCGTAGCACGCGACGGTCACGGCGGTAGCCGTGCGACTGCCGTAGCGGTGCGCGGCGGCGCCGGCGAGCGGCATCGCGATCAGCGCCCCGATTGCGGCCATGAACAGGGCGAGCCCGAGCTGACCGTCGCTCGCCCCGACCTTCGCCTGGATCTCCGCGATCCGCGGCACCCAGCTGCCGTAGCCGAAGCCGTTGAGGAAGAAGACCGCGGCGACCCCCGCGCGCGCCCTGAACAGGCGCGCGACCTGATCGGTGGCGAGGGTCACCGGCGCGTTACCTGGCGATGCGATCCGAAGCTCGGACTTTCGCCTCTCACGGCCGACCCATTCGGCCGCGGGTCGGATCCGGGCGGCTTGAGCGTGGGAGCGCGGCCGGCGGCCGGATCGAGGATGGGCGGTCGGGGCGCCCGGTCACCTGCTCACGACCGCAGCGGCTCGAGGATCGAGACGTAGTTGGCGACCGCGGCGCCGCCCATGTTGAACAGGCCGCCGAGCTTGGCGCCCTCGACCTGCATCTCGCCGGCGGCGCCGGTCAGCTGCATCGCCGCGAGCACGTGCATCGAGACGCCGGTTGCGCCGATCGGGTGACCTTTGGCCTTGAGCCCGCCCGAGGGGTTGACCGGCAGCCGGCCGTCCTTCTGGGTCCAGCCCTCGAGCGCCGCCTTGGCGCCCTCGCCGCGCGGGGTCAGGCCCATCGCCTCGTATTCGATCAGCTCGGCGATCGTGAAGCAGTCGTGGGTCTCGACGAAATCGAGGTCGTCCAGGCCGATCCGCGCCTGCGCGCGCGCCCGCCGCCACGCCTGCTCGCAGCCCTCGAACTGAATGATGTCGCGCCGGCTCATCGGCAGGAAATCGTTGACCTGGACCGCGGCGCGGAACACCACCGCCTTCTCCATGGCGAGCGCGGTCTCGACGTCGGTCAGGACCAGCGCCGCGGCGCCGTCCGAGACCAGCGAGCAGTCGGTCCGCTTCAAGGGTCCGGCGACCAGCGGGTTCTTGTCGGAGATCTGGCGACAGAACTCGTAGCCGAGGTCCTTGCGCATCTGGGCAAGCGGGTTACCGCAGCCGTTCCTGTGGTTCTTCGCGGCGATCGTGGCGAGCGCGTCCGACTGGTCGCCGTAGCGCTGGAAATAGCGCTGCGCGATCTGGCCGAACACGCCGGCAAAGCCGCCCTCGATCTCGCCCTCCTCCTTGAGGTACGCGGCGGAGAGCAGCGCCCCGGCTATATCCGGCCCGCTCAGATGGGTCATCTTCTCGACGCCGACCACGAGCACGAAGCGCGCCTGCCGGCCGGCGATCGACTTCAGGCCCTGATGGACCGCGGCCGAGCCGGTGGCGCAGGCGTTCTCGACCCGGGTCGCCGGCTTGAACCGCCAGACCTCGTCGGCCTGCAGCACGAGCGAGCTGGTGAAGCCCTGCGCGCTGAAGCCGCCGCCGTAGTGGCCGAGCACGATCTCGTCGATGTCGTCGGGGCCGAGCCCGGCGTCGGCGACCGCAGCGCGGGCCACCTTGACGATCAGCGACTCGACGTCCTCGCCTTCCTGCCTGCCGAACGGCGTGTGGCTCCAGCCGACGATACATGCGCTCATCAGGGGACTCCTTCGTTGCGCGTCGGGACCCATAGCCGAGGACGCCGCGCGCACGGCCGAGATCCGTTCTCGAGCTTGTTCTGCGCCCCGCTTTCGGCGAGTTTGGCGCCGTGACGGGCACGGAGTTCATCCGAAGGCTGCGCCGGCTCGCCCGAAAGCGCGGCGTAGCGTTCGACATGGATACGCGCCGGGGTCGGGGCAGCCACCGGATCGTGTATTTCGGAGCCCGCCGCACGACCGTCAAGGATCTCAAGCAGGACATCGGCAAGGGTTTGCTTCGCCAGATGTGCAACGATCTGAAGATTGATCCGACCGACCTGACCTGAGAGGCGGCGACATGCGTCATGCTTACCCGTTCACCTTGACACCCGATGAGGATGGACGCCTCGTGGTCGCTTTCCCCGACGTCCAGGGAGCGTCTACAGACGGCGCCGATGAAGCCGAGGCCGTCGCGAACGCCTTCGACTGCCTGACGGCAGCATTGATCGGCTACATCAGGTCGCGTGAGCCGATTCCCCGCCCGAGCGCGGCGCGTGGGCGGAGGACCGTCGTTCTACCCCCCCTCGTGGCAGCCAAGCTGGCGCTCTATTCGGCGATGCTCCAACAGCGCATCACCGACGCCGGTCTCGCGGACCGAATGGGAAAGTCCGAGGCGGAGGTGCGGCGGCTCCTGGACCTTGATCGACGCTCCGACATCGGCCAGATCGAAGCGGCACTCGCGGAGCTGGGCAAGCGGCTGGAGATCCGGGTGCGAGACGCGGCGTAGTCGCGCCGCGCGCACGTCGCTTGATTTGGGCCGCCTCGGCGCGGTGCACCCCGAGCGAGACCCGAAAGCGGTGTGGGGCCTCCGGAGATGTATCCGCTTGGCTCGGGCCCACCTGCGGGCCCGATCTACGCGCCCGTGATGGGGACGCCCTCACCGGACTTCCGGTCGGGCCAATTGCGTCCTTTCCCTTACCACCGCGATGGCACGGGCCAAGCTCGGCGCGAAGCGCACCGATCGGTCAGGCGGCACGAGGCCGCGGCGGCGCAGCGCCTTGTGCGTTTCCGGCCGGACCGCGGAGAGAATCAGGACTGCTCCCCTGCGCCGGACGTCGTGAATGAACTGGTACAAGGCATGCGCGCCGGTGGCATCGATGAACGGCACCGCCGCGAGATCGAGGATGAACGTGTGCGGGGTATAGCCGATGCGATCGAGCGCATCCTTCAGGCGCCAGGCCGCGCCGAAGAAGAACGGTCCGTTGATCCGGTAGATCGCCACACCCTCGGGCAGGTCGGGGCCCAGGGTCAGCTGGCGGTCGGCCCCGCGCGGCAGGTCAGCTATGTCCTCCTCGATCAGGTGCTCGTGGCTCTGCACCTCGGTGAGCGCGCTCATCCGCTGCATGAACAGGAGCGCGGCCAGGACCACGCCGACGTTGACCGCAACGGTGATGTCGACCAGCACCGTGAGGCCGAAGGTCAGCAGCAGGACCAGCCGGTCGCCGCGCGGCGCCCGCAGCAGGTGGGCGAAATGCTCCGCCTCGGCCATGGTCCAGGCGACCACGACCAGCACCGCCGCCAGGCTGGCCAGCGGGAAGCCGTTGGCGAGCGGCGCCAGCAGCAGCATGAACAGCAGCAGGAACAACGCATGCAGCATGCCGGCGATCGGGGTGCGGGCGCCCGAGCGGATGTTGGTGGCGGTGCGCGCGATCGCGCCGGTCGCCGGCAGCCCGCCGAACAACGGCGAGACGATATTGGCGACGCCCTGCGCGACCAGCTCGCAATTGGAGCGATGGCGCGTGCCGGCCAGGCCGTCGGCGATGACCGCGGAGAGGAGCGATTCGATCGCCGCCAGCAGCGCGATCGTGAACGCGTCCGGCAGCACCGCCTGAAGCCGCGCGAGGCTGATCTCCGGCATGCTCGGCGCGGGCAGGGTGTGCGGGATGCCGCCGAACCGGCTGCCGATGGTCGCGACCTCGAGACCGCTGGCCCAGACCACGAGCGATGCGATGGCCACCGCGATCAGGAACGCCGGCAGCTGCGGGCGCGCTCGGCGCAGCAGCAGGATCAGGATCAGCGTGCCGAGGCCGATGCCGCAGGTCGCCGGATCGAAGCTGGGCAGCGCCCTGCCGATCGCCGCTATCTTGGCGACGAAGTCGGCCGGCACCTTGTCCAGCTCGAGGCCGAAAAACTCCTTGATCTGGCTCGTGAAGATGATCACGGCGATGCCCGAGGTGAAGCCGGTCACCACGGGGTAGGGGATGTACTTGATGATCGTGCCGAGGCGCGCGAGCCCGAGCAGGATCAGCATCGCGCCCGCGAGCAACGTGGCGAGCAGCAGGCCGTCGTAGCCATGGCGCTCGATGGTCGCGAACACCACCACGACGAATGCCCCGGTCGGCCCGCCGATCTGCAACCGGCTGCCGCCCAGCGCCGAGATCAAGAAGCCCGCGATCACCGCCGTTAACAGGCCGCGATCGGGCGTGGTGCCCGACGCGATTGCCAGCGCCATGGCGAGCGGCAGGGCGACGACCGCGACCGTGAGCCCGGCGATCAGGTCGGCGCGGAACGTCGCAAAGCCGTAGCCTTCGCGCAGGCAGGTGACGAGCTTCGGCGTGAACAGCTCGCGCCACGACGCCTCGCGGACGGGAGCGGACGGATGGAGCGGGGTGGCGATGACAGAGCCTCGGCGCTGCGCGCAACCTCAAGTGGCGCTCAGGCGCATAGAGCCATCACCCCCGGGCGTCAAGGTCCGCAATCCGCCCCGGACTCCTGCAGACGAGCCTGGCGGACCTGGCGTGGCAAACAGGGAAGGCGGCGGGCGGTTTGAAAGGCCCGGGTCAGACCCGGGCCTTAAGTGCCGAAGCGAGCTTACTCGGTCAGCTCTTTCCAGATCGCAGTGTGCTTCTCCTGCACCTCCGGAGGGCAGGTCTGGTTGAACCTGCCTTTGCCAGCAAACTCCTCGGGAATGTTCACCTCGGGGGCGTTCTTCATGTCCTCCGGCAGGTAAGCATCCGATCCCTGGATGCCGTTGGCAAACCGCGCAAAAGCCGAGATGAGGGCGGCGTTCTCCGGCGCCATAATGAAGTTCTGGAAGAGCTTGGCGTTCTCGACGTTCCTTGCATCCTTGAGAACTGCGACGCTGTCCATAAAGAAGGGAAAACCCTCTTTCGGGTAGCCGTAGACGATGTCCTTATTCTCCAGCCGATTCCGGAAGGCAGCTCCGCTCCAGGTGACACCGGCCCCAAGCTCGCCCCCAATATACTTTTCGGTCGTTTCGTCTGTCTCGTAATCGATCGACATCCACTTCGGCCTTGCCGCCAGCAGCTTGTCGCGAACCGTTTTCAACGTTGCCTCGTCGTCAGTGCAGGGTTCGCCGCCCACGTACATGAGGGCCAACGCCATAACGTCACCCCCCTCGGGGACGACGTTGATCTTACCGACCAGCTCCGCCGGCGGGTCCATGAAGATCGCCGAGGTGTTGGGGTCCCCGGAATAGACAGACTTGTTGACGATCATACCCGCCGAACCCCATTGCCAAGGCACGGAGTAGTGTCGGCCTGGGTCCCAATCGACATCCGCCCAGCGCGGATCGACGTGCTTGAAGTTCTCCATCTGGTCGGGCCGCGTCTCGAGCAGCAGTCCCTCCTCGATGAAGATTGGCATGTAGTTTGCGGAAGGCACGACGATGTCGAAGCCGTGGCTGCCGGCCCGGACTTTCTCAAGCGCGGTCTCGTTGGAATCATATTCCGTGATGGTGACCTTGACGTTGTGCTCCTTCTCGAACTTATCGATCAACTCAGGGCTCGTGTAGTTGCCCCAGTTGAAGATATGCAGTTCCCCGTCTGCCTGCGCGAAACTCGCATTGCCGAGCAACATCGCGGTTGCCAGACCGAGCAAGCGTGCCGATTTCATGATGCTTTCCATAGAGGCGTGGTGGCTGAAATCCCGGCTTGCTTGCCTCCAATTCAAGCCAGGGTTTGCCAGTCTTCTATGACTGGAGGTGGATGGCGGGCCACAACAGTTTCTGCGCAACCGACTGCGTCAACCGCCGCACTCTTTCGCGTATGCGCCAACGCGGTCACGCACCGGCAGCGTCCCTGAATGGCAGGGGCCGAGCCAACTAGGTATCAGGCCGTGAGTCCCGAGTCACCCAAAATTGAACTGTTGTAGAGATGCCCAACCGGAGCTTCACACATTCGCGCATCATGACGGGCGCGCGGCGCCACACACCCGGTGCCATACCGGGGCTCGCTCGCCCTGGCACACGAATGTCAGTGGCCGGCGATGTAGGCGTCGCGCAGGACCGCGGCTTCGAGCTCGAGCTCGTCGAGCCGGTGCTTCACCGCATCGCCGATGCTGATCAGGCCGACGAGCCGGCTGCCTTCGAGCACGGGCAGGTGGCGCACCCGGTGGCGCGTCATCAGCCCGAGCACCCGGGTCAGGCTGTCCTCGGGGCGGCAGGTGATGACGTGGCGGGCCATCACGTCGTCGACCTTGATCTCGGACGCCTCGGCGCGGTGCGCGGCGAAGGCGTGCACGACGTCCCGCTCCGAGATCATGCCGGCGAGGTGATCGCCCTCGAGCACGACGAGCGCGCCGATGCCCTCCAGGCGCAGCCGCTGCGCTACGGTGGCCAGAGTCGCCGCAGGATGCACGGTTGCGACCTCGCGGCCTTTCACGGCCAGTACCGCCTCCACCTTCATCGGAGCCTCTCCATCGTTCTGGCAGGGACCGTGCCCTCTCCCGGAATCTAGCACTCTCTGGTCGGCTCTCCCAGCACCTCCGGCGGATATTGAGCCGGTCACGCCGCCGTCGCGTTGCTCTTGCTCGAGCCGCCGCAGCCCCGCCGTTCGCCTGCCGCCGCAGCCGCCTTGCTGTCGGCTGTGCCGCGTCCGGCAGTCGCTTCCCCGCCCGCAGGGCGCGGCTTCGCGCGCGGGTGCGCTGGCGACGCCCGCGAGTGAAGACGGCCCGATCGGGTACCCGCAGAGCGCTCTGGTCGGGGCATTCTAGCCGCCCTAACTTGATCCTGGCGGCACGGGCGGCGGCGCCACCGCCGGTCGGCCTCATGACGTGGAGCGGAGGGAGGGAAGCCGCCATGATGGATCATCTGCGCATTGCATGGAGGCGCGCCGTCATCTGCGGCGTCTGCGTGGTCGGCATCGGCGGCATCGGCTCGGTGCCGCTCGCGGCCCAGCAACAGACCGCGGCCGTGGAATCGGACAATCCGCTCTCGGGCGATCCCGACGCGATCAAGGCCGGGCGCAAGCTGTTCAACACCTTCTGCACGCAATGTCACGGCGGCGACGCCACCGGCCAGTCGCCGTTCGGCAAGCTCGGCGCCGACCTGACCAAATTCTCCCTCGGCTACACCGAATTCGCGGCGACCGTCGTGGCCGGCCGGCCCGGCAAGCAGATGCCGCCCTGGGACGGCATCCTCGACGGCGAGCAGATCTCCCAGATCGGCGCCTATCTCGAGACGCTCGCCGGCCCGGCCGCCAACTGGAAGGACCATTGACGCCGCCGCCGGCGCCCCGCGCGCCGCGACGGGGCAAGGCGGCGGGCGGCGTTTCCGGCCGTTGACCGGATCTTTGACCACCGGCTCGTGGAGCAGCCCGCGGGTCGCCTGTTCAGCCCTGGCG
>JBKPNX010000075.1:0-15380 GCA_046732855.1 Pseudomonadota bacterium
AAGGTCATTCTCGGCATCTCGGGCGCCGAGTACGGCATCCGCGGCTTCATCAGCGCCTACAACAAGGATACCGGCGAGCTGGTCTGGCGCTGGCACACCATCCCCGCCCCGGACGAGGTGCAGCCGGACGGCACCAAGGGCTGGTCCGGCACTTTCGCCGAGAAGGCTGACGGCATCAATCTGCTTAACCGCAACGTGGCAGCAGAGAAGGCGGCCATGGCCCAGTACGCCGACGCCTGGCAGCGGGGCGGCGGCTCGAACTGGATGACGAACGCGATCGACCCCGATCGCGGTCTGGTCTACGCCACCATCGGCAACCCCTCGCCCGACCTCTACGCCGAGGTCCGACCGGGCGACAACCGCTGGACCGAATCGCTGATCGCCTTAGACGTGGATACCGGCAAGCTGGTCTGGGGCTATCAGTACGTGCCGCACGACCCGTGGGACCTCGACGCGGTGTCACCGCCGATTTTGGCCGATGTCAAGGGTACGGATGGCGGGACGGTGCCGGCGGTGATCCATGGCGGCAAGACCGGCTGGGTGTACGTCCACGACCGGCAGACCGGCAAGCTGATTCGCCGCTCCGACCCGATGATTCCGCATGAGAACCTGTTCACGCAGCCGACCGAGCAGGGCATCCGCATGTTGCCCGGCGCCAACGGCGGTGTTGAGTGGTCGCCCGGCGCCTTCAATCCCGACACCCGCATGGTCTACTACGTCAACCTGCATCAGCCGATGACCTACACGGTCAAGAAGGAGCCGTGGCAGAAGGGCAAGCTTTGGCTGGGCGGCGCCTTCACCGCGATCCCGGGCGAGGATCAGTGGGGCAACGTCAGCGCGGTAAACGTCGATACCGGCAAGATCGCCTGGCAGGCCAAGAGCGAGGACCCGATGATCGGCGGTACCTTGACCACCGCCGGCAACCTGGTGTTCGCGGGCGAGGGCAACGGCAGCTTCAATGCCTACAACGCGACCACTGGCGAGAAGCTCTGGTCGTTCCAGGCGGGCGCCGGGGCCAACTCGGCGCCGATGTCGTTCGCGCTCGACGGCAAGCAGTACATCGCGGTCGCTGCCGGCGGCAATTTCCAGCTCAATTACAAGCTCGGCGACACCGTCCTGGTGTTCGCGCTCGACTGACCAACCGCAATTGCGTGTGAACTCGGGGGCCGCCCATCGGGCGGCCCCTCCCATTCCGACGCTGCTGCGCTGCCAATCGCGATGGTAGCAGCCGAGAAAGCCATTTACAGCCTACCGCTGGCACTATACCTTGACAGGTTTACCGGGGAGGCGGTGCGATAATCCTCTTGTTTTAGCATGGGGGACAAGTCATGAAGACGGCCCAGTACCAATGGTCGCGAAGTGATGGCTGGACACCAGATTTGCCAAACTTAGAAGTTGAACGGCAGAGCATTATTTTCGTCTTTGGCGCCAGACCGCTGATCGAGGCCGGCGAGCTCCTGAGCGAGCTGCGCGGCCACTTCAAAGGCACTGCTGTCCTGGGTTGTTCGACGTCAGGCGAGATCGTCGGCGACACGGTCGTCAACGACTCGGTGATCGCCACCGCGGTGGAGTTCGAGCATACGCGACTGCGGACCGCCTCCGCGAAAATCGCCGAAGCAAAGTCGAGCTACGAGGTCGGCCAGGAGCTTGCTCGGCAGCTGAACGATCCTTCGCTGCGCCATGTGTTTGTGCTGTCCGACGGGTTGAACGTGAACGGCTCCGACCTCGCGCGGGGTCTCGCGAGCGGTGTGTCCGAGGGCGTGTCCATCACGGGCGGTCTGTCCGGGGACGGTACCGACTTCGCCGAGACATGGGTAATCGACAACATTGCAGCGGGTGCGCAGCGCATTGCCGCCGTCGGCCTGTACGGCGACCATTTGCGGGTTGGGTATGGATCGATGGGCGGTTGGAAGCCGTTCGGGCCGCTGCGCACCATCACCCGCGCCGAGGGCAATGTGCTCTACGAGCTCGACGGGCAGCCGGCGCTCGAGCTCTACAAAAGGTATCTCGGCGAGCATGCAGCGCAGCTGCCGGCATCCGGTTTGTTGTTTCCGATCGTGGTCACCGCGGCGGACGACGGCAGCGAGGGTGTCGTCCGCACCGTCCTGTCGGTGAACGACCAGAACGGGTCCATGACCTTCGCCGGCGACATCCCGCAAGGGGGGACGGCGCAGCTCATGAAGACCAACGTCGACGACCTGGTCGACGGGGCGACGGCCGCCGCCGAAACTAGCCTCGCCGGCCTTAGCGGCAAGCGACCGGAGTTGGCGCTGTTGGTGAGTTGTGTTGGTCGAAAACTCGTGATGAAGCAGCGCGTCGAGGAAGAGGTCGAGGCCATCCGAGACATTTTCGGGGCGGATACCAAGATAGCCGGGTTTTACTCCTACGGAGAGCTCTCTCCGTTCCGCCAGGGCGGCGAGTGCCGCCTGCACAACCAGACCATGACCATAACAGCCCTCGCCGAAGCCTGAGGGCCCCATGCACCGCCTGCTTCGCCGTCAGCTGAGAAAGTATCTCCGCATCGACGACGCAGTGCCGGCTTCGCTCCAGGCGTTCGTCGCCGCGGTCGACTCCGCATATGCCGATTTGGACAGCGATCGGGCCATGCTCGAGCGCTCCCTCGAGCTCAGCTCGAAGGAGCTGTCGGACGCGCGGGACGAGGCGACGGCGGCCCGCCGCCGGCTGACCGACGCGCTCGAGAGCATCTCCGAGGGCTTTTTTTTATACGATTCCGATGACCGGATGGTGCTGTGCAACTCGCGCTATCGCGATCTCTATCCCGCCATGGCCGACATCTATCAGCCAGGGCTCCGCTTCGAAGATATGATCAGAACGGTGGTCGAGCGTGGCATCGTGGCCGGTGCGGCCGAGCGCCCCGAAGAATGGATTGCGCAAAGACTGGCTCAGCATCGCAACCCCGGTGGACCGATGCTGCACCCGCAGACCGATGGGCGGTGGATCCAGGTTAGCGAGCGCAAGACCCATGATGGCGGCACCGTGGGCGTCTGCACAGAGGTGACCGAGCTCAAACGGCGTGAGCAGGAAGTCGCGGCGGCACGCGACGAGGCGATGCGGGCGACCCAGGCGAAGAGCCAATTTCTCGCCAGCATGAGCCACGAACTGCGAACGCCGCTGAACGCGATCATCGGCTACAGCGAGATGCTGCAAGAGGAAGCCGAGGACCTGGGACAGGACCGGTTTTTGCCCGATCTCATGAAAATCAGGGAAGCCGGCAAACACCTGCTCAGCCTGATCAACGACGTCCTGGATCTGTCGAAAATCGAGGCCGGCAAGATGGACGTCGTGGTGGAGGAGTTCGAGGTCGCCGACCTGATCGAGCAAGTCCACTCCGTGATCGCGCCGTTGATCGCGAAGAATGCGAATGTTCTGAAGATGATCTGCGCGCCCGATCTGGGCACGATGCGCTCAGATCAGACCAAGCTGCGTCAGGGCCTGTTGAACCTCCTGAGCAATGCCGCCAAGTTCACCGACAGCGGACGGATCACGCTGACAGCGTGGCGCGTCGCTGACCCGGACGGCGACCGCCTGCAGTTCGTGGTATCCGACACCGGTATCGGGATGACGCCGGAACAGCTGCAGGGGCTGTTCCAGGCTTTCTCGCAGGCCAGATCATCGACCTCGCGCGACTACGGCGGGACCGGACTAGGCTTGGCCATTACCAGGCATTTCTGCCGGATGCTCGGCGGCGACGTTGCCGTCGAGAGCACGCCCGGCAAGGGCTCGAGCTTCACCCTGACCCTGCCGGCGATATGCCCGGCAGCGACGCCGCAGGTCATGACGAGCTCCGTGCCAGCGCGCCCGGCCGATGCGCTCGGGACGGTTCTGATCATCGACGATGAAGAGCCCGCGCACGAGTTATTGGAGCGCGAGCTTGCCAGCGCGGGCTTTTACATCCTGCATGCTGCCGGCGGCCGCGAAGGCATCAAACTGGCAAAGCAGGCCAGACCCGACGTGATCACGCTCGATATCATCATGCCCGATCTCGACGGCTGGTCGGTGTTGAAGGCGCTCAAGGCCGACCCCGAACTGTGCGACATCCCTGTGGTCCTGGTCACGATCATGGGCGATCGGGATCTCGGCTTCGCGCTCGGTGCGGCCGACTACATTACGAAGCCGCTGGACCGCGATCTGCTCATGCGCGCAGTCGGCCGGCATGTCCGCGGCGACGCCAGGGCGCAGGTGCTGGTCGTAGACGATGATCCTAAGACCCGGGATATGCTGCGGCGCACGCTGCAGAAGGCAGGTTGGACTGTCGCGGAAGCCGCCAACGGCTCTGAGGCCCTCGAAGCCCTGGAACGTGTCAAGCCGGCGCTCGTGCTGCTGGACCTGCTGATGCCTGGCATGGATGGCTTCGAAGTGCTGGAGAGACTGAACGGCGACGCGACATGGCGCGAGGTCCCGGTGATCATCGTGACGGCCAAGGACCTCACGCCCGATGATGTTGACCGGCTGAACGGGCGCGTGGCCAAAGTCCTGCAAAAGGGGGCCTATCAGCGCCGCGACTTGGTCCGCGACATTCGTGCCATGATCGCGCGGCAGGTTGCGCACGTCTAGTTCCATCAGAGTGCGGCGCGGTAAATCGCGGGGGTCGCTATGCCGAGGCTGCTCTACGTCGAAGACAACGAAATGAATCGCGACATGCTATCCCGGCGGCTGCAGCGGCGGGGCTTTGAGGTGCTGATCGCGAGCGACGGCGAGCAGGGCGTGGCCATGGCCACGGCGGAGAAGCCGGACCTGATCCTGATGGACATGAGTTTGCCGGTGCTGGATGGTTGGCAAGCCACGCGCCGGCTCAAGACCGCGCCGGAAACCAAAGGCATCCCGGTGATCGGCCTCACTGCGCACGCGATGGCGACCGATCGGGACAGATGCCTCGAGGCGGGGTGCGACGATTATGACACCAAGCCGGTAGAGCTGGCGCGGCTACTGGAAAAGATTGAACGCTTGCTTGAACCTGAGGCGTCATGAGGCGGGCTGGCCGCGCCCGAGTGGCTTCTCCATGACTGAACCTGCCGCCGGTGCCGCGCGGGAACGCCAGGCGCGCTTGGCGAACATGCGCCAGGAACTGCTGGCCCCTGTCATGGCGCTGGTCGGCTACGGGGAGTTGCTGACCGAGGAAGCCGAGCGCCTGGAACTGGTCGACCTCGCTCCCGACTTCGAACGGATTCTGACCGCTGCGCACGATCTGCTGGGGCAGGTCAATCATCTGCTCGAGGCGGCGGCGCCGGCTCAGGCCTCGCACGCCGAGCTCGAGGCGGTGCAGTCAAAGATTCGGCACGATCTGCGCAATCCTCTGAATGCGATCAAAGGCTACGCCGAGCTCCTGTTGGAGGAGCTGGACGAGTTCGGCGGCGCCGCGATCCGTGCCGATCTAGAGGCGTTGCTCGGCGCATCCGAGAGCCTTTTGGCGCGGATCGACGTGATCGTCGATTTCTCCCAGGGCGCGGACCTCAAGCTTGCCTGCCAGGACGACGGCGATGTCGCTAAAATGATCGCCAATCTGGTGCGGACCGTCAAACCCGTCGAGGCGCGCGACGTGCCGCCGCAGGAGACCGGACGGATCCTCGTGGTCGACGACAATGCCAGCAATCGTGACCTCCTCTTCCGCCGCCTGAGCCAAGATGGTCACTACGTTGCCCGAGCGGATTCGGGCCGCCGGGCGCTGGAGCTTCTCGAGGTCGATGAGTTCGATCTAATTCTACTCGATCTCCTGATGCCCAACATGAACGGCTTCCAGGTGCTCGAACGTCTCAAGGCCGATGAGCGGCTGCACGATGTCCCCGTGATCATGATCTCGGGTCTGCAAGAGACTGACAGCGTGATCCGATGCATCGAGGCGGGGGCAGAGGACTATCTACCGAAGCCGTTCAACCCCGTCTTGCTGCGCGCGCGCATCAGCGCTTGCCTTGAGCGTAGGCGCTGGCACGACCGTGAGCGCCGTTATCTCGAGCGGATCGAGCTGGAAAGGGCCAAGCACGAGGCCCTTCTCCGAAATATACTGCCCGGCGAGATCGTCACTCGGTTGAGCGGCGGCGAAGTGGTGATTGCCGATCGCGTCGAGGAGGCGACGATCCTCTTTGCCGATCTGGTCGGCTTCACGGCAGCGGCGTCGCAGGTCACGCCGGCGGTCCTGGTCAACAACCTCAATCGGATCTTTTCGGCATTCGACGAGCTCTGCCGGCAATTGCAAATCGAGAAGATCAAAACCATCGGCGATGCCTACATGGCCGCCACCGGGGTGCCGCTGCCGCGGGCAGATCACGCTGGGGTGATGGCCGACTTTGCGCTGGCCATGCTCGCCGCGCTCGAACGGGTGAATGCCGCCGCCGAAGTGCCATTCCAGATGCGCATCGGCATTCACAGCGGGCCCGTCGTCGCTGGCGTGATCGGCTCGCATAGGTTTCTCTACGATATCTGGGGCGACACGGTGAATTTGGCCAGCCGTCTGGAATCTCGTGGCTTGCCGGGCCGGATTCACGTCTCACCGCGCACGAGGCAGTTGCTCGAGGGCCATTACGATCTAGAGACACGCGGCCTGATCAACCTGAGAGGCATTGGCAAGATCAGAACCGCGTTCATCACCGGCAGGAAAGGCGGCGTCCGGCCGCAATTTCTCGAACGCGAACAGCGGGTCGAGCGCAGCGCCACTCTCTAGCTATCGTCATCCTGAGCTGGCCGTCGTCCGCAGCTGCGGATCCACACCCCCGAGCGCGCGGCGCAATAAACTGCTTGTGCGGCGCCCGTAAGTCCTTATTTGGTCGACGACGAAAATCCGCACTAGGGAGGTGGAATCAGGTGTTGAAGGCGCTGATTGCCATTGGGCTGTTGTTAGTCGGGTCCCGTTCCAGCTTTGCCGAAGAGCAGCTGGTGCCGAGCTGGATGACCATCGATGCCGGCGCGCAGACCGTGACCATGGACGTGGTCGCCGGGTTCAATCCGAACAACAGCAGCTGGAACTTGAACGGCGAATACGAGGGCGGCATGACGGTAGTCGTGCCCCAGGGATGGCGGGTCGAGATCACCTTGAGCAACCACGATGGCGACGTGCCGCACAGCCTCGTGGTTATGGCCGATCCGGGCCGGGACAATCTGCCGCTTCAGGCGGGCCGCGAGCAGGCCGCCTTTCCGCGGGCATACTCCAAGAGCCCGGAACAGGGGATCTCGGCCGGCGACCACGACACCATCTCGTTCAAGGCCGACAAGACCGGCGAGTTCCTATGGTTCTGTGGCGTCCCCGGTCACGGCCAGAGCGGCATGTGGATCCGCTTTGAGGTCGTTAATGGCGCGGAAACACCCTACGTCACCATCGCTCCAGGTACTGAGCCGGGCCGCACCTGATGGTTGCAGCCGGCCGGTGCCCGGCGACCAGTTATGGCCAGTTGTCCAGATCGGGCGGCAGGTGGACCAAGACGTCGGCTCAGCTCTGGTCCGGCGGGGCGCTGCGCGGCACGCGCGTGAACCGATCCTCGACGCGGCGACATTTCGAGCCAAGGCGGCGCCGTCGATCGGCGCCGAGGCGATGAACAGGGCACGTGGTGGCGGCGCCAGATGATCGCCGGGAGGCAGCGAGTCCGCGGCCTGGCCGCCACTCAGCTGAGAGTCGTCACACTGAGTCTTCGGGTCAGGAAGGATCGGATGCGGCGCGCGCGCGCAGTTCGGCGAGCAGCCCGTCGAGATCGTGACGCTCGATCACCGTAGCGAATTCCGAACGCTGCGAGACCAGCATGCTGGCGCCCTCGACGATGACATCGATGATCACGGGTCCGCTGCTACCCTGGCGTAGACGCCAATCCAGCGCCACCGGCTGGCCGTCCCGCGGGATCACCCTGGAGCGCACCACGACGTCGTTCCGCCCAGCCGGTGCGCTGCTCAGGATCTGGAAACGCTCATCGAGCGAATCCTTGGCCTCCGGGGCGTAGCCGTTCAGACGCCGGGCAAGGCTGCGGATCACCACGTCGCGAAACAGCTGCTGATAATCCTTCTGCTGCGCCTCCGGCAGCTGGTTCCAATAGCGGCCAAGCGCGAGCCGGCTGATCAGGTCCACATCGGTGCGCGCCTCGAGCATCGCCATCAGCCGGTCGACGCGGGCGTTCGCCTCAACGCCGTTGGCATTGAGCGCGGTCCAGATGTCGTCGGCCAGGTCTCGCACGACTTCTTCGGCGCTGGGCTGGGCGGCGGCCGCGCAGGTCGGCCCGGCAAGAGGTCCGAGGACGAGAATGCCGGCAACGGCTGCCAGCAGTCCGCGGCGGCCGAGCCGCGCGTACGCGCGAGTCATGAGCTGCTCTCCAGGCGGTGCCATCGTCCCGGACCGGCGCCCGATCGTCGGCGGCGGCCGCTTTGCTGTAGGATAATACGCGCGACCGACCTGTCAAACCGCCGGTCGGTTAAATCCCTTCACGAATGCGGTAGATCGTCGGGGCGGCGGCGCCGTCACGTCACCGCATCGATTTCCGCCTTGCTCAGCTGGCCCGGCACGAGGGTGACGGGCAGACGGATCGGGGGTCCTTGGCTGACCAGATAACTGACCAGGGGACCGGGGCCTTCCCGGCCGCTGGCCATGCCGAGCACGAGCAGCGAAATCGTCGGCTCCTCGTCGATCAACGCCATCAGCTGCTCGCGCCGGTGGCCCTCGCGCAGGTAGAGCACCGGCATCTTGCCGGTCTCGACCTGGACCTTGGCGGCGAGGTCCTGCAGGATCTGTTCGGCGTGCTGGCGGGCCTCCTCCTGCATCACCCGCTCCACCCCGAGCCAATGCTGGAATTCGGGTGGCTCGAGGGCGTAATACAGGGCGACGCGCCCGCCGGTGTGCAGAGCGCGCCGGCACGCGAAGTGCAAAGCGTTCTTCATCTCCTCGGTTTCGTCGACCACGACCAGAAATATGCGTTCGCGCGGCTCGTGTCCCGCCTCTGCCTCGCCCGGCGGTGCCGGCGCTGGCTGATCAGTCATGGCTCACCCTCTTCGAAAGATCACGCCGGCCAGCCAACCGGACAGGATCGCCATCGCGATCGCGGTCAGCCCGTAAAGCGATGCCCTGTGCTGCGCGAAATCGTAAATGTCGGCTTCGAACCCGACCTTGCTCACCACCAGTGTACTGCGTTGCGCGTCGGCCGCGAAGCCGCCTTGCAGATCGAATACCTGCACTTGGTAGATGCCGGGCGGCACATTGGCCGGAAACGTCAGCGTGGTGCGGAACAGCTTTTCGCCGATGAAGTTGACCGGCGCCGGCTCCCTGCTGTACAGGCCCTGCTCCTGCTTGCGGCGCACCAACGCGTCCTTGAACGACATGATCTCGCCGGGATCGAGCCCGGTCGCGTCGATCGGCTCGAGGTCGATGGACCCGGTGCCAATCTCGAGATGCGCCAGCACGTCGGGTCTGGCGATCTGCTCGAGCGGGCCGGTGCTGGCCACGGCGTAGTACGTCGGCACGCCTCGAAACGCCAAGCTCTCGCGGTTGACCCAGATCCCCGCGACGCGCGACTTGCGGCGCACCACCAGATCCTCCCGCGGGCCCTGCACCGTGACGGCGATGTTACCGCCCCGGTCGGCGACGCCGAACAGCACGACCGTCGTTCCGACGAACGCCGTGGTGATGGCGATCAGGTGGTGGGACAGGTCTGCGACCAGGCTCTGGGCGCGGAGCGCATCGCCGGGCGGCAGCACCGTAGCCAGGGCGAAGCACAGGAGCAGGCGGGTCGGGCGGCGGCGCGCCGACATGTCAGTAGCTGACCGCGGTGAGCGAGTACAGGTCCGCGGGCGGCGCGATCAGGTCGTACCCAAGCTTGGCGCACACCGCGAGCACGATCAGGGCAAGCAGGAGCCTCAGCTGCTCAGCGCGTAGCCGGGCGCCCGCGCTCGACCCGAACTGTGCCCCGATCACGCCGCCGACGATCAGCGCCAGCGCCAGCACCACATCGACCGTTTGCGTGTTGGCCGCGTGCAGAAAAGTCGTGACCGCAGTCACGAAACTGATCTGAAACAGCGAGGTGCCGACCACCATCTGCGTCGGCATCCCGAGCAGATAGATCATGGCGGGTACCATCAGGAAACCGCCGCCGATCCCCATGATCGCGACCAGGATGCCGGCGAACACGCCGAGCCCGAATGGCATCAGCGAGCTGATGTACAGGCGCGACTTATGGAATCTGATCTTGAGCGGCAACCCGTGCAGCCAAAGGTGCCGGTGCCGCTTGGTGAAGGTGTCGCGGCGCGCGCGCATGCGAAACCAGGCACGCCCCGACTCGACCAGCATGAGCGCGCCGACGGTGCCCAGGAAAAACACGTAAGTGAGCGAGATCGACAGGTCGATCTGGCCCAGCCGGCGCAGCAGCCCGAACAGCCAAATCCCGATCACCGAGCCGAGCATGCCGCCGATCACCAGGACCAGCCCCATGCGGATGTCGACGTTGCCGCGCCGCATGTGTGCAAGCACGCCGGAAAACGACGAGGCCAGAATCTGGCTGGCTTGGGTGCCGACCGCGACCGCTGGCGGAATGCCGA
This sequence comes from Pseudomonadota bacterium, assembly GCA_046732855.1. Lineage (GTDB taxonomy): Bacteria > Pseudomonadota > Alphaproteobacteria > Geminicoccales > Geminicoccaceae > JBKPNX01. Next base: position 10,519 of record JBKPNX010000075.1, read on the forward strand.
GCAGGATCAATAGCGGCGTCATCAGGAAGCCGCCGCCGACCCCGAACACCCCCGACAGGAAGCCGACCACACCGCCCAGGCCGAGCAGCAGGAACAGGTTCACCGAAATCTCGGCGATCGGCAGGTAGATGTCCATGTCGTCTCGAAACCGGCGCTCGGACCGGCAACATCGCCGACCGGTGGAAAACCGTCAAGGCGGGCGCGACGGCCGGGCGAGGTGCGCTCTCTCCGGCTACCTGCTCCCGGGCTCAAAGAGCTAGAACATTTGGTGGAACCTGCGCCGGACCGGGCAATTTCGCGCTTCCCCGAGGCATGCGTTCGCTGCCATCTCCATGCGGCGGTCAGGCTGCTCGAACGTGAAGCGGATGCGACCTTCAGTTCAGCGGTGCAGGTCGGTCCAGAGGGGCTGATTGCGTGCTACCGCAAGCCGCACCTGTCTCCGACCGGGTGGCCGGGGGGAAGTGGATGAAGTACTGGCTAGACGATCAGGCAGAGACCACTCATCGAGAAGGGTTCGGAGAGGGACACAAACCCCTCTCCGTGCAACGATCGTGCCGGTATCTTCAGCCTAGAGGTAGTCTTTGGCGTTGTCCTTATCGACCACCACGGCACCGGTATCGATGACCGGCGGCAAAGTCTCACCCTTGATCAACTTGAGCAGCGATTCGACGCCGATCGCCCCCATGTTGTAGGGGCGCTGCGCCACCGAGATCGCCATATCGCCATCCAGGATGGCCTGAGCGGCCTCCGGATTGCCATCGAAGCCGACCACCATGACCTGATCGAGCACCTTGGCGCTCTTCAGCGCCTGAATCGCGCCCATGGCCATGTTATCGTTGGATGCGAACAGGGCCTTCAGGTTCGGATTGGCGGTGATGATGTTCTCGGTGACCGCCTGGCCCTTGGCGATGTCCCATTCCGCCGTCTGCTCGGCGACGATATTCATGCCGCACGCCTCGAGCGTGTCGTGGCTGCCCTTGGCGCGCGCCTGGCCGTTGATGATGGCCATCACGCCCTGGAGGATGGCGACATCGCTGCCCTTCTCGATGTTGTCGCAGATGTGCTTGGCGCCAAGCGCGGCCGCGGGCTCGTTGTCGGTGCCGACGTAGGTGATGTCGGGCACGCCGCCGGGCCGGTCGATGTAGACCACCTTCACGCCCTGACTGAGCGCCTTCTCGATCGTAGGATTGAGCGCCGCGGGATCGGCCGGAGCGATGGCAAGGCCGGTGATGCCCTGGGTCAGCTGGTCCTCGACCAGCGCGATCTGGCCGGCAATGTCGGACTCGCCCCCCGGCGAGCCGAGCGCAGTGACCTCGACGCCGAGTTCCTTGCCCTTCTCGAGCGCACCCTGCTCGACCAGCGCCCAGAACTGGTTCGCCGAGGGAAGGTTGCCCATGATCACGGCAAATTTCTCTGCCGCGACTGCGCTGCCGTTCGCTGCCAGAAGCAAACCGGACGCCAGCAGCAGGTCCCTGAGTTTCATTGTCGTCCTCCCTTTCCTACTCCTGTTGCATCAGTGGCCGGTCCTGTGCCGGAGCGCGCACGGAGATCGGTCATTCCTTGTTGCCGCTGCGACGCCGAAGCACGTCGACCCAGACCGCCAAAATGATGATCACGCCGATCAGCGTCTGCTGCCAGAACGCGCTGATGTTCATGAGGTTGAGGCCGTTGCGCAGCAGGCCCATGACCAGCACGCCGGCGAACACGCCCAACACCGAGCCGCGCCCGCCGAAGAAGCTCGCGCCGCCGATGATGACGGCCGCAATCGCATCGAGCTCGGCGCCGATGCCGAGATTGGGATAACCCGCGCCGGTGCGTCCGGCCATCAGAAGCGCGGCGAGGCCCGCAAAGAACCCCGACGCGGCGTAGACGAATACGAGGACACCGTCGACGTTGATGCCGCTCACCCGCGCCGCCTGCGGATTGCCGCCAACCGCGAAGATGTGCCGGCCCAGCGAAACCCTCTTCAGAAACAGGCCGACACCGGCATAGCATACTAACAGAACGATCGCGCTGACAGGGATGACCGCGAATTTGCCGCCGAAGGGCAGCGGGATATCGGCGATGCCGAGAAACCGCACCTGATCCGACACGCCCGAAACCGGCCGGCCATTGGTGACGAGATTGCACAGACCGCGCACGGCGTTCAGCGTGCCCAGGGTCATGATGAATGGATGGGGCAGGCGGAGCAGCGTCAGGCCGAGCCCGTTGATGATGCCGAAGAAGGTTCCGACCGCCGGACCGATCAGTATGACCAGCGGCCAGGGCACGCCCGACACGTCCGCAAGCGCCAGGAGCATGATGGACAAGGCCATCACCGAGCCGACCGACAGATCGATTCCGGCAGTCAGGATGACGAGATACAGTCCGAGCGCCAGCAGAGCGTTCATGCCGATCTGCCGGATGATGTTGGTCAGGTTTTGCGCCGACAGGAAATATTCGGGCTGGATGAAGGTCAGGACGCCGCCCATGGCGAGCACGACGATCATGATCCCGTAGTCGCCCAGGAGGCGGGAGCGCCAACCGGATCTTCGTTCCTCTGGAACGGCGACATCCAGGCGTTCGGCCGTGTGCGCCACGTCAGGTCACCCTGTCCTGCTCGAGAGCTGCGGTGTGATCCCTGCTGCCCATGATCCAGCCGATCACCTCGTTCCGGTTGGTCTGGCTCAGCTGAGCTTCGGCGAAGTTGCGGCCGTGAAACAGCGCCATCACCCGGTCGCAGACGTAGAAGATGTCGTCCATGCGGTGGCTGATCAGGATGACGCCGACGCCATGGTCCTTCAGGCGCCCGATCAGGTCGAGCACCTTGCCGACCTCCTTGATCGCCAGCGCGGCGGTCGGCTCGTCCATGATCACCACCTTGGCCTGGAACGCGGTGGCTCGCGCTATCGCCACCGCCTGGCGCTGGCCGCCGGACAGGTCCTCGACGTTTTGGTCGACCGATTTGACGTGGATGTGCAGCCGCTCCAGGTGCTCCGTGGCGAGCCGGCGGGAACGGGCGTGATCGACGATGGTCAACCCGCCGAAGGTTCTGCCCGGTTCGCGGCCGAGATAGATGTTCTCGAAGATCGGCATGTTTCCGGCCAGCGCCAGGTCCTGATAGACCATCTCGATGCCGGCCCGATGCGAATCCCGTGGCGAGTGGAAGCGCACCGGGCGTCCTTCAATCAGAATCTCGCCTTCGGACGGCCGGAACAGGCCCGACAGGACCTTCATGAGCGTCGACTTGCCAGCGCCATTGTCGCCGACCACGCCCAAGACCTCGCCCGCTTCCAACCTGAGATTGACGCGGTCGAGTGCAGTCACCGCACCGAAATGTTTTGAGATGCCGCGCGCTTGCAGGGACGGCGCGTCGCTCGCCGTGTCCGCCGACGCCTGCACTGGCTGCGCCTCCCTTTCGCCACGCGTCTGCCGTGTGCCCACCGCAAACATAGTCAGCATTTCGCCTGGTTCGGCAAGAGGACTGCGGGAAGTCAGTCTCGGGCCTGTCGGCAGCCCCGTAGGGATTTCGAACCGCCGAGGGTGCGCGCCCAACGATTCTCCCGGAGTAGCGCGTCACCACTCCGGGTCACGGGCCATCCCCCTGCGCCGAGCGACGCGCGGCCGCGACCGGTGGTGACAGGCGGTGCCCGTGGCGCTATAGCAGCGCTGCCCTACGATCCCGTCGTTTGCGAGCATGCGATGCTCAAGATCGGCCACGAGGGAGGCGGTTGTCCTCTTGCGATCGCTCGATCTGTCGCCCCCGGTCTCGGACGAGGTCAAGACCACCACGTGCTACATGTGCGCGTGCCGCTGCGGCATCAAAGTTCATCTGAAGGGCGGCAGGATCCGCTACATCGAGGGCAACCGCGACCATCCGGTCAACCGGGGCGTGCTCTGCGCCAAAGGGGCGGCCGGGATCATGCAGCACTACGCCCCGGCGCGCCTGACCAAGCCGCTCAAGCGGGTCGGCGAGCGCGGCGGCGGCGACTTCGCCGAGATCGAGTGGGACGAGGCGCTCGGGCTCGCCACCGAGTGGCTGCGGCGCATCCGCGAGAGTGACCCGCGCAAGCTCGCGTTTTTCACCGGACGCGATCAGAGCCAGGCGCTGACCGGCTGGTGGGCGAGCCAGTTCGGCACCCCGAACTACGCCGCGCACGGCGGCTTCTGCTCGGTCAACATGGCCGCGGGCGGGTTCTACACGATCGGCGGGTCGTTCTGGGAGTTTGGCGAGCCCGACTGGGAGCGCACCCGCTACTTCATGCTGTTCGGCTGCGCCGAGGACCACGCTTCCAATCCGCTCAAGATCGAGCTGGGCAAGCTTAAGGCGAAGGGCGTCAAGTTCGTCTCGGTCAACCCGGTGCGCACCGGCTATTCCGCGATCGCCGACGAGTGGCTCGGCATCCGCCCGGGCACCGACGGGCTGTTCGTGCTCGCGCTCGTGCACGAGCTGCTGCGCGCCGGCAAGATCGATCTCGACTATCTGGTCCGCTACACCAACGCACCCTGGCTGGTGATCCAGGACCCGGGCACGGCCGATGATGGCCTGTTCGCGCGCGATCAGGCCGGCAGGCCGGTGGTCTGGGACCGGGTGCAGCAAACGCCGCGCGCGGCCTCGGACCCGGACGTCCGTCCGGCGCTCAAAGGCGAGGTGACGCTCGCGTGCGGCAGGCGCGCGAAGCCGGTATTCCACCTGCTCGCCGAGCGGTATCTCGCCGAGGGCTACAGCCCTGCGGCCGTGGCACAGAGGACCGGCATCCCGGCCGCGACCATCCGCCGGATCGCCGCGGAGCTCGCGCACGCGGCGTTCGAGCAGGCGATCGCCCTCGATCAACCCTGGACCGACGCCTGGGGGCGCCGGCAGCCGCAGACGACCGGACGAC
>JBKPNX010000076.1:0-6288 GCA_046732855.1 Pseudomonadota bacterium
GATAGGGGCATGGCGGCAGATGCAACCGCCGGGCAGCAGGCCGGCAAGGTGGCGGCGGTCACGGGCGGCACCCAGGGGCTGGGCGAGGCGGTGGCGCGGCTGTTCGCGGCGCGCGGCGCGGCCGGGCTCGCGCTGTGCGGGCGCAACGTCGAGCGCGGCGAGGCGATCGCGCGCGAGCTCTCCGGCGCCGGCTGCCCGACCGAATTCGTGCATGCCGACCTCGAGCGGATGGAGGACGGCCGCAACTTCATCGACAGCGCCGAAGCGAGCTTCGGCCGGCTCGACATCCTGGTGAACTGCGCCGCCGCGACCGACCGGGGCACGATCGAGACCACGACCGAGGAGATCTGGGACCGGCTGTTCACGCTCAACGTCAAGTCGCAGTTCTTCCTGATCCAGCGCGCGGTCGAGGTGATACGCCGGCACAAGATCGAGGGCGCGATCGCCAATGTCGGCACCATGGTCGCCTACGGCGGGCCGCCGTTCCTGATCGCGTACTCATCCTCGAAGGCGGCCTTGATGACCATGACCCGCGCGCTCGCCAATGCGCTCAAGCGCGACCGCATCCGCATCAATACGCTGAACATCGGCTGGACCAACACGCCGCGCGAGCACCTGGTGCAGACCAAGGTGCACGGCCGCCCCGAGAACTGGCTCGAGATCGTGAGCCGGAACCAGCCGCGCGGCCGCCTGATCGAGCCCGACGAGGTCGCGCGCGCGATCGCGTTCCTGTGCTCGGCGGAATCCGGCCTGATGAGCGGCGCGGTGATCGACTTCGACCAGACCGTGATCGGCACCAACGACGAGAATCCCGGCGTGTGACCTCGGCCGGCGGCCGCAACGCGCGTGCAAATCAAGCGCGCGCATGCCATAATCAGAGACGTGCATATGAAGCGGGCGCGTGCCATAATGAAGGTTAGCGGCGACCGGCTGAAGTTAGTGCTGATCATCGCCGCGCCGGGCTTGGAGTTACCGTCATGGCCGAGATCGACTTGGCCTTCATTGCCCGGCAGCTGGAACTGCTGGTCAATGACATGGCCGGTCTCAAGGACGACATGGTGGTGATCATGGCACGGCTGGACCGGATTGACACGAGCATGCGCGCTGCGGTCGATCACATGAACATCACGACTTGCGGCGTACTCGACGAGTTGCGCGCGATGCCCCGGCGGCCCGACGGGTAGCAAGGCGGATCGAGCGCTTCGACGAGGCGAACCCTGACGGGTGCGCCGGCGCCAGACGTGACCCTCACGAACCGATCGCCTCGCTTCAGAATTCGCCTGAGCTGGCGGCTGAATGCGCCATCGCAAACGCCGCTTTTCCCGCTCCGCGGAGCGTGGCATCATGCCGCCGTGACAGCCGAATAACGCTATCAGTTCGCGCTGCCGTGGCGCCGGTGGTCAAGCCGCTCGCGGAAGCGACTCGATTAGACATCGACGCCGGACTTCAGTCAGGAGACTTCGCATGCATATCATGCAGTCTCGCCGTCATTTCCTGGCCTGCCTGTCCGCTGCCGGCGCCGCGAGTCTCGTGGGCGCGCGGAGATCGCTCGCTGACGAGCCCCCGCCGGAAGTTACCACGATCCGGTTGATGCGCGATGCCAACATCTGCATGGCACCCATGGATATTTCCGAGGCGCTGCTGCGGGCAGAAGGGTTTACCGATATCCGCTACGTTCCGGACACACCTCTCGACGCCGTCGCACGCGGCGAGATCGACTTCGACTATTACTCTGCACCGATGGTCGCCTCGCACCTCGATGCCGGCGAGCCGATCATGCCGTTGGCGGGGATTCATTCCGGGTGTTACGAGCTGTTCGCTCACGAACCCATCCAAACGATCAGCGACCTGAAGGGCAAAAGGATCGGTTTACGCAGGCTCAATACGACCGGGCACCTGCTGCTCACGGTCATGGCGGCGCACGTCGGGCTCGATCCTCAGAAAGATATCAACTGGATTAGAAGCGGTGACGTCAATCCGATGGAGTTGTTTGCCGACCGGCAAGTCGACGCTTTCATGGGATTTCCTCCGGAGCCACAGGAACTGCGCGCCCGCAAGATCGGTCGCGTGATCCTCAACACGGGCACGGACCAGCCCTGGTCGCAGTACATCTGCTGCATGCCGATCGGCAACACCGACTTCATCCGGAAGAATCCGGTTGCCACCAAGCGCTTTCTCCGAGCCATTCTGAAGACTGCCGACATCTGCGCCTCCCACCCGGAGCGGGTAGCGGAGCAATTGGTCGATCGCGGGTGGACGCCCCGCTACGACTACGCGCTGCAGGCGCTGAGCGAGCTTCCCTACGACCGCTGGCGCGAGTTCGACCCTGAGGATTCACTGCGCTTCTATGCGCTTCGGCTGCACGAGGTCGGCATGATCAAGTCGAGTCCGAACGCGCTCATCGCCCAGGGCACCGACTGGCGCTTCCTGAACGAGCTCAAGCGCGAGCTGAAGGCGTGAGCCATGCTACGGCGCTCGTGCCGGGTCGATACCGAATAGAGGAGGCTTTTCATGGAGCTTACACAGTCCCGCCGCGATTTCCTGGCCGGCCTGTCAGCAGCCGGCGCCGTAAGCGCCCTCGGCGCCTGGGCCTCGCTCGCCGACGAGGGTCCGCCGGAAGTGACCACGATTCGGATCGCCAAGACGCTCGGCATCTGCTCGGCACCCCAGTACATCGCTGACGACCTGCTGCGCGCCGAAGGATTCACAGACATTAACTACGTGCGCACCGCTGGCGGCTTGACCGTCCCGCAGATGGCCGGACGCGGCGAGATCGACTTCGCCTCCACTTTTGCGGGCACACTCGTCCATAACTTGGATGCGGGCGTGCCGGTCACGGTTCTGGCGGGTCTGCATTCCGGGTGCTTCGAGCTGTTCGCCCACGGGCCCATCCAGAGCATCGGCGACCTGAAGGGCCGACGTGTAGGCATCCAGAGCCTCAGCTCGAGTGCGCACCTGTATATGGCGATCATGGCGGCGCAGGTCGGCCTCGATCCCCGCGAGGATCTCAATTGGGTCGTCCCGCCGCAGGGCAACGCCATGGAACTGTTCGCCGAGGGGAAAGTCGATGCTTTTCTGGGGTTCCCGCCTGAGCCGCAGGAGCTGCGCGCCCGCAAGATCGGACGGATGATCCTCAGCACGACCACGGACAAGCCATGGTCGGACTATTTCTGCTGCACGGTATTTGGCAACAGAGACTTCGTCCGCGCTCATCCGGTCGCCACCAAACGCTACCTGCGCGCCCTCCTCAAGGCGACCGACCTCTGCGCCACGGAGCAAGAGATGGCCGCGCGGGGTCTGATCGATACCGGCTTCACGCCGCGCTACGACTACGCGCTACAGACGCTCACCGAGACTCCGTACGACCGATGGCGCGAGTTCGACCCGGCGGACGCGATGCGGTTCTTTGCGTTGCGTCTCCACGAGGTCGACATGATCAAGTCGAGCCCGAACACGCTGCTCGCCGAGGGCACCGACTGGCGCTTCCTCAACGAGCTCAAGCGCGAGCTGAAGGCGTAAGTCATCTGGCGGCTTCTGCGCCAGTCCCGACACTGCACTCAAGGAGACTTCGCATGCATATCATGCACTCTCGCCGCGATTTCCTGGCTGGCCTGTCGGCGGCCGGCGCCGCGAGCGTCCTTGGCAGCCGTACATCGCTCGCCGTCGAGGGCCCGCCGGAAGTGACCGCCCTCCGGATTATGAAGCAGCCCGGCGTCTGCCTTGCCCCGCAGTTTGTGGCCGAGGAGCTGCTGGGGGCGGAAGGCTTCACCGATGTCCGCTACATCTGGACACCAGGTTACGCAGGTTTCGATGGTGTCACACGCGGCGAAATCGACTTCGCCTGGGACACTGCCGCCCGGGTCGTGAAGTACGTGGATGCCGGGATGCCGATCATGGCGCTGGCGGGTGTGCATTCCGGATGCTACGAGCTGTTCGCGCACGATCCCATACGAACCATCAGCGATCTGAAGGGCAAAAGGGTCGGTATCTCAAATTGGGGGGGCGGCGCGCACCTGTTCCTCACAGTCATGCTGGCGCACATCGGGCTCGATCCCGCCAAGGACGTCAACTGGGTCACCCCAGGTCCGACCGGAACCTCCATGCAGCTGTTCGCCGAGCGGCAAGCCGATGCATTCCTCGGATTTGCGCCCGAGCCGCAGGAATTACGCGCCCGCAAGATCGGTCACGCAATCCTCAACATGGCCACCGACAAGCCATGGTCGCAGTACTTCTGCTGCACAGTATTCGGCAACAGGGACTTCGTGCGCGCACATCCGATCGCGACCAAGCGCTGTCTGCGAGCCATCCTGAAGGCTACCGATATCTGCGCCGCCGAGCCGGAGCGGGTCGCGCGACAGCTGGTCGATGAGGGCGTCACAGACCAATACGATTACGCGCTCCAGACCCTGACCGAGGTGCCTTACAAAGTCTGGCGCGAGTTCGACCAGGAGGACTCGATGCGGTTCTATGCGCTGCGGCTACGCGAGGTCGACATGATCAAGTCGACCCCCAACGAGATCCTCGCCGCGGGCACCGACTGGCGCTTTCTCAACGAGCTCAAGCGCGAGCTGAAGGCGTGAGCACAAAGCGGCACGCCAACAACTGAACAGGGGAGGCTTTGATGCCGACCATTCAAACTCGCCGCGATTTCCTGGCGGGGCTGGCGGCAGCCGGCGCTGCTGGCGTGCTCGGTGCGCGGCCATCGCTCGCCGACGAGGGACCGCCGGAAACCACCACGATCCGCCTGTCGTTCAACACCGCGATCTGTTTCGCCCCGATGGACGTGGCCGAGGCGTTCCTGCGCACCGAAGGCTTCACCGACATCCGCTACGTCAGGACGACCGGCGGCTTCACCTCGCCACAGATGATCGCAACCGGCGAGGTCGACGTCGGCACCAGCTTCGCCGGCACGGTCGTCCATCACCTGGACGCCGGCCTGCCGCTCACCGCGCTCGCCGGCCTGCACGCCGGCTGCTACGAGCTGTTCGCGCGCGCGCCGATCCGCAGCGTCAGCGACCTGAAGGGCCGGCGCGTGGGCATCCAGACGGTGAAGTCGAGCGGCCATCTGTATCTCTCGATCATGGCGACCTACGTCGGCCTCGACCCCCAGCGCGACATCGAATGGGTCGCGCCGCCCGACGGCAACGCCATGGAGCGGTTCGTCGCCGGCGACACCGACGCGTTCCTCGGCTTTCCGCCCGAACCGCAGGAGCTGCGCGCGCGCGGCGTCGACCGGGTGATCCTGAGCACGATCGCCGACCGGCCGTGGTCGCAGTACTTCTGCTGCATGACCCACGCAAATCGCGCCTGGGTGCGCGAGCACCCGGTCGCGACCAAGCGCTTCCTGCGCGCGGTGTTCAAAGCCGCCGAGTACTGCAAGGCGGACCCGCAGAACGCGGCGCGCCGGCTCGTGGATGGCGGGTTCACGCCGAAATACGACTACGCGCTCCAGACCGTCCGCGAGCTGCCCTACGAGCTGTGGCACGAGTACGACTCCGAGGATTCCTTGCGCTTCTACGCGCTGCGCCTGCACGAGGCGGGCATGCTGCGCAACAGCCCGAACACGCTGCTCGCCGAGGGCACCGACTGGCGCTTCGTCAACGAGCTCAAGCGCGAGCTGAAGGCGTGAGCGATGAGCTCGGGTCCGCGAGGACTTACAAGAGGAGCCTTCTAATGAAGATCATACGCAATCGACGGGATTTTTTGGCCAGCCTGTCGGCGGCGGGAGCCGCAGCAGCGTTCGGCAGCAGGACGACGCGCGCCGACGAAGGGCCGCCGGAGACGACCATGATCCGGCTAAACTGGTACCCAAACATTTGCCTCGCGCCCGGATTCATCTCGGAGGACCTGCTACGCGCGGAAGGGTTTACCGATGTCCGCTACGTCCGGGACCTACCCTTCGATGCGGTCGCACGCGGCGATATCGACTTCGACTTCGACACCGCAGCATGGGTCGTCTCTCACCTAGATGCCGGCGAGCCGATCCTAGCGATATCGGGTGTGCACCCCGGGTGCTTCGAGCTGTTTGCGCACGAGCCGATCCACGCCATCAGCGATTTAAAGGGCAAGAAACTCGGCATCTATCAGTTCGGCAAGAGCGGACACCTGCTCCTTTCAGTGATTGCGGCACAGGTTGGGATCGACCCTCACAACGACATCGAGTGGGTCACGAGCGCCACCGCCATGGAGCTGTTCGTGGAAGGCAAAGTCGATGCCTTTCTCGGCCACCCGCCCGAGCCACAGGAGTTACGCGCCCGCAAGATTGGTCGGGTGATCCTCAACATGACC
>JBKPNX010000077.1:0-4459 GCA_046732855.1 Pseudomonadota bacterium
CGCGCTCGAGCTCGTTGAAGTGACTGACCTCGGCCAGGAGCTCGCGCACGATCAGCACCGTCCAGCGATCGGCGAGGATCTCCGCCGCGCGCGCCACCGGACAATACTGGCCGTACAGGTGCATGGCTTGAGCGTAGCACGCATCGCGCGCTGTAGTAGTCCATTCTTTGTACTGGCGCGGCTCTTTGCAAAAGCTCCCTCTTGACAGGGCCAAATTGACGGGCGGTGGCCCGGGGAGGACGTCATGGCGAACGATGCGCATTGGCGACGCGATGTGCTTCAGGCCCTCGCGACGCTGCCGTTGCTGGCAGCGGCGGCGCGCCCCGCCGGAGCGGCTGGACAGACCGGCGGCAGCCCGGTGAAGGTGGAAACCAGCGGACTGACCGCCAAAATCCAGTTCGAGGCCCCCGTCGCGGGCTTCCTCGACGACATCAACGGTCGGTACAAGCTCCGCGTCACCGAGCTGACGCTCGCGCCCGGCGGCCACGTCGGCGAGCACAACCATGTGGGCCCCGGCATCCGACATGTCACTGCGGGCCGCATGACCTACGTGCTGCCCGACAAGACCGTGGTCTATGGTCCGGGCGACTTCTTCTTCGAAGCGGGCGACGTCGCGCACACCGTGCTCAACGAGACCGATGCGCCCATGGTGCACGTTCTCTTCGAGATTCTTCCGGTCGACCTGAAGGGACCGTCCCTGATCCCGGTGAAGCATCACGCTTGAGACCAAGTCCGCACGAGAACCTGGTCGCGACCAGCTCGGCTGTCCCCACGAGCGGCGGCCCGTAGCGCGGACTTGCGGGCGGGTGCGCCACGGCTTAGGTAGGCTGCCATCGCCCAACCGACCGAGCGTGGCCATGCGCTATTCGTTGTTCCTGCTTCGCCAGCTGAGCCGCACGCTGTGGAAAAAGCTGGTGCGCACCGGCGCGCGCCATCTGCCGTTTGTGCCCAAGGAGCGGACGCGGCAGCTCGAGCGCTGGCTGCGCGGCCGCGAGGACTGGCGCAAGCTGCGTCTTGCCGACGCCGTCGTGGTTTCGTTCGGCAAGAGCGGGCGGACCTGGCTGCGCGTGCTGCTGTCCCGCGTCTATCAGCTGCAGCACGGCCTGGGCGAGCGCGCCGTGATCGGCTTCGACAATCTGCATTACCAGACCGGCGCAGCGCCCAAGATCATGTTCACCCACGACAACTACGTCAAAGACTACACCGGGCATCGCGATTCCAAGGCCGACTTCTACGGGAAGAAGGTCGTGTTCCTGGCGCGCGACCCGCGCGACGTTGCCGTGTCGCAGTACTTCCAATGGAAGTACCGCATGAAGCCCAACAAGAAGGACATCAACGCTTACCCGACCGACGATCTGGGCCCGTTCGAGTTCGTCATCTCCGATGCCGGCCTGCCGAAGGTGATCGACTTCATGAACCTGTGGGCCAAGGAATCGAGCAGGATCAAAGACTTCATGGTCGTGCGCTACGAGGATCTGCGCGCCCGGCCGCAGGAGACCCTGGCAGGGGTGCTGGCATTTCTCGGCACGCCGGGCAGCGAGGCGGAGATCGCCGATGCGGTCGAATTCGCGTCATACGACAACATGAAGCGGATGGAGCAGCAGCGGGTGTTCTGGCTGAGCGGCGGCCGCCTCGTGCCGAAGGACCGCGGCAACCCGAACTCCTACAAGGTGCGCCGCGGCAAGGTCGCCGGCTATCGCGACGACTTCGATCCCGCGCAGCTGGCCGCGATCGACCGGCTGGTCGAGACCACCCTCGACCCGCTCTACGGCTACACCGGGGCGGCGGGCCGGACCGCCAAGGGAGCGCTCGAAGGCGCCGCCTGATTCGTCGACCGCGGCGCAGCCGAGCGACGCGCGAACCGATAGCCGGCCAGGGCGGGACACAGCTGGCCACTGGCACGGAGCGCGCCGGAGCAGGCAGAGCGCTGACGACACGGGAGGTGGCTGGTCCGTGCGCTTGCGCGAGGTGCGTCTCGGTCCGTTCGATCTGGTCATCGAGCATCACCCCGACGGCACGATCCGCGCCCGCTCGCCGCACCCGCTCGGCGACTATCCGGCGCGCCTGACCGAGCGCCTCGAGCACTGGGCGGAGCGCGCGCCGGAGCGCACTTTCCTGGCGAAGCGCGGCCCCCATGGGGCGTGGCTGCGGCTGACCTACGCCCAAACGCTCGAGGGCGCGCGGCGCCTCGGCCAGGCGCTGCTCGATCGCGGGCTTTCGGCCGAGCGACCGCTCGCGATCCTCTCGGGCAACGACCTCGAGCATGCGCTGCTCGCGCTCGGCGCCCAGCACGTCGGCGTGCCCTATGCCCCGATCTCGCCCGCCTACTCGCTGGTCTCCAAGGACTTCGGCAAGCTGCGCGAGATCGTGGACCTGATGACGCCCGGCCTGGTGTTCGCCGCCTCCGGCCGCGCCTATCGGGCCGCAATCGAGGCCGCCGTGCCGGCCACCACCGAGGTCGCGGTGATGGCCGAGCCTCCGGCGGGGCGCGCCGCGGCGTTCTTCGCCGATCTGCTCGCAACCGCGCCTACGCGGGCGGTCGACGCCGCCGCGGCCCAGGTCGCGCCCGAGACCATCGCGAAGTTCCTGTTCACGTCCGGCTCCACCGGCCGGCCCAAGGCGGTGATCAACACCGAGCGCATGCTGTGCAGCAATCAGGCGATGATCGCGACGATGCTCGCGTTCCTTGAGGACGAGCCGCCGGTCATGGTCGACTGGCTGCCCTGGCACCACACCGCCGGCGGCAACCACAACATCGGCCTGGCGCTGTACCACGGCGGGTCGCTGTACATCGACGACGGCAGGCCGACCGCGGCCGAGATCGGCGAGACCGTGCGCAATCTGCGCGAGATCGCGCCCACCTTCTATGTCAATGTGCCCAAGGGCTTCGAGGCGCTCCTGCCGTCTCTCGAGAACGACGCGGGATTGCGCAGGCATTTCTTCAGCCGTCTGAAGCTGATGTTCTACGCCGGCGCCCATCTCGCGCAGCACGTCTAGCAGGCCTTGCAGCGTCTTGCGCTCGAGACGACCGGCGAGCGCATCCTCATGCTGACCGGGCTCGGCGCGACCGAGACGGCGCCGTTCGCGTTCATGCCCGGCAAGGAGGTGAGCCGGGCGGGCGAGGTCGGCCTGCCCGCGCCGGGCATCGAGCTGAAGCTCGTGCCCTTGGATCGACGGCGCTTCGACGTCCGCCTCAAAGGCCCGAACGTCACCCCCGGCTACTGGCGCCAGCCGGAGCTGAACGCCGAGGCGTTCGACGAGGAAGGCTTCTACCGGCTCGGTGACGCGCTCTGCTTCGTCGATCCCGCGGCGCCGGCGAAAGGCTTCGCGTTCGAGGGGCGGCTCGCTGAGGACTTCAAGCTCTCGACCGGGACCCGGGTCCAGGTTGGCGAACTGCGCCGGACCGTCATCGCGCACTTCGCGCCGCTGCTGCGCGACGCGGTGATCGCCGGCCACGACCGGGACGAGGTCACGGTCCTGCTCGTGCCCGATCTCGAGGCGTGTCGGCGCGTGTGCGGCGATGCGGCCGGCTCCGACGAGCGCGCGCTGCGCTCGGCATCGCTGCGCCGCCGCCTGCAGGAGCATCTCGACGACCTCGCCCGGCGATCGACCGGCAGCTCGAACCGGGTGGCGCGCGCGCTCCTGCTTGGGGAGCCGCTCTCGCTCGACGCCAACGAGGTCACCGACAAGGGCTCGATCAATCAGCACGCCGTGCTTGCCCGCCGCGCCGACCTGATCGCCGAGCTCTACACCAAGCCGTACTCGCGGCGTGTCATCGTCGCGGCGGATAATGCTTGAGCGCACTGGCGCTTTCTGGGCTGACTTACTTTGCCGGCACGCCGCCGCCCCTTGCCGTCACCCCGCCGGACGGCGGCTACGGGCTGATTGCCTGAGCAGAGCAGCAGATGCGTTCAGCGGGCTGGGATCACGTAACGCCTCTCTCCCGCCCGCCGCCCGAGCCCGACCCCGTCGGCGGCTGGGCCAGTCACGGGCTGAAGATCAGCACGACGTAAACGAAGAACAGCACCAGATGGACTGCGCCCTGGAGCACGGTGGTGCGCGCGCCGCTGAAGGTGAGCGTGCTGAGCACGAGCGTGAGCGCGAGCAGCGTCACTGCGGCCGGAGCGAGGCCCAGGACGACCGGCTGCTCGGTGATCAGGCCGATGCCCAGCACGGCCGGGACCGTGAGGCCGATCGTGGACAATGCGCCGCCGAGACAGAGATTGACCGCGCGCTGGAGCTGGTTGTCGAGCGCAGCACGCAGCGCGCTCAGGCCCTCGGGCGTGAACACGATCAGGGCAATCAGCACGCCGCCGAGCGCGACCGGAGCGCCGAGCACGGCGATCCCATGGTCGAGGAGCTTTGCCAGCCGTTTGGCCAGCAGCACGATCGGCAGCACCGTTAGAATGAGGAAAAACGTGACCCACGCGACTCGTACTAACGAGGGCGACTTCATTTC
>JBKPNX010000078.1:0-9729 GCA_046732855.1 Pseudomonadota bacterium
GCCACAGCCACGGCCGCCTTGCGCCGCTCTCTCGTCAGATCGACGTCGGCGTGGACTGCTGGGACTTTCGCCCGACCACGCTCGCCGACATCCGGGCGCATCTCCGCCGTCGCGGGGCCGGAGCCGGGGGTACGCGGCCGCAGCCGCCTCGCCCGGTGGCGAATGGGCTGTAAACGGGCAGGATCCTGACCGCGCCACCCATCGCGCGGCCGCCACACCGTCTTGCAAACTCGGGCGGAGCCGTCATGCTGACCGGCGCGCAACCAGGGAGGGCGAGCGGATGGCCGACAAGACGATCATCACCTGCGCGGTGACCGGCAGTCTCACCAGGCCCGAGCAGCACCCTGCCCTCCCGATCACGCCCGAGCAGATCGCGAACGCCGCGATCGATGCGGCCAAGGCCGGCGCGGCGATCGCCCACATTCACGTGCGCGATCCCGCGACCGGGGCGCCGTCGATGGCGCTCGAGCTCTATCGCGAGGTGGTCGAGCGGATCCGCGCCAGCGGCACCGACCTAGTGATCAATCTGACCACCGGCGCGGGCGGGCGGTTCATGCCAAGCGACGACGACCCCAAGGTGGCGGCGCCCGGCACCACGCTGGTGCGGCCGGAGCGACGGGTCGAGCACGTGGTCGCGCTCCGGCCGGAGATCTGCTCGCTCGACCTCAACACCATGTGGTTCGGCAGCGCCGTGGTGATCAACACGCCGCGCAACGTCACCATCATGGCCGGCGCGATCCGCGAGGCAGGCGTCAAGCCGGAGCTCGAGGTGTTCGATTCCGGCGACATGCAGCTGGCCGATCAGCTGCTCGAGAGCGGCGTGCTGCCGCGTCCGCCATTGTTTCAGGTGGTGCTCGGGATCAAGAACGGCTTTCCCGCGACGCCGGAGACCCTGCTCTACGCCAGATCGCTCCTGCCCGCCGATGCGGTCTGGGCGGCGATGGGCATCGGGCGCATGGAATTCCCGATCGTCGCCCAGGCGTGCATTCTCGGCGGCCACGTCCGGGTCGGCCTGGAGGACAACCTCTATCTCAGCAGGGGCGTGCTCGCGCCCTCAAACGCTGCGCTGGTCGAGCGCGCCGTGACCCTCGTCGAGCTGCTCGGCCGCAGCGTCGCGACCCCGGCCGAAGCACGAGAAATTCTGGGGTTGAGACCGCTACCGGCTTGACCCGGCAAGTCAGGGTGAGTGGTGCGCGAGCGGCCGGCGCCGCGCCCTACCCGCCCGTCGCAGAGAGCAGACAGGACTCCGCTGCCCAAGCCGAGCTCTCATCGTCCGCTGCGCGCGGCGGGGTTCAGCGCACCGCGAGCGCTTCTTCGGCCGGGGCACCCGGCGCTGCGGGCACCCGCGCCCGCAGATGACCTGACAGCCGGTACTCCAGGCGTTTGAACGCGTAGAGGATCCCGTAGGACATCACCAGATAGCACAGGCCGACGAAGATCCAGATCTCGAAGGTCCGGAAGGTCTGGGCGATCAGCACCCGCCCGACCCCGGTCAGGTCCATGATCGTGATGATCGATACGAGCGAGGTCGCCTGGAACAGAAAGATGACCTCGTTGGTATAGGCAGGCAGGGCGATGCGGAAGGCCTTGGGCAGGATGATCCGCCGCAGCATCAGCCCGTACGACATGGCGAACGCGCGCCCGGCCTCGACCTCGCCGAACGGCACCGCCCGGATCGCGCCGCGCAGGATCTCCCCAGTGTAGGCCGCGGTGTTGAGGGTGAGCGTCAGGACCGCGCAGAAGTAAGGCTCGCGGAACAACTGCCACAGGCCGAGCGCGCGCAGCTCGCTCACGAACTGGCCGCTGCCGTAGTAGATCAGGAAGATCTGAACCAGGAGCGGCGTGCCCCGGAAGTAGAACATGTAGGCGAAGGCCGGCCAGGACAGCAGCGGGTTGGGCGACAGCCGGGCGAGCGCCACCGGCACGGCGAGCACGAGGCCGATCAGCACGGACAGCACGGTCAGCTGGATCGTCACCCAGGCGCCGCTGGCGAAGCGCGGCAGGTTGTCGACGACGACCGCGAAGTCCACTGGTCACGCCCGCCGGATGCCGCGGTTCGCCCAGGCTTCCGCCCGGTGCAGCGCGAACAGCGAAGCGATGGTGATCAGCAGGTAGATGATCGAGGCGCCGAAATAGAAGGTGAACGGCATGCGCACCGCGCGCGCGGCGACGTCGGTCATGCGCATCAGCTCCGGCAGCTGCACCACCGACATCAGCGCGGTCGCCTTGATCAGCACCTGCCAGACGTTGCCGAGGCCGGGGATGGCGAAGCGCCAGACCTGGGGCAGCATGATGCGGCGGAACGCCAATGTCCGGCTCATCCCCGCCGCATACGCCGCCTCGATCTGGCCGCGATCGAGCGCCTGGAACGCACCGCGGAACACCTCGGTCGTGAATGCGCCGTAGATCACGCCGAGCGTCAGCGTCCCGGCGGTGAACGGGTCGATGTCGACCACCACGTCGCCGCCGGTCGCCAGGCTGAGCAAACGCTGCAGCAGAACCGTGAAGCCATAGTAGACCAGGAGGATCAGCACGAGCTCGGGCACGCCGCGCACAACCGTCGTGTAGGCGCCCGCGATGCTCCTGGCGAGCGCGTTGCCGGACAGCTTGCCCCAGGCGCCGAGCAGCCCCAGAGCGAGCGCGATCGGCACCGCCGAGAGGCCGACCAGCAGGGTAATCTTCGTCCCTTCCCAGAAGACCCAGCTGTAGCCGTGAAAATCCACCACCCGATCGGCCCCGCTCAGGACCCGCTCAGCGCACCGGCGGTACGTTACGAAATCGGCCCGTAGACGTCGAAGGCGAAGTACTTCTCATTGATCGCCTTATAGGTGCCGTCGGCGCGGATCTTGTCGATCCCTTGGTTGAACGCAGTACGCAGATCGTCCTCGCCCTTGCGGATCGCGATGCCGATGCCCTCGCCGAAGTACTTCGGATCAAAATAGTCAGGCCCGACGAACTCGAAGTCCTTGCCGGCATCGGTGTTGAGGAACCCCTCCAGCAGGACCACCGCATCGGCCGCGACCAGATCAAGCCGGCCGGACACCAGGTCGGCATTGGCTTCGTCCTGCGTGGCATAGGCGCGCACGTCAACCTCGGGAAACTCGCCGCGCACAAAATTTTCGGACACCGTCGCCCGCTGCACGCCGACCGCCATACCGGCGAGACCCTCGGGCGAAATGTCGAAACCGGCGCCCTTGGCCGCGACGAACTTGGCCGGCGTCGCATAGTACTTGTCGGTAAAGTCGACGACCTCTTTGCGCTGATCGGTGATCGACATGGACGCGACGATCGCGTCGTATTTCTTGGCGATCAGACCCGGGATGATGCCATCCCAGTCCTGCACGACGAACTCGCACTCGAAATTCGCCGCCGCGCACAGGGCTTTGGCGATATCGATGTCGAAGCCGACGAGCTGACCGTCCTTGGCGATCGAATTGAACGGCGGATAGGCGCCTTCGGTGCCGATCTTGACCTTGCGTTTGTCCTGGGCGTGCGCGGCGCCTGCGAGCATGGCCAGCGCCGCCGCCGCCATCACAACCGTGGCCAACTTCCTCATCTTCGTTGTCCTGCGGAGTGCCCAACCTCGCTGGTCGATCCGGGAGCGGGTAGCCGTCTCACGGCCGGAACAGGCGAGGTTGTCCTCCCATTGCCCTGTGATTACCACTCGATCCAACGACCACGTGGCGTGACAGTCAAGCGGCAATCTGCGCCCGACGGTTGCCTCAGGCTCCGGTAGTCAAAGGCGAGCGCAAGCGGCGCGACCGACGGCCGGGCAGGCTGGTCCACGCCTCAGTCAAGTCCCTCTCGTCACCTCGTACGGCGTCTTCGCACCGTTCGTGCGACCTACTCCTCAAAGCGACTCGAGGCGTCACGATCGCGGTCGTATCGTCTCGTGAGCGGAAACGGCGGCAACCAGGACTCGCGACGGACGGTCCAAAGTTCGTAGGTTGGCCTCAGTTGGTCAGGGGCATCCAGCGATCCTAGGTTCACTTCGACTTCGTCTGCGCTGCGTCCGAAAACGGGCGAGCCGCAGCGGGGACAGAAAAACCGCCCGGCGTAGTCGCGTGTTTCGCCATCGATCGTCACCGCATCCTGAGGGAACACCGCGGAAGCGTGAAAAAGGGCCCCATGATGCTTGCGGCAGTCGAGACAGTGACAAAGGCCGACCCGGTATGGCCGCCCCGACGCCTCAATTCGGACGTTGCCGCACAGGCAACCGCCGGTGAATCGGTCCATGTTGCCTTTCCTCTAAGACGTCGGCCCGTAGACGTCGAAGTCGAAGTACTTGTCGTTGATCGCCTGGTAGGTACCGTCGGCCCGGATTTCGTCGATCGCCCTATCTAAAGCCAGGCGCAGATCGTCCTCGCCCTTGCGGATCGCGATCCCAGCACCCTCGCCGTGGTACTTCGGGTCGTAATAGTCGGGGCCGACGAACTCGAAGTCCTTCCCGGCGTCGGTCTTGAGAAATCCTTCGAGCAGCGCGACCGAATCGGCCATGACCAGGTCGAGGCGGCCTGAGGCCAGATCGGCGTTGGCCTCGTCCTGCGTCGCGTAGGGGCGGATGTCCGACTTGGGGAACTTCGCGCGCGCGAAGTTCTCATGGGTGGTCGCGCGCTGCACGCCGATCGACTTGCCGGCCAGACCTTCGGGCGAGAAGTCGAAGTTGCTGCCCTTCGCCGCAATGAATTTGCCCGGCGTCAGATAGTACTTGTTGGTGAAATCGACCACCTGCTTGCGCTGGTCGGTGATCGACATCGAGGCGACGATCGCGTCGTATTTCTTGGCGATCAGGCCCGGAATGATGCCGTCCCAGTCCTGCACGACGAACTCGCACTCGAAGTTGGCCGCCGCGCACAGCGCATTCGCGATGTCGATGTCGAAGCCCACCAGCTTGCCGTTGGGGTCGATCGAATTGAACGGCGGATAGGCGCCCTCGGTGCCGATCTTGACCTTGCGCTTGTCCTGGGCGTGCACGCCCGTCGCGAGCATGGCGAGCACCGCCGCGGCCATCAGGCCAGTGGCCAGTCTGCGCATCTGTCAGTCCTCCCGGTCGCCTCCAGCCGCTTGCCGCCATGCGGCGGCCAGCCTTCCCTGCGTCCGTCGGAACGGCGCCATTGTCGCCGGCGGGTGCGCAAGCGGCCATGATCCAACGACGACGCGCCGCTGCAAGTCAAGCCGGCATCGGCGCGGGGGCGGCGCCGGCAGCGCACACCTGCGTGATGCCCGCAAGCTCCCGCCGGAGCCGGCGTGCGAGGGCTCATCGGGCCAGGGTTGCAGGCGTCGCGCTCTGCGCGAGCAGTGGCAGGCGTCCGACACGTTCGGTCAGCAGCGCGAAGAAGCCATCGGCATCGATCTGATCGATCACCAGGGCATTCGGCGCGTGGCGCGTGCGCCGTGACCAGTCGACCACGGTGCGACCCAACGTGTGCTCGCCCTTGGTCTCGATCGCCACGTGGCAGCGGCGGCCGTTGAACAAGCCAGGGTTCAGCAGATAGGCGATCGCGCAGGGATCGTGCAGCGGCGCACCCACCCGCCCGCGCCGGGTCTGGTCATATAGGTTGTAGAACTCGAGCAGCTCGACCACTGTGCGACTGAGGGGTGTGCCGATCCCGCGGATCGCTTCCAGGCGGTCCGGCGTGACCAGCGCCTGGTGGGTGACATCGAGCCCGTGCATGACCAGCGGCACGCCTGCTTCGAACACCACCTTCGCCGCATCCGGATCGACATGGATGTTGAACTCGGCGGCCGGCGTGATGTTGCCCTCGCCGATCGCGCCGCCCATCAGCACGATCTCCCTGATGCGCGGCGCCAGGTCGGGCGCCCTTTGCAGGGCCGTAGCGATGTTGGTGAGCGGGCCGGTCGGGCAGAGCGTGACCGTGCCCGGCGGGTGAGCGCGGACCGCGGCGACGATCGCGTCGACCGCGTGGCCGCGCGCGAGCGGCGTATTGGGTTCGGGCAGCGCGGGGCCGTTCAGGCCGGTCTTGCCGTGCACGTACTCGGCGGTGACCAGCTCGCGTAGCAGCGGCCGCGCGCAGCCGGCATGAACCGGCAGATCGGTCCGTCCGACGAGTTCGCAGACCTTGCGCGCGTTCTTCTCGGTCAGCGCCAGCGGCACGTTGCCCGCGACCACGGTGATCGCGAGCACGTCCAGCTCGTCCGGCGAGCCGAGCGCCAGCAGGATGGCGAGCGCATCGTCATGACCGGGGTCGCAGTCGATGATGACGGGCCGGGGCGACATCCTTCGCAGGGCCAAAACTGGCTGACGCTCGAAGTTCAGCATAGAAGAACGACACCCCCGCCCGTCAATGGCCGGCGGACGTGCGATGTGCGCTTGGGAGATGAGGCCAGGGCGCACGCCCCGTCCCCTGCGTGGACAGCGGTTATTCTTCGATGGTGAAGCCCACCTTGATCACGACCTGATAGTGGACGACGCGGCCGCCCTCGATGTGGCCCCGAGCCTCGACCACCTGAAACCAGCGCAGGTCGTGCAACGTCTTGGCAGCTCGGGTGATCGCGTTCTGGATGGCATCTTCGATGCTGGTCTCGGACGAGCCCGCCAGTTCGATCATCTTGTAGACGTGGTCCTGCATTGCGTTGCTCCCTCGAAATCGCTCAGCCCTGCCACTCCACCGTGTGCGCGCCCGGATCGGCGTGCGGCACGACGGGCGGTGAGCCTTGCACGCTGCCGAGATGGATGATGCCGAGCAGACGATCGCTCGGGGCGAGGCCGAGCGAGCCCTTGACGTGCTCGTCATAGGCATTGGCGCCGGTCAGCCATTTTGCGCCAAAGCCCTGGGCATGCGCCGCGATCAGAATGTTCTGCGCCGCGGCGGCGGTCGACAGGATCTGCTCGATCTCCGGAATCTTGGGATGCTGCGCATCGATAGTCGCGGCCACCGCGATCAGGAGCGGGGCGCGGAGTGGCCGGGCGCGCTCCTGCTCGAGCGCGGCCGCGGGGGCGTCCGGCTGGCGCCGCAGCAGCGCGGCGGCGAACACCTCGCCTAGACGCGCGCGCGCCGGCCCCCTGATCACGATGAAGCGCCAGGGCCGCAGCTTGCCGTGGTCGGGCGCGCTGCTGCCCGCGGCGAGGATGCGCTCCAGCGCCGTCTCGTCCGGCCCCGGCTCGCCGAGAAACGCCGGCGGGACCGACTGCCGCGTCAGAACTGCCTCGAGCGCATCCATGGCCCGGCCTCATGTCGTTGGTGCAGGCGCTTTGTGCCGCGAGAGCGCGGGCAAGACAAGCCCCGGAGCCCCGCCAAATGCCGCTTTAATGGTCGCGCAAGCAAAAGCTCGTATGCTCGATCAACACGTTCGATGTTGCGTCGCCATATCGGCGGAACCTTGATTTTCTTCGCCGGTTTCGTCTATATTGTGCGGCGCACAAGAAGTGGCGGGGACCCTGGAGGGGTATCGCGATGGACGACCGGCACGGGCACTACTTCGAGGACCTGGCGCCCGGCATGAGCGCCGTCTTCAGCAAGACGGTCACCGAGGCCGATCTGCTGATGTTCGCGGGAGTCTCCGGCGACACCAACCCGCTCCACCTGGACGAGGAGTTCGCCAGCCGCACCATCTTCGAGAGCCGCATCGCCCACGGCATGCTGACCGCGAGCCTGGTCTCGACCGTGCTCGGCACGCGGCTGCCCGGCCCGGGGGCGGTCTACGTCAGCCAGAGCATCCGCTTTCTCGCACCGGTGCGGATCGGCGACACGGTGATCGCCCGCGCTCAGGTCGCCGAGCTGGTCGAAGAGAAGCGCCGCGTGCGCATGACCACGGTATGCATGGTCGGCGACAAGAAGGTCATGGACGGCGAGGCCGTGCTCATGGTCCCGCTGCGGCCAAACGGCGCCAAGTAGGCCACCTCAGTCATATCAAACTGGTTCCTCGCGCGGCGTGACGGGGCGCGGCTCCGATGCTAGGCTCGCGCGAGCGGACTGGAGCGCGGCGATGGCCACTCGGGCGGCGCAGCTGTACGATAGGGATTTCTACGCCTGGACGCGCGATCAGGCGGCGGCACTGCGGCGTCTCGCCGATCGACGCTGGAATGGCCCGCTCGACCTCCTCCACCTCGCCGAGGAAATCGAAGACTTGGGCAGCGAGCAGCAGTGGGCGGTGGAGAGCCAGCTCGAGCGCATCATCGAGCATCTGCTCAAGCTGGAATATTCGCCGAGCACTGACCCGCGGCGCCAGTGGATGATTTCCGTGATCGACGCGCGCGGTGAAATCGAGCGGCGCATGAGCGCGACTATCCAGCGCGAGGTCGAACCAGGCCTGCCGGACCGCTATCGACGCGCGCGCCGCAAAGCCGAACTGGCGCTGCTCGACCACGGCGCGGCTGACGCCGCCCGAGAGTTGCCGCCCGCCTGCCCCTACGATTTTGCCGACCTCCTCGCCGACGAATGGTGGCCGGCCAACCGCCATGGCCTGACCGACCAGGTCTAGGGGATCCTCCGGGTGGCGACCCGACCCGAACGGCTCCACGAGAGCGACCTCTACGCCTGGACCCGCGATCAGGCGACGACACTTCGTCGCCTCGCCAGCCCTAGGCCGACCGTGGACCTCGACTTCGAGCACCTGATCGAGCAGAGGCCGACTTGGGCGTCGGCCCAGCGGGATGCAATCCACGGTCATGCCCCAATCTTCCACCTCCTCGATCAGGTGCGGAAAATCGAGGTCGACGTTTGGGCGGGTTGCGGCGAGACGGCGCAGCGCCGCCGCCTGGCGCTGGGTCCAGACGTAAAAGTCCTCGTCGTAAAGATCCTCGATCCGGCTCGCCATGATGTTGGGTGCTTGAGATCGTGCGCAGGCTACCACACCGGGGCCTGTGGTCGAAAGCCCTGCGGCAGGGGCCTTTACAGTTGCGCCGGCGCGCAGGCATAACCCGGCCATGCAGATTCACCGCGGCTACTGGAGCCTGCCGCAATCCGCCCTGCACGGGGTGGTGGCGATCGGCAACTTCGACGGCGTCCACCGCGGCCACCGCGCCCTGATCGCGACGGCGCGGGAGCGGGCGGAAGAACTAGGGGCGCCGCTCGGTGTGATCACCTTCGAGCCGCATCCGCGCGAGGTGCTCGCGCCCGACCAGGCGCCGCCCCGCCTCACCCCGTTCCGGACCAAGGTGCGCATCCTGCGACAACTCGGGGTGCGCGAGCTGTTCGCGCTCGCCTTCAACCAGCATCTCATGAACAAGTCGCCCGAGCAGTTCGTGCACGACGTGCTGGCGGGCGGGCTCGGCGTGCGCCACGTGGTGGTCGGCTTCGACTTCCGATTCGGGCACCGGCGCGCGGGCGATGCCGACCTTCTGGCCACGCTCGGTCGCGAGTACGGCTTCGGCGCGACGCTGATCGAGCCGGTGGCCTGGCGCGGCGAAGTCTGCTCCTCGAGCCGCATTCGCGCGGCCATCATCAGGGGCGACGTCGCGCTCGCGCGCGATCTGCTCGGCCACCCGTTCCTGGTCGAGGGTCGCGTGGTCGAGGGCGACCGCCGCGGCCGCGAGCTCGGCTACCCGACCGCGAACGTGCGCCCGGGCAGGCGGGGCCTGTGGCCGGCCGACGGCGTCTATGCGGTGCGCGCGGCGGCGGATCCGGACGAGGCGGTCTGGCACGATGCGGTGGCGAGCGTGGGGGTGCGCCCGACCTTCGGCGGCGGCGCGCGCGTCCTCGAGATCCATGTGTTCGACCGCAAGCTCGATCTGTACGGGCGCCGGGTCTGCTGCGCGTTCATCGAGCG
>JBKPNX010000079.1:0-8622 GCA_046732855.1 Pseudomonadota bacterium
GCTCGAGCCCCTTGCTGAGGTGAGCGATCGCTTCCACGTTCGCCGAACGCGCTGCGGCCAGCTCGCCGGCGCGGCGCCAATAGGGGATCGCCCGCGCCGCCAGGCCCGCGTCCGTGAAGTGCTGGGCCAGCAGCTCCGGCCGCGTTTCGGCCGTGTCAGGAAACTGCCCTTCGAGCGCCTCTGCAATCCGGGCGTGCAGCTGCTGACGCTTCGACCTCAGCAACGACTGGTAGGCCGCGTCCTGGACCAGGGCGTGCTTGAAGGTGTAGCTGGCGTCGGGCGGGGTGCCCCGGCGGAACACGAGTTCGGAATTGACCAGCTCGTCCAGGGCGGCATCAAGTTGCGGCCCCGGCCGGTCGGCGACCGCGGCAAGCAGCCCATGAGAAAACTCGCGCCCGAGCGCGGCGCCGATCTGCGCGATCTCTTTCACGGGTGCGAGGCGATCGAGGCGGGCCATGAGCGAGTCGTGCAGAGTCGCGGGGATCGCGACCGGCGGCAGCGGCCCGGCCAGCTCCCAGCGGTCGCCCGCGTCCCTGAGCAGGCCCGATTCGAGCACCGTCTTGGTCAGCTCCTCGACGAACAGCGGCACGCCGTCGGTCTTGGCCACGATCTGCGCCGCGACCTCGGCCGGCAGCGGCTTGTCCCTGACCACCCGCTCGACCAGCGCGGCGCCCTCGCGCCGGCCGAGCCGGGACAGCGCGAGCGCGCTGACCTGCGGCTGCGCGGGCCAGGGCGGCTGGAACTCGGGCCGAAAGGTGATCAGCAAGAGCACCGGCAGGCGCTGGAGCCGCTCGATGGTCAGGCCGAGCAGCTCCTGCGTGGTCGGGTCGCTCCAGTGCAGGTCCTCATACGCGAGCAGCACCGGCTGCGCCGCCGCCAGGCCTGCGAGCTGCTCGAGCAGCGCCGCGAGCGTCAGCTGCTTCTGGCGCTGCGGGGTCAGCTCGAGCGCCGGGTAGCGGCCGTCCGTTGGCACGCCGAGCAGGGACGCGATCAGCGGCACGGCTTGGTCGAGCTTGTCGGTGCCGCGCGCCAGCAGCGCCTCGAGCTTGTCGAGCCGCGCCGCGGGCGAGTCGTCGCGCGCGAAAGCGGCGGCGCGCTCCAGCTGTTCGATCAGCGGATGCAAGGGGCTGGTCGTGTGGTGCGGCGAGCATTGGTAGAGCAGCCGGATGTGCGGTTCGCCCTCGAGCCGGGCGCACACCTCGCGCACCAGACGCGACTTGCCGATCCCGGGCTCGCCCGACAGCAGGACGACGTTCCCCTCGCCGTCGTTGGCCTGCTGCCAGCGGCGCAGCAGCAGCGCGATCTCCTCGTCGCGGCCGACCAGCGGCGTCAGGCCTGCGGTCTGGCGCGCCTCGAACCGCCCTTCGGCATGACCCTCGCCCGCGACCCGCCAGGCGGCGAGCGGTTCGGCGAACCCTTTCAGCCGTCGGGGCCCGAGGTCGGTCAGCTCGAACAGCCCACCCACGAGCCGGCGCGTCGCCTGGCTGATCACCACCGAGCCAGGCGCCGCGAGCGCCTGCAGGCGCGCCGCGAGGTTCGGCGTCTCGCCGACCACCGTCTGCTCCTGCGCCGCGCCCGCGCCGATCAGCTCGCCGACCATGACCAGACCGGTCGCGATGCCGATGCGGGCGGCAAGCGGCGCCGCCGCGGGCGTGTCGAGCTGCGCGATGCGCTGAGCCAGCGCCAGTCCCGCTCGGACCGCGCGCTCCGCCTCGTCCTCGTGCGCGACCGGCCAGCCGAAATAGGCGAGCACGCCGTCGCCCATGTATTTCGCGACGTGGCCGCCCCAGCGCTCGACTATCCCGGCGCAGGATTCCTGATATGCGCGGATCACCGCCGCCATGTCCTCGGGGTCGAGCCGCGCCGCGAGCGCCGTCGAGCCGACCAGATCCACGAACAGCACCGTCAGCTGCCGCCGCTCGGCGGCGCGCGTCGCGCTGGGTGT
The DNA here is from genome assembly GCA_046732855.1 of Pseudomonadota bacterium. Lineage (GTDB taxonomy): Bacteria > Pseudomonadota > Alphaproteobacteria > Geminicoccales > Geminicoccaceae > JBKPNX01. The sequence continues at coordinate 1,946 of JBKPNX010000079.1, forward strand.
GGTTCCGGCTGAGACGCTCGGTTCCGCCCGTGGCGCTTCAGCAGCCTCAGTCAGGGCGGCAATCGCTTCGAGGAGCTTGCGCCGCTGCCCGACGGTGGTGACGCCAATATCTTTCAGATCGTCAGCAGTCAGCTTGGGCAGAACTTTGGCATCAATGTCGTTCTCCCGGAACGCCTCCTCGTAGCGCTCCATCCCCAAATCCCGCAGCCAAGCGCGAATGTCCACGCGCCCCCCGCAAGGCAATGAAACTCACAACGCCGACGCTACCAGACCAGGAGCCTGGAGACTACCAATCCGTTCGTGACTTCCTCATCCTCCAGCATGACCGCTTTGGTTCGCGCCCCGCCTATCGACAGCGGCCCACGGTGGGTCCGTTCTGCGACCTACAGGCCGCAATAGATCGAAGTGTCCGGGCGGGCGGGGCAATCCGGCCATCCCGAGTGGCGCAGGTCCCGAGGACCGGACCAGATTTCCGTGTCAGGGAGGTGGTACGAGGCAGGCAGGCGCCGGATGCGCCCTAAGGCCTCCGCGTTTATGTGAAGTGCCTCACAGGCAAAACATCGGGTCCAGGGTGCAAGGTCTGTTGCTGTCACGATCGGAGGTTCGGCTCCGCCAATCGAGATCGACCGCCGATCTCGCAACAGGAGAGGGAAGGATGTCAGAGTCGAGCGGGTCAAGGCGGCGGATTGTTCTGGCGGTGTCGATCGGTGCGGCTTTACTCGCAGGCAGCGCGCGGGCGGACGAGGATCCGTTCTTTGTCGGCGACCAACTGACGAGCACTTCGTATTCCGGTTGGGCCGGAACGGTCTCGACCACCGGCGAGGTGGGCATGTTCGAGGGCGGAATGGGGGGCCTCATCGGAATCACCTGGTACGAGGATGGCGATCAGCCCTGCCATCTCGGCACCCACCTGCGCACGTTGACCGAAGGCTCGGAGGCCTACATCAACGGCGACTTCAATCATTGCGCCGGCAATCCCGGCAATCGCAAGGAGGTCGGCTTCTGGGACAATCCGCGCTATTTCGTGCGCGGGATCGCGGTCTGCTCCAGCAAGACGGGCAACCACGAGCGGATGAAGGGGATCAAGCTGTACGCGGCGAAGGCGTGGCTCACCAAGCCGGAGGTGGAGGAGCTGACCACCGCGGTGATGGAGGACCATACCAACTGCGGGACCTGGAACGCAGCGGTGTTCTGCCCGGCGGACCAGGCCGCCACCTCGCTGATCATCCACCGCGCCGACCGCTCGATCACGGGGCTCGGCCTCAGGTGCAGGCCGATCCAGTATCGTTGACCCGATCGATCAACTGGCGTGCTTAACTACAGGCGGATCGGGGATTCCGTCTCTCAGGGGCACTGCGTCGTCGACCGCCCCCATGGCCTTGGCGACGCGGTGCACCGCCCTGCCCCGCGCGTCCTCAGAGCGCTTGCACCGGCGCCGCAAACAGATAGCCCACCCCGCGCTCCGTCCGGATCAGCTCGGGCGCGCTGGAGTCGATCTCCAGCTTGCGGCGCAGGCGCAGGATCTGGACGTCGATGCTGCGGTCGTACACCTCCTCGTCATGCAGTCGAGTGGCGGTCAGCAGCTGCTCGCGGCTCAGCACCTGCTGCGGCGATCTGAGGAATGCGGTGAGCAGGCTGAACTCGCCCAGGGTAAGTCCGACCGGAGTTCCCAGCGGCGAGATCAGGCGCCGCGTCCGCAGGTCCAGCTCCCACTCGGCAAAGCGATACCTGGTCCGCTCGCTGCCGGCGGGCGGTGCCGCGCGGCTCGCCTCGGCCCGCCGCAGCACGGCTCGCACCCTGGCGAGCAGCTCGCGCAGGTTGAACGGTTTGGTCAGATAGTCGTCGGCGCCGAGTTCGAGGCCGACGATCCGGTCGACATCGTCGCGCCAGTGGCCGGTGATCACGATGATCGGCAGGCTGGAGCGCGTTCTCAGCTCGTTGACCAGCTGCAGGCCGTCCTCCTCGGCGAGCTTGAGATCCAGGACGACCAGATCGACGAGCTGCTCGTCGAGGATGCGGGCCATGCCTTGCCCGCCCGCGACGGCACTGCCCCGAAAGCCATGCTCGGTCAGGTAGTCGGCGATCAGCTGGCGCATCGTGGCGTCGTCATCGACCACGATGATGTGCTGCTCGGCCATCGGGATTCTCCGAACGAACCATGCGCTTGATCGAAGTCCCACCCGGTCCAACCTTAGCGGACGCGGAATGTTCCCGTCAGCAGCGAAACGTGCCCGCACGAAGCGCCCTCGGGGTCAATTTGCCGGAGGCAGGTTGAAGCGGTTGCGCCAATCCAGGTCCCTACGCCGGCCCGGGAATGCCTCGGTCCGGCGACGAACGGTGGCCGCCGCCTGCGCGCTGCTCGCATTGTCCGTCGGGCTCGATTCGCGGGTGACTGCCGACGCTAATGAATCCGCCGCGATGGGGCTCGCCGGAGAGCCGATCACGCCCGTTCCGCGCGCCGCCGCCTTCGACCCCGACAAGGTGCGTCTCGGCGAGATGCTGTTCCACGACGTGCGTCTCTCGCGGGGCGACGTGCTGGCCTGCGCCTCATGCCACGTGCTGGCGGACGGCGGCGACGACAACCGGGCGCGCTCCCAGGGCGCGGACGGCGCGCCTCTCGACTTCAACGCGCCGACCGTCTTCAACGTCGCGCTTAACTTCCGCCTCAACTGGCGCGGTAACTTCCGCAGCCTGGAAGAGCAAAACGAGGCGGTGCTGCTCAACCAGGATCTCATGGATATGACCTGGGAGGAGCTGTTGGCCAAGCTGCGCGCTGACCAGGCTTACCGCGACGCCTTCGCCGTGGCCTATGGCAGCGACCCTGCGCCGGCCCAGGTCCTGAATGCCCTTGCGACCTTTCAGCGCTCGCTGATCACGCCCGATGCGCGCTTCGACAGGTATTTGCGCGGAGAGCGCGCCGCGATCACGGAAGAGGAGGCGCGCGGCTATCAGCTGTTCAAGGACTATGGCTGCGCGTCGTGCCACCAAGGTGTCAACGTGGGCGGCAATCTGTTCCAGCGGTTCGGCATCTTCAGCGACCCGTTCGCGCAGGGTCCCGTCCGCACGGCCGACCTCGGCCGCTTCACCATCACCGACCAGCCGGATGATCGGTTCGTGTTCCGGGTGCCCAGCCTGCGCAACGTGGCGGTAACGGCTCCCTATTTTCACGATGGCCGGGCGCAGACCCTGGAGCAGGCGATCGAGGAGATGGCGAGAAGCCAGCTTGGCCGGCTGCTGAGCGAGCAGGAAATCGGGCTGATCGCGACCTTCCTGCGTATCCTGACCGGCGAGTACCAGGGGCGCCTGCTGTCCGATCGGGCGGGATCTTCGCCATGACCGGGGCGGCGGGCAGAATGGTGCTCGTCGTCCTCGGCCTGCTGCTGGTCCTGACCTACCTGCTGCTGCGCGGCGCGGCGCCGGACGCCGCGCTGCACGAACGGCGGCTGCGCGCGCTCGATGCGCTGATCCTCGACCAGGCTGCGCTGCAGCGTGATGTGCTGCGCACCAGCCACGGTCTGCTCCTCAACTACGATCCGCTCGTCGCGACCCTCAGGACGCTGCGGGAGGTCGCTGGGGAACTCCGCGGCGCTGAAGCCAAGGGTGCGTCGAGCTCGCTCATCGAAAGCATCGGCAAAGGGCTCGACGAGCAGGAGGCACTGGTCGAACGGTTCAAATCGGCCCATGCGCTCCTGCGCAACTCGCTGACCTACTTCGGCCATCTGAGCCGGGTGCTCGGCACCTCCACGAGCCAGGCCGGCGAGGACGTGAGGCTCGTGGTCGGGCGGCTTGCCAACAGCATGTTCCGATTCGTCGGCGGCTCCTCGAACGAGGCTGCGAGCGCCGAGGCCATCGCCTTGCTGGACAAGCTCTCCATGCTCGCCGCGCCCCCTGCCATCCGAGCGGATATCACCGCGCTGCGCGCCCATAGCGACCTGATCCTGCGGGCGTTTCCGGCCGTGGACGGAATTCTCGCGCGCCTGCTCGCGACGCGCATCTCGGACGACGCGGGGACCCTGCGCGATCTGTTCATCGAAGAGCACCGCCGCGCCGAGAGGCTCGCCTGGATTTTTCGCGGGCTCCTCTATCTCGCGTCCGTGGCGCTGCTGGGTTATCTCAGCCACCTTTATGTGCGGCTGCGCGCGAATGCCCGGAAGCTGCAGGCGCGCTCGGACTTCGAGCATCTGATCGCCGGCATCTCCGCGCAATTGATCGACACGCCGCTCGAGCGGACCGACGAGGGTGTTCGGCAGGGTCTCGAGCTGCTGGGCCGCCACACCGGCGTGGATCGCGCCTACGTCGTGCTCCAGCGCGCCGATGACCCATATGGCCGGGCCCATACCTGGAGCCGGGAAGAGCTCAAGGCGCCTGCTGGCTGGCCGGACGGCGTACTGGCGATCGGGTCGACCTGGACCGAAAAGACGTACGAACGCCATGGCTGCATCGACGTTCCCGCCGTCCTGGCGCTGCCGGCAGGCGAGGAGAAGGCCAAGCTGACCGAGCTGGGCATCCGCTCCTGGCTCTGTGTTCCGATGTGGTACGCAGGACATCGCGTCGGCTTGCTGGGCTTCGATGCGGTCGCGGCCGAGAAGCGCTGGGCGGACGACGACATCGCGCTGCTACGCACGATCAGCGAGGTGTTCGCCGGCGCCCTCGGCCGCGAGCAGGCCGAGCGGGAGAAGCAGGCGCTCGAAGCGCGGTTGCGCCATGCCCAGCGCATGGAGGCGCTCGGCACGCTCGCGGGCGGCATCGCCCACGACTTCAACAATATTCTCGCTGCGATCCTCGGCTACGCTGAGATGGCGCTCGGCCGGCTGGGTCGGGACAGCCGAGAATGGCGGTATGTGCAGGAGGTGAGGAAGGCCGGCGAGCGGGCGCGAGACATCGTCGATCGTATCCTTGCGTTCAGCCGCCGCAGCGAGCGCCGGCACCGTCCGGTGCGGATGCGTCCGCTGCTCGAGGAGACCGCGGGCCTACTGACTGCTTCCCTGCCCCCGACCGTCACCTTGCGGACGTTGCTGCCCGACACGGAGGTCGCCGTGCTCGGCGAACCGAGCCGGTTGCACCAGGTGATCATGAATCTCTGCACCAACGCCGCGCAGGCCATGGCAGGCCAGGGGGTCATCGTCATCGGCCTCGACGTGGTCGCGCTCGACAGTGCGCGGACGCTGTCCCACGGCACCCTCGCGGCCGGTCGATATGTCCGCCTGACCGTGCGCGACAGCGGTCACGGCATGGATCCGGCGACGCTCGAGCGGATCTTCGAGCCCTTTTTCACGACCAAAGCGGTGGGCACAGGAACCGGGCTCGGGCTCGCCATGGTCCACGGCATCGTCTCCGATCACGGTGGCGCAATGCACGTCCACAGCCGCCCGGGGGCCGGCAGCAGCTTCGAGGCCTATTTTCCGCAAACCGAAGTTCCGCCGGCGGACGACGACAGCAGCGAAGGCCCCTTGCCGCTCGGAGCGGGCGAGACCGTCCTCCTGGTCGATGATGAACGACCGCTCGTCCGGCTGGGCGAGGAGATGCTGGCCTCGATCGGCTACGAGCCGGTTGGCTTCGACCGGAGCTGCGCTGCCCTGGCGGCGTTTCGCGCCGACCCGGATCGGTTCGATCTGGTGTTGACCGACGAGCTCATGCCCGAGATGACCGGGACCGAGCTCGCGAGCGCGCTGCATGAGGTCCGCCCGGACCTGCCAATTATCCTGATGACCGGGCATGGTGGGCGGGCCGACTTGCGCGAGGTCCGTGCCGTGGGCGTCCGCGAGGTGCTGAAAAAACCGCTGTTGCGCGCCGACCTCGCGAGAGGACTTGCCCGGCACCTCGCTCAGCAGGGCGACAGTCACCATGGGTAACGGGTCGAAGGGTCGGGCGCCATGACCTCGCCGTACCGGACGAAGCGGGCCAGCCGCTCTTCGGGCCTCTTGGCCGAGTCAGGGAGCAATGGCGGTTCGGCCAAGCTCTGCTGAAGCATATCGACACAACATGTTGGCAAACCCTACTTCCTCCTCGACCAAGGTCGAAAGTCGAGGGCCTGTGTTGCCGACCGGCAGAAAGCCAGGGATACTGCGCCGCAGGGATGTCGAGGAACGAGGAGCGCAAGCATGCTGCCCACAAGCGGAGGCTCAGCGGGATGCCCGCGCCGGTCCCGGGTCATCGCCGGTCTCGCCGCGATCTCGGCGACGGTGATGGCCTGGACGCCAGTCGGTGCCGCGGAGCTCAACGCGCTGGTCTGGTGCGACCACGCCGATCCGGCGGTGCTCGGCCCGTTTGAGGAGGCCAACGACGTCACGGTGAACGTCAAGGAATACGAGGGCACGGGCGCCGGCCTCGCCATTGTCGAGCAGTCCCGGCCCGGCGACTGGGACGTGATGGTGATCGACTCGATCGACATCCGCCGCGGCGTCGACAAGGGCCTGTTCGCCGCCCTGCCGGAGGACCAGCTGCCGCTGGGCGACCTCTATCCGCAGGTGCGCCTCGACCAGTTCACCACGGCCGACGGCAAGCGCTACGGCATCACCGAGAAGTTCGGCTACAACACGATCGGCTTCAACAAGGACGAGGTCGACGTCGCGGACATGCAGACGCTCGCCTCGCTGTCCGATTCAAAATACCGGGACAAGATCGCGATCTACGACTACTACCTGCCGGTGGCGGGCAAGGCAGAAGCCCCAACAAAT
>JBKPNX010000080.1:0-8165 GCA_046732855.1 Pseudomonadota bacterium
GGCGCACCTCGGCCAGGGCGGAGAGATCCGCCGCCAGGAATTCCGCCGTGCCACCGGCTTCCTTGATCTCGGCGACGAGGCACTCGCCTCTCTCTCGGTTGCGGCCATGCACCAGAACGCGCGCACCGGCTTCGCCAAGCCGCTTCGCAACCACGCGACCGACGCCGTCCGTAGATCCGGTGATCAGCGCGGATTTGCCGTCAAGTCTCGTCATGCCGGAGCTCCACAGCTCATCCCGGGGTCCAACATGGCGCGACGAGGAGGCCGCAGGCAGTTCTCCCATTCCCGCAGGGTGTACCGCCAAGAAGCCCGTTCACCGATCCGGCTCCGACCTTCGGGCATTCGCACCGAAGCGCCGCGATCGGGATCCTCTTCGTCTACTCCTCCCGCACCGGCCGGCCGCCCAGTGCGCCTCGTGCTCGGCTTCAAAAGCGTCCGGTTTGCGATCGCATTGCGGACGCTCCCTCGTCCGCTTCAACAGGCAGCCCATAGCCCAATAGCCGACATTCAGTGCACGCCTGCCGTGAAGGTGAAGGGGCTACTTGCGGGCGCAATGTTCTGGTTCATACGAAACAGATTGTTGGGATCGTATTTCCGCTTGAGATCGGCAAGCCGGCCATAGACGGCGGGGTCGTAGGCGGCTCGGATCCGCTCTCTCCCTTCATCCTCTTCTTGTCCCAGGTAATTGACGTAAACGCCGCTAGAGTACGGCTGCATTTCCTGCCAGAGCTTTCTTACCCAGCCGACATGGGCATCCGTGTCCGCCGGATCGGGCCAGATTCCAACGATCAGCAGGTCGAAGGGCGAGTTTCTATGGCTGAAAGCGGTCTCGCTTAAGCCAACCCGTTGCACCGCTCCAGTCAAACATTCAATGGCGATCGCCGAAGTCGGCGACGGCACCCGCTTGAAACTCTCCACGATCACGTCAATGGCGTTTCTATTCAATTCGCGGAGGAAGTTCGACTTCCAATAGTTTTGTCGGCCGGCTGGAAAACCGCCGAGGAACATGTTCTGCAGTGCGCGGTACGACATCGGTCCGATCTGATCGGCCACCGGTTTGCCGAAGTCCCGCAAGGGGCGTAAGAGCTGCCCCCCTTCGGTGTGATCGCCATTGTAACAGACAGCGACGCCGCACACCCTGCTGCCGTCCGGCCCCGTCACCAGGACGATCATCAAGACCAGCTCGTCCGGGGCTTCTCGCGCAAAATTGGCAACAAACGCGATGACGTCCGGGGCATCGTCAATGGCGTGAAGCACCATCCCACCCAGGATCTCTCCGACGCGGTGAAGCTGAAACTCGAATGAGGTCACCACCCCGAAGTTGCCGCCGCCACCCCGCAGACCCCAGAACAGGTCTTCGTTTTCCCGTGCGCTTGCGGTCACTAGCTTGCCCTCGGCGGTGACGAGATCGGCCGACAGCAGGTTGTCAGCGGCCAGACCATGCTTGCCCATGAGCCAGCCGAGACCGCCACCAAGGGTCAGCCCGGCAATACCGGTCGTCGGTACCACGCCACCTGTGGTCGCGAGACCGAATTCCTGCGTTTCGGCGTCGAATTCGGCCCATGTCACGCCCGGTTCGGCGCGGGCGGTTTGCGCTCGAGGATCCACTCGAACGCTTTTCATGGGCGAGAGGTCGATCATCATCCCACCATCGCAGACGGCGTTCCCAGCAACGTTGTGGCCGCCCCCGCGAACGGACAGCAGTAAGCCGCGGTCGCGCGCGAATTTGACAGCCTTAATGACGTCGGCGGCACCGGCACAGCGCGCAATCAACGCAGGGCGTTTGTTGATCATTGCATTCCAAATTGTGCGTGCTTCATCGTAACCGCCGTCCCCAGGCCGAAGGCACGTGCCGCGGAGATGATCGGCGAAACGCTCGATCGCTTCCGCCTCGAAAAGGCTGCTCGCGGTTTCCGGGCGGCTTGTCGCTGATTCTGCCATTGCTGCCTCCGGGGTCTCATTCGCTCGGCTCGTCGCCGTCTCGAAACTGTCATTCAACATTGGCGGCGATCTAAGTCGTTGGCAAAATCGAATTTTTCAGCTGGTCGATGAATTCGATTCACGTAGAGTATCGGCATGCGTAAGTTACCGCCTCTCGGAGAACTTCGCGCCTTTGAAGCGGCCGCCCGACACCTGAGTTTCAATAGGGCGGCGGAGGAGCTCGCGGTCACGCCGACGGCGATCAGCCATCAAGTCAAGTTGTTGGAACAGTACTGTGGTTTGGCGCTGTTTCATCGCCGACCACGGCCGATGACGCTTACGGACGCAGGCGCCGCGCTCTACCCTCTGATCCGCGACGGGCTGGACGCCTTCGCCGATGCGCTTTCGTCGATCAAGCAACAGAGCGAGCGGCAGTTGCTGAAAGTGACGACAACCAATGCCTTTGCCAGCAAATGGCTCGTACCCCGCCTGTCGCGTTGGCGTGACGCGCATCCTGGCATCACATTGGAGGTGATCGGTACCGACGCGGTGCTGGACTTGGCTGCGGGCGAGGCCGACCTAGCGATCCGCTATATGTACGCGGCGCCAAGTGGTTTCATTGCCCACGAATTGTTCCGAGATGCGTTCGTGGCTGTCTGTAATCCGGGGATTTTGCATGGCGGCCAACCGCTGCAATCCCTGGCCGACCTTAGAAGCCATACGCTCGTCCATTCCTATTGGTCGCCATCGGATACCAACGCCCCCACTTGGCAACGTTGGCTCGAAGCCGCATCGGCCGTCTATCCCGAGGTGCCGAAGTTGCACGAGATGGAGCATTTGAGCTTTCGCGAGGAGCTGCACGCCATCGACGCGGTGTCCAACGGTCAGGGAATCCTGATCGTCAGCGACGTCTTGGTGGAAAGGGAATTGAAGGAGGGGACGTTGGTAAATGCCATGGAGTTCTCTATGCCAGGCTACGGCTTCTACGTAACGTACCTCCCGGACCATCCGTACGAAGCGATGATTGAATCGTTCTTGTCCTCGCTCCGCGGCCTGCGCTGCACGGATTAGGCCGTCTTCGTTATCTGCACGGACGGAAAGTGCTTATGAACGCAATGCGATTTCAGGCTGCGGTTAAGGTCCGAGTTGGGTCACGACCCGCCTATGGAGGCGGGTCGATGGCAGGTCTGCTCTACGGCTTAGAGCGGCCGAAATGACGCTGAACCTCCCGTTTCAGTCGTATTCCAGTCGCTCACGAGTGCACTTGGCCGGACACCGTGAAAGGCAAGCTCACAATGTACAATTTCCCTTAAGCTCGTCAAAGGCCGGGGAAGTGTGAGCCAGGTCACAGCCCCCGCGATCTCACCGCGCGAACGCTCGGACCCGCCTGACCCGATTGGCACATCAGGAGTTTGGCACCATAACCCCCCGCTCCGACCAAACCGCACCCGCTCGACAGTGTCTGCCCGCTCGGTGCCCGGCCTGCCTGGTGTCGGCAAATCGGCCTGGCGAGAGCCAACCTAACGTCGGATCGGCCAACTCCCCGCCGCACCTGCGCGGACGAGGGCGCGCGCTCGGACCCGTTTTCGTCAGCGCCCGCCTCGACAGGGCAGATCGTACCCGCGGTCATGCCGTCCTTCCCCCGGCCGGCGGCGTGGCGCCTACATTGAGTAGTTCATACGCGGCGCGCAGTTGACGCTCCGACTCCTGGGCGTAGAGCCCAATCCCCGGCGATAGGTCCGGGTCGTTCTCCGTCTCCACCCCGCCACCGGTGTGTTCAAGCACTGCAAGCAGAGCGGCCCTAATCTGCGCTGCGGCATCAGCGGGAAGCACGATACCGCCGGCCATCGCCTCGAGCTGCTCAGCGATATGCTCGAGCGCGCCGCGGGCCTCGGCATCCACCACCGATTCGGCGACCAAGAACCTGAGCTGCGCAGCCATGACGCTCGGGTCGGTAGGGCGGACGGACAGGATCGCTTTGGATGCCGCAGTTACACGCTGGCCTGCGGCCTCCTCCTCCTCACTGCCCCTGGCGTTGCCGCAAACCCGTTCTGCTACCTTCACCTCGGCCTGCAGCCCCGCGAACTCCCCGGCGGTCGGATGGGTGGTCTTGCTCATTTCGGGTCTCCTTTGACTTTGTCGGCATTGAGCGGCGCCTCCAAGATTGCCTCAGCGTCTGCCGGCTTGCCGGGGCGATCCGCCAGGTCGGCGTGCTCGGCACGGGCGGGCTTGCCCGCACCAGCGTTGAGTCTGCTCCTTCAGGCCATGACGCTCAAGGGCGCGAAAAAAGGAACAGCCTCGCGAACGTCCGCGGTAGTGGCGTCGGCCAGGCCGGGACATCCGTAGTCCGAGCACATTCAGATCTGGGCGGCCCGGATTCCAGTCGCGCCGAGGCGAGGCTCTGAAGGGCAGAGAGTAGCAAGGCAGGGAGCTGGCTAGATTGGGCAGTACGGCGGTCAGCCCTCACGTTTCATCCGCTCGCGCCGCGCGATTTCCGCGGGTGTGGTGGATCCATAGCGTCGTCGCCCGTCATCACGTCACCGCACGCTGGTAGCAGGCGATCACGACCCCCGTCGTCGTCACCCTGTTTTCCACCAGCTTGAACGCTGCGGGCTTCGCACCCTTGCCGAATAGCTTCTTGCCGTTGCCCAGCACGATCGGGAACATGAACGTATGGATCTCGTCGATCAGATCGTGGGCCAGCAAACGTCTGGATCAGATCGCTGCTGCCTTGCGTCACCAACGCAGGGCCGTCTTCCCGTTTCAACCGCGCGACGTCCGCCGCCGCGTCATGTAGCGCGACCGAACCCGTCCAGGTCAGGTCCAGGGCCGAGCGCGTCGCGACGTATTTCGTGGTGCTGTTGAACAGCTTAGCGATGGAATCGTGGTCGCCGCCCTCAGCATATGGCCAATGCGCAGCGAAGATGTCGTAGGTCTTGCGCCCAAGCAGCGGGTCGAACGATTGGCCGAACATCTTGTCGATCGCCTGGCCGAACACCTCGTCTGTGTACGGCACCACCCAGCCGCCGAACTTGAAGCCGCGCGTTGGATCCTCTTCCGGCCCGCCGGGCGCTTGCATCACGCCGTCCAACGACACGAACGCCCCCGTAATGGCCCTTCTCATTTCCGTCCTCCGTTTCGGCAACGGCACTCGCTCGCGCCAACGGCGTCCGGAACCCGTGGAAGCAGCAGAACCCAACGCGGCTACGGCGCGCCTGCCGTTTCGCATCACGCTCGTCAGCCCTCAGGCCGGGGCGTTGGGCGTCATCGCTCGGCGCCCGACCGGGACTAGTGCGATTTACCGTCGAAGTCGGCTTGACGGTAGCCTGGTCGTCGCGGAGGTTGCGCCTTGCGGAGCAACCTTGTCGGGGACGAAGCACAGGGCAGGGTCGCCACTGACCCGGTTCGTCACCCGGTACAGCCAACCGCCCGGCACCGACAGGCGGTCGGTGACCATGTGCTCGTCGGAGGAGGCCGCAACGATGGTTTCCCATTGCGGTTGGTCGCGCTGCTCTGGTCTCATCGTTCTCGGTCCTTTCGTTGCATTGGGTGTGCTGGCGCGCCCTACTCCTCATCCGGGGTCATGATGTAGCAGGGCTCCTCGACGGCCCGACCTGGTGACGGCCGCCAGGGGCGGAAGGGCTCAGGGCTAGGCGGGGGCAGCTCCCTTGGACCGACTGGTCGGCGCTGGCGTCGGCGCTCGGCCTCAGCCCACCTGGGCAGGCGCATCTTGAGATAGGACGGCTGGTCGCACATTTCTTGCGGCTCATCATAGTCGGCGGGGTCAGTGGAGATGATCGCTCAAAGCTGGATAAGATTTGACACGGGGTGCAAACTTTCGACTGAGCAGGCTTTCCCCAGCCGGCCGCTCGCGTCAAACTGATCGTCGAACGTCGGACCAATCATGAGGGCGGGATCGCCAGCGCCACGGTGGCACCGAGCGCCACCGCCGAGAGCGCGATTCCCGTCTCGACCCGTAGCGGCAGGCCCAACACGCCAGCGAGGCCGCCTGTGGTCTAAAATGACCGCTTCGGCGGTCGCCGTGACAACCGCCGATGTCTGCTCTCCGATCCGGAAGCGGTCGCCCAAGGTCGCACATGCCTCCTTCAGGAGGCCAGCCTGGACTCACCATACCCGAAATGCGCCTCCAGCACCCCCAACGCCGCCACCAGGATCCCCTGCGCCTGTTCCTGCCGCACCGGTGTCCGCCCTGTGCCGACATGCTCGCGCGCCAGTTCCAACGCGCGCGATCAAGCTACTGTTTTGCAAACAGGACGTTTGCGGAGATATCCGAAATCCAGCGCCCTCTTAGGACCTCGCCCTGATCCTGCAGGATGAAGTTGTCTGGAGCTTTGAAAAAGCCTCCAGAAACGATCTCGCAATAGATGACCACCTTCTCCGAGCGGAGCACGCGGCATGTCTCGAGGGCGCTGTCCCCGAGCGGCGAAAAGACGCTCAGCCGTGCCTCGCAACTCGTATCGTCGATCGCCTTCTCGACTATGAAGATCCCGGTGTAGCCGTCCTCACTCGTCACATACCAGGGCCCGCTCAGCCCGCACGCGCTAGTTCCGGACGGGGAGAGCGCCCAGGCCAAAAACAAGATCCCGAGCAGGCGCTGCATGGGTTTCGGTCGAACAGTGATGTGGAAGCGTTGACGATACCATGTCGTGCATGCGGTGTGCTGTTCTTCTGTGTCGCGGGCCGAGCCGGGGCCTCGGCCCCGAGTGAGAGCAACCGACCTCAGGCTGCCTCCTCACAACCGAAGCCCGCGCACGCCGTGATCAGGAGGCCCTGCACCTGCTCCTGGCGCACCGGCCTCAGCCCGGCGAATCACCGCCCGGGCATGCCGACTTTGGCTTGACTCTCTAAAGAGCAGCCATCGTCGTTCTAACCGGCTGCCGTCTGCCCCGCCCGTAGTTCGGAGGGAAGCAGGCGACTCTTCTCCTTGGGATCGATGCGGATCTCCGCGCGCCGCGTCAGCGTCCGGATGCCGTTCAGCACATCCTGGCTCGTGATACTCGGATTCTCCGACCGTGCGGCTGCCAGGATTTCGTCACGACGCGCCTGGCCTCTAGACGCTATGAGCCTATGGATGCAACGCTGGACCGTGGTGGCCTTAGGTGCGGCACCGTTGGGTTTCGCCTTCCGCTGCTGCACCTTCTGGCGCTTCAGTACTGCACGTTGACGGACGTCTGAAGCAGCTGTCCTTGCGGGCGCCTCGAGCGAGGCGGGAGCCTCCTTCAATGGCTTGGCCAGATCTTCACCGGCGATCTTCTCGATTTCGACGAGTGCGGACTGCGCGCCATCGCGATACCCACGCTCGTAAGCAAGTCGCGTCAGCTCTTCGATATGCCGACGCACTTTCTTCTTCAGCTCCATGTCTTCCTCCGCAAAGGTTGCGTGGCACTCAGGTTCAAAGTGTCGGTGCGGCCGCGCCCAATATGATCGGCCGGTCACTAACGTGCGTGCGCCTGCGCCGACTGGGCCCACGACACCACAGAGTCGGAAAGAGAATAGAGAGAGGCCTTAGATCCGTCTGGCAATTCGTAGGTATCGCTCATGATACGTAGGACGCGCTCGCGATACACCTCGGGTTGGGAGCTGTAGGGGTCCGCAATACCGTCGACCCACCGGTTAACTGCCTCGACCACAGGAACTCCACTTGTGCGGTCATCGCGGTACCGATCAGTGTCCTCGCGGTAGTTATCGGACGAAGCTAGCTGATCGGCCACAAAATCCACCGCCTCGGCCCGGTCGCGGAACACGAGGAAGCGGTCGCTGGTGCCCATCTCGGGGCATTCCAGCACCCAAAAATCGCGCTCCTCTCCCGAAACACCGGGCGAGTACTTCCATCCCAGAACGTTGTTGGTGTTCTCCGCCAGCCGCGTCCAGCCGTACGCCGATTCGAGGATTGCCATAGCCGTAAGCGCAGTGGCGGGCACGCCATGACGTTCTTCGGCCGTGATCGCAAGCGTCCCCACCTCCTCGATGAACGCCCTCTTTTCGGCTGCCGTCGGATGCCCCGGCTGGGGGGCGTCGCAGCCCCAGGCTACAGAGCTGTCGGTGACAGGGGCTTGCGAGCTCGAACGGTCGCCCTCGACACCCGAGCAACCGGCGAGCATAAAAACAAGTACGAGCGGAACTGCCGAGCGGCGCTCATCCATGTTCCCCTCCCGTTTTGGTTGACTGCTGCCTGCAACGCTCCGCAAGTGCGCCTAGTTCCGCTGGTTTGCTGCCACGTGACG
>JBKPNX010000081.1:0-8274 GCA_046732855.1 Pseudomonadota bacterium
CGCGACGACGGCGCCGACGAGGAGGCGCCGCTCGAGGCGATCGCGGTGGGCGACCGGTTGCGGGTGCGCCCCGGCGACAAGATCCCGGTCGACGGCCTGGTGCTCGAGGGCCGCAGCACCGTCGACGAGTCGATGCTGACCGGGGAGCCGGTGCCGGTGGCGAAGAGCCCCGGCGACCCGGTCACCGGCGGCACGCTCAATCAGTCCGGCAGCTTCATCTTTCGCGCCGAGCGCGTCGGCAGGGACACCGTGCTCGCCCAGATCGTGCAGATGGTCGCCGAGGCACAGCGCTCGCGCGCGCCCATCCAGCGCCTGGTCGACGTGGTCGCGGGCTGGTTCGTGCCGGCCGTGGTCGCGGTCGCGGTCCTCGCGTTCGGCGCCTGGGCGCTGTTCGGCCCGCAGCCGGCCATGGCCTACGGCCTGGTCGCTGCCGTGTCGGTGCTGATCATCGCCTGCCCGTGCGCGCTCGGCCTGGCCACGCCGATGTCGATCATGGTCGGCACCGGTCGCGGTGCGCGGGCCGGCGTGCTGATCAAGCACGCCGAGGCGCTCGAGCGCTTCGCCAAGGTCGACACGCTGGTGGTCGACAAGACCGGCACGCTGACCGAAGGCAAACCCAAAGTGACGGCGGTGCTGCCGGCCGCAGGCGTCGAGACGGCCGATCTGCTCCGCCTCGCGGCCAGCCTCGAGCGGGCGAGCGAGCATCCGCTCGCGGCCGCGATCGTGGCGGCGGCGCAGGAGCGAGGCCTGCAGCTCGCCGACGGCAGCGAATTCGATGCGATTCCCGGCAAGGGCGTGCTCGGTCGGGTGGCGGACCGGCAGGTCGCGCTCGGCAATCAGCTGCTCCTGGAGACACTGCGGGTGGACCCGGGGGAGCTGCTGCAGCATGCCGAGCGACTGCGCGCCGGGGGGGCGACGGTGATGTTCGTTGTGATCGACCGCACGGCGGCCGGTCTGATCGGCGTGGCCGACCCGATCCGGCCGACGACGCCGAGCGCACTCGCGGCGCTGCGGGTTGCGGGCCTGCGCACGGTCATGCTGACCGGCGACAACCGCACGACCGCCGCGGTGGTGGCGGGCAAGCTCGGCATCGACGAGATCCACGCCGAGGTCCTGCCGGAGCAGAAGAAAGAGGTGATCAGCAGCCTGCAGGGCGCAGGTCGAATCGTCGCGATGGCCGGCGACGGCATCAACGACGCGCCAGCACTCGCCCAGGCGGACGTTGGCGTGGCCATGGGCACCGGCGCCGACGTCGCGATGGAGAGCGCCGGCATGACGCTCGTGAAAGGCGACCTCACCGGTCTCGTGCGCGCGCGCCGCCTGTCCGAGGCGACCATGCGCAACATCAGGCAGAACCTGTTCTTCGCGTTCGTCTACAATGCGCTCGGGGTGCCGATCGCCGCCGGCGTGCTCTACCCGTTCACCGGCCTGTTGCTGAGCCCGATCATCGCCGCCGCCGCGATGAGCCTGTCGTCGGTCTCGGTGATCGGCAACGCGCTGCGGCTCAGGGCGGTGCGACTGTGAGCTGCCGCTGACGCTGGGCCAGGCCGCATCTGCGCAGCTTCAAGCGCGCCGCTGCGATGGTCCGGCGAGGTCGAGACGCGGACGGGGAGGGCGTCGGCTCAGACCGACGACTACTCGATCATCAGCTCTTCGAGCGGCCGTTTGGCCTTGGACTCCTCCACCCGCGGCTCGCGGCCGCCGCGCAGGATCGAGTTGCCCTCGTACAGCGTGCGCTGGTCGATCGCCGGCGGGTTCAGCCAGTCGTCCTCGCGCATCTGGCCGCTCTGGCCGTAGGCGGCGAGCGCATTCTCGTAGCAGATCAGGCGGACGTGCTCTTCCGGAATGCCGCGGTCCAAGGCGAGCCTGGCGGTCTTGGCCACGCCCAGCGGCTCGGAGAGGCCCCAGTCGCACGCCGAATCGACGATGATCCGCTCCGGGCCATACTGACGCACGATCTCGACCATGCGCGCGTTGCCCATCTTGGTGCTCGGGTAGATCGAGAACGCCGCCCAGTAGCCGCGGTCCAGCACCTCCTGCACGGTCTCCTCGTTGTTGTGGTCGATCACCACCTGCGAGGGCGGCAGGCCATGCTCCTCGATCACGTCCATCGAACGGGTGGTGCCGCGCTTCTTGTCGCGGTGCGGCGTGTGGATCATGACCGGCAGCTCCAGCTCCTTGGCGAGCTCGAGCTGAAGGCGAAAGTAATGGTCCTCGAGCTCGGTCTGCTCGTCGTAGCCGATCTCGCCGATCGCGACCACGCCCTCCTTGAGCGCGAAGCGCGGCAGGATTTCCATGACCCCCTCGGCCAGCTCCCGGTTGTTCGCCTCCTTGGAGTTCAGCCCGACCGTGCAGTAATGGCGGATGCCGAACTGGCCGGCGCGGAACCGCTCCCAGCCCACGATCGCCGACAGGTAGTCAACGTAGGTGCCGACGTGGGTGCGCGGCTGGCCGATCCAGAACGCCGGCTCGATCACCGCGACCACGCCCGCGGTTGCCATCGCCTCGTAATCGTCGGTGGTGCGCGAGATCATGTGGGTGTGGGGGTCGATGAACATCATGCTCCCATCTCCCGCACCGCGCCGCTCGAGGGCGCAGCGCCCATCGGTCATGCTGCCTGGTGCAGATTGTCCCAGGTCAGCTCGCCGCGCGCAACCGCTTCGGCCAGGTCGGGCGCATGGCCCAGCAGCTCGCGCGCTTTCGCATCGGGGCACGCCGCCAGCGCCAGCGCCGCTGCCTGGCGTTCGATCGCACTGCCGGTCGCGAGCACGCGCTGCAGATCGGCCAGCGCCTCGGCGTCGGCGAAGCGACCGACGCAGCGCCAGAGCTCCGGGCTGACCGGGCGGCCGGCCGCCCAGCGCTCGTGGGCATAATCGCACAGCATGCGCGCGAGCGCCGGGTTGGCGCGCGCATCGAGACCCTGGATCGGATGCAGCGCGCTGCCGACGAACAGCGCCTTCAGCACCATGTGGTTCCAGCGGTTCTCCGCGAACTGCTCTCTTGGATAGGGATTGCGGTGCGCCACCGCCTCGAACACCGCGCGCATGTTGGTGCGCGTACCCTCGGCCGCCTGGGCTTCGAGCAGCGGCGGGTCGGGGTACAGCGGCAGGCCGCGATAGAATGCGATCGCTTCGGCGACATCCGCGGTGCGGCACAGCTGGACGAAACGGTGCGCGAACGTCTCGCCGGCACCGCCCGCCTGCAGCAGGATCAGGATGCGCGCCGCCTGGTCGACGCTCCAGCCGCGCGGGTCCCAGCCCCGGCGCGCTTCGCCGGCGGCCTCGAGATCGGCCGCGCTCAGCTCCAGATCGGCCTTGCCGAGCTTTCGCGGCACCAGACCGAGCGCGATGTACAGATCGCGGTCACCGGCCGCGGCCCCGAGCTTCGCCAGCTGCTCCTCAAGCCACGCCGATCCGGTCTGCGGCAGCTGCCGGCGCAACCAAAGCCTCAGCAGGTCCGAAGGCGTCGGCAACGTCCCACTCCTGGGTATCGGCGACCTGACGGTGCGCCGATCAGAAAAGATGCGGGCGCTGGCCGGTCGACCAGCCAGCGCCCACGTATCAGGCCGTTCAGTTTACTGCTTCGTGACCGCCCAGATCCTGCCGGACTTGGGCACGGTATAGAACGGGCTCGGCTTATAGAAGTCGGTGAACACCTCGCCGTAGTCGACGATGTACATGGTCTTGCCGTCGTTGCTGAACACGACATCGTTCGGGCGCTCGAGACCGCCCCGGTTCTCCGGCTTCTGGTACGCGTTCGGGCCCATCTCGATGTTGCGGGCGAAATAGGACCACTTCACGCCCGAGGGCTCGAGGAACTCGACGTCGAGGACTGCGGGCCAGGTCGCTACGAGGCTCTCGGGACCCGTGTCCAGGATGCCGTAGACCGCGCCGAACAGGTGGTTGTCCCTGCCGAAGCCCGAGGCGCTCCAGGCAATGCCGTCGATCGGGTTGTTGGTGTCCCACTCCAGGACCGGGTTGATGTAGCCGTTCGGGTTGGGATTGGCCGTCGTGAGCGGCACCCCGCGCACGCCGTCGACATTGAATTGGAAGCGATAGGGCGGCATCTTCGGCACAAACGGCTCCTCGCCGATGTACAGGTTCGGGTGCGGCCGCTCCACCTTGGCGCCCCGAAACTCGGTCCAGCCATAGCGCTTGCCGGTGACGAAGAGGAAACCCTCCTTATCGGGGTAGCCGGCGTCCTGGCCCATTTCGGTAACCAGCCAGAGCTTCTCCGCGCCGTTGGCGATCCGGCGGTTGCCGAGGTCGTTGGCGCCATTGTCGGACACCGCGAGCGCGTTCTCGAACCTGCTGCCCTTGGGCCCGAAGGCAACGCCCGCCTGGTTGCGGAAGCCAAAGGCGTACACTTCCATCTTGTCGTGCGGATAGATGCCGTCGGAACCGGCCGCGTCCATCTTCACCCGCATGATCGAACCGCCGCAGGGCACCTTGGCCGGGATCTTCATGCCCGGTGTTGCCGGCATGCCGACGGGCAACCAAGCGCCGGTCAGGCGCCCGTCGCTCGAACGCACGTTCAGCCCGGTGTGCACGATGTCGCGGCAGGGCGGATCGTGCGGGGTCTTGCCCCAGCCCTCCGTGTCGTGAACGACCCAGAAGGGATCGTTCGGGACATCGGTCCAGCCGTGGTTGTCCGGGTCGGCGAAGCCGGTGTTGGATGGCAGCCCCAGCGCAAAGTAGATGTAGCCATCCTTGCAGGTGATGCCGCCGTTCTTGTGGTCGCCCAGGAACAGATCCTCGACGATCAGCTTGAGCTCGCCGTCAACGCCGTCGATCTCCCAGATCTTTTCCTGGTACTCCGGAATGTAGATCTTGCCATTTTCCGGACAGTAGGACATCTCATTCATGACGTTCGAGGTGAAGGTGCCCTTGCCGATCTCTTTGATCAGCTTGCCCTGCGGGTTGTAAACCTTGACGTGCGCGTCCTCGAACTGATCCTTCTGCGGGCTGCCGAGCAGAGGCGGCGCGACCGCGACCCAGACATTGCCATCGCCGTCGACCGTAGCCGACGACGGCGCGCCCAGGCCATCGGCGAAGACGCTCACCTTGTAGCCGTCCGGCACGACGATTTTGGACGGGTCCGCCTTGACCGCGACGCGCGGATCCCACCCGCCGGACTCGGCCGTTCCCTGCATATCGGCCATCGCGAGCGGCGCCGTCAGTGCGAGCGCGCTCGCCGAAAGTGTGAGAGCTGACCAGAGTTTCATTGGACCTCCCTTGACTGCTCATCCCGGACCCCTCGGCTTTTCTGCGCCTCGGCGTCCCTTGCTGGCTAGTACGTTGGCAGAGATCGGATGTGGGCGATGATGTCCTTGATGTCCTGCTCGGACAACGTCCCTTTCCACGCCGGCATCATGGTGCTCTTGCCCACCGCACCTCCCCCTCCCGCGATCACTCTAAACAAGTAACCGTCCGGAAGGAACTCGATATAATCCTTCTGAGTCAGATTCTGGATGTGCGGCATGAAGGTCTGGGCGCCGCCCCGGCCGTCCGCGCCGTGGCAGCCGCTGCAGTAGCGCTTGTACAGCGGAGCGCCGTGCACAGCATCGCCGTCGGTGAACCGCTCGACCTGGGTCGGGTCGACATCCTTCTGCGCGGCGGCATGGCCGATCGCCAGCCAAAGCAGACCGGACGTGATAATGATCAATCGACGCATCCCTGCCCCCCGGAAGCCCGCCCTTTCTTGTCATCGAGCTTAGCGCGGGAAGGTTCCCGCCGCTAGTTCGAGAAACAAGGCTTTGCCCGCAGTTCCCGCCAAACATCGAGCCGGAGTGCGCGATCAACGCTCGCGACGCGCCGGCGAGGAGGATAAAGTCGGCGCCGCGGCCGGGCGAAGCGGCGCATGGTCCGGTCATGCCAGATTGGCCCAACCGGTTCGCGCGAAGGGGAGGAACATGGGACAGGGGGCGACCATCTCCGGCCCGGGTGAAGGCCGGAAGGTCCACGTGTTCGGTGTCGTGCTCACGCTGCGCGTGCCATCCGGCGCCACCGGCGGCGATTTCGCGGTGTGGGAGGAAGCCGCGCCGCCCGGGTGTGGCCCGCCGCGCCACATCCATCTGCGCATGGACGAGGCGTTCCAGATCCTTGAGGGGCATTACGAGGTCTGGGCCGATGGTCGCCTATATCAGCTCGAGCCTGGCGCGATGGCGATGATCCCCAAGGGGACGCCGCACGCGTTCCGCTGCATGGGGCCGGCGCCGGGCAGGATGCTGACGACCGTGGTCCCGGGCGGCCTCGACGACTTCTTCATCGAGATCGAGACCCGCGGCTTCAAGCTGCCCGACGACCTCGAGCAGCTGGTAGCACTTGGCAAACGCTACGGCCACGAGTTCATCGGCCCGCCGCTTAGCGACTGAGCGCGCGCAGGTCCCCGGATTCCGGCCGCATCGACCGGATCGGCCAGACCCGCCTGATCATCGACTTCAGGGCCGCTCTGGGGCGATCGCAGCGTACCAGGTGTGACCTGCGTCACAGGCTGTGACCAGCGGCACAGCGCCCCATCGAAAGGCGTTGAATCATGCCCAGTCCGAATGAGCGCCGGCCGGGCAAGGCGGGAGATCAGCCATGAAGCGATTGAGCTTGTGCGTTGGCACCATCGTGTGCCTCTTGGGGATGATGGGCATCGGGTGGCGGCAGGACGCAGGTGCGGTCACCTATTCCGACAATCGAATCGCGGTCGATGCCGATGGCAATTACAACGATACCGACGACTGGGGCGCCACCCCCATGGCACTGGCGTTGCTTGCCCGACGCGGCTTGCTGGCCAAGCTCGTGCACTACGACTGGGCCAACATCATCGGGCCAAACGACCCGACCTTTTACAATCAAATGCAGACGAGCACCTTGGGCGCAGCCGATCAGTTCGGCTTTGCCCGCAGCAAATTCTTCGATTGCCGGACCAATCTACAAGGCGTCATAAGTAACTTGCGCAACCAGATCGACCTGTCGAGCTCTTCCAATCCGCTTTTCATCCTCGCGCTCGGCCCCATGGAGGTGCTCTGGCGCGCGGTGAATGTCTCGAATCCCGCCAAGCGTCAGTATGTCACCGTGATCTCTCACACCAAGTGGAATGCGACCAAGATCTATCCTCCCACGATGCTGCATACGCGCGCGGATGTCGAAGCACTGGGCGTGCACTGGATCGAAATCAAGGACCAGAACACGCGGCTCTACACGAGGAACGCCGACGGTTCCAACAGCTGGTCGCCGTGGTTCTGGCTGCGCGACGCGGCCCAGGCGCGCATGCGCTGGATCTATGGCCGCATGCGGTCATCAGGGAAGCCGGACGTATCGGATTCCGGGGTGGCCTATTATCTTCTCACGAACGACCAAAACGGCACGCCGTCCAAGTTCAAAACCTTCTTCGGCGACTGGGTCCAGTGAGTCGAGATAGCCAGAATGACCGAAGAGACCGCACCCCCGGCTGCGACGTCCTGGCTCGAGCTGTTGGCGTCGCGCAGATTTCCGGCCGGCCTGGCCGAGCAGAACCCGAGCCGGGCGTTCAGTCTGTGCCAGACCGGCGCGACCGCAATACCGGGAGCGGCGTTCTGGCGAAGACTCTGTCGAGGGCCACTCGCCGCGGTCGCGCGGAGCCGGCGTCGGCGGTCGGCTCTGGATCTTCGCATCCGGCACCGGCTGGTTCGGTCCTGCCGATTGCGAGCGCGAGCGGATCGCGCGGCTGAACTTCTGTCCGGGTCGCAGCCGCGGACCCGCCCCTCTCGCGCCACCACCCGGCGCCTGATCCGGGCGCTCAGGTTCCCGGCACGAAGCGCTGGAGCGCAAGCGTCAGCGCAAAGCCGGCGACCGCCAGCCAGGCGACGGGCAGGTTGCCGGCGCTGGCGATCAGCGTCGCGTCGAGCAGCGAAATCCCGGCGATCAGGCTGATCACCGCGCGCGGTACGTCGCCCGGGAGGCGGCGGCGCAGGAACCATAGCGCGACCCCGACCCAGAGGATGAAGGCGAGCGACAGAATCGCTCCAGCCGGGGCGGCTAGCGCCTTGGCCAGAGCGTAGACGAGCGGCGCGCCAAGAAACAGGAGCGGCCACAGGTTCTGCACTTCGCCGAGCGTCTCCTGCTTGGCCACGTAGGTCAGGCCGATCAGGTAGCAGAGCAGCAGGAACGCGCCGATCAGGAGCGCGGAGGGCAGCTCGGAGGCGACCGCGAGCCCGGCGGTGACGTAGACCAGCACGCGACAGAGTCCCATCAGTACCGGGCTCAGCGGGTTGTCCTTGTGCCGCCGGTCGTACAGCACGATCGC
>JBKPNX010000082.1:0-5568 GCA_046732855.1 Pseudomonadota bacterium
GCCGCGCGCCCGCCGCGCGATCTCGACCGCGCCGGCGCGGGTCAGCGGCAGGCTGAGGATCGCCGCGCCGCGCACCACGATCGCCTCGAGTTCGGCGTGATCGTAAAAATGCAGGCGCGAGAGGATGCCGAAGCGATCGCGCAGCGGCGTGGTCAGGAGCCCGGTGCGCGTGGTCGCGCCGATCAGCGTGAATGGCGGCAGGTCGATCCGGACCGAGCGCGCCGCCGGGCCCTCGCCGATCATCAGATCCAGCTGGAACTCCTCAAGCGCCGGATAGAGGATCTCCTCGACCGCGGGCGCGAGACGATGGATCTCGTCGATGAACAGCACGTCGCGCGGCTGCAGGTTGGTGAGCTGCGCGGCGAGGTCGCCCGCGCGCGCGATCACCGGGCCCGAGGTCAGGCGGAAGCCGACCCCGAGCTCGACCGCGATGATCTGGGCGAGCGTGGTCTTGCCGAGCCCGGGCGGGCCCGCGAGCAGGACGTGGTCGAGCGCCTCGCGCCGCTGCCGCGCCGCATCGATGAACACGCGCAGGTTATGGCACAGCTGGGTCTGGCCGATGAACTCGGCGAGGCGCTGCGGGCGCAGCGAGAGTTCCGCATCCGCCGGCGCCGCCTCGGGACTGACCAAGCGCTCGTTCATGGGGTGGTTCTAACGGAAACCGTGCCGTGGATCACGTCTACGCTGATCGAACAGCTGTAGTGCGCGAAGAGCCGGCGGCCCCTTTGGTTCGCAGCTGTCAGACTGCCCAGATCCGATACCCGCGCCTGCCTCGCTAGAATGCTCCCTGCCGGACCAACATGGCGATCACCGTGGCGAACTGGGCCAGCAGTATGCCTATGAACCAGCGCGTAATCCGTGTCTCGATACCGGCCATTTCCGTCCGCATCTCCGCAAAACGGGTGTCGATCTGCGCAAAACGGGTGTCGATCTGCGCAAAACGGGTGTTCAGCTCTGCCCGCAGCTCGGCGAAGCGGGTGTCCAGCTCCGCCCGCAGCTCGGCGATGCGGGTGTCCAGCTCCGCCCGCAGCTCGGCAAGTCGCAGGTGGACCTGGTTGAAGCGGGCCTCGCTCTCCATTCGCGCTTCGGCAAAGCGGGTATCAACTTCGGCGAATCCGGTCTCAACCCTGATGTCGAGCCGTTGCAAACTCTGCCCGAGGTCGGCCAGCCGCCGGTCGTGGTCGGCCACCGCGACCGCAGCGCTGCGCGCCGACGCGTCGTCGGCCCCCGCCTTGATGAGGGCGTCATAGAGCTCGGCGATCATCGTGGCCATGGTCTGGTGACCGTCCCGATGGGGCGACTGCTTGCGCAAGAATGCCGTGCCAGGCCTCGGTTTACAAGGCGGGCCAGATGGGACTGGTCAGTCGGACGCGGCCGCCGGGAGGCTGCCATGGCCTCCGCACGGCAAACGTGGTTCGGACAAGCGCGAAGGCACGAACGAAGCGCTACGCCCGATCATTCCGGTTCGACGCCGACCCTGCGCAAGAGCTCGATGAACCTGGGGTCGGAACGCAGCGGATCAAACACCGGGAAGACGTTCAGCCAAAGCAATTCATGCGAGCCGGCACGCTCGTCATAGTCCCGCCATAGTGCTTCGATCGCTTTCTCGTTGTCGCCGAGACCGACATAAAGTGGCGCAAAGGCGTACGGCAGCACATATTGCCCCTCGCGCGCTCCTGCAACGTGTTGAGGACCTCCAGCGCATTGTCGCGCTGGCCCGCCATTCCGTAGGCGTAGCCGAGATAGCCCAATGCGGTGTCGTAGCCATCGGTCAGAGCAACGTACTTTCCATCTCACGCAATGGCTTCGTCATGCATGCCCTTCTGCACGTATACCTCGCCCAAGCCGCGATGCCCGTCGATCGCGTCCCGCTCCAGCTCGATCGATCTCTCAAGATATTTGATCGCGGAATCGTATTGTCGCGCCATGTGATAGACCCATCCCACGTCGAGCAGATACAGCACAGAAACCGGATCAAGCTCGACCGCGCGCCTCACTTCGGCGATAGCCTCCTCATGCCGGCCCATTGGTGGCAGATACATTATGCCGTACAACTCATGGGCGAGGGCAGAATTCGGCGCCAGTTTCACAGCCTGCTCGTAGCTAGCCGGGTGCGCGGATGGTCGTAGTCCAAATACTGACTCATCGTCGCTGCCGCCAAATGGGCCTCGACAATCGTGTCGTCGAACTCCAGAGCCTTCTCTGCAGCAGCCCTCGATTTTTGAAAGGCGTCTCGCGGCGTGAGAAGACTGGAGTTCCCAAGCTGCTGATAAGCGCCTGCTATGCCACTGTAGGCTTGGGCAAAGTCTGGGTCGTGCTCAAGCGCCCGTTCGAAATAAGAGATGCTATTCTTCAGTCCTTCTTTCCTTACCTTATGGAACAGAGAGAGACCCTGCAAATACAGCTGATGCGCCTCCAGATTTTGCGTCCCCTGCTCTTCTAGCTGGCGTTTCTCGCCAGGCCCGAGCGTCACCTCGAGCGCGTCGGCAACGCTTTCGGCAACGGCGCTCTGGATCGCGAACACGTCGTCGAGGGTACGGTCGTAGTCCTGCGACCAGAGGTGACCCTGGCTCTCGACATCCACCAGCTGCGCGGTGATCCGCAGCCGGTCGCCGGCCTTGCGCACGCTGCCCTCGAGGATCGTGCCGACCCGCAGCTCCCGGCCGATCTCGGCAATGCTCTTGCCGGTGTTCTTGTACTGCATGACCGAAGTGCGCGCGATGACCTCGAGGTCACGCAGGAGCGACAGTTTCGAGATCAGCTCCTCGGTCATGCCATCCGAGAAATACTCGTTCTCGGCATCAGTGCTCATGTTCATGAACGGCAGCACCGCCAAGCGGTACTTGTCGAGGGACTCCTGTGGAGCGACGACGGGTGTCGTGGCGGCCGTCACCGGCGTCGCGGCCTGGTCGGGCGATGGCGACGCGCGGCCGGCCGAGCGCCACCACAGCCCGGCGCCGGCGGCCGCGACCAGGAGCAGAACAGTTGCAGCCGCAGCCGTCCACACCAGCCGTATGCGCCAGGGCCGGATTCTACCGGGCGCTACTGCCGCCGCGCCATTCGGGACGACCCGGAACACGTGCACCGGGCGCGGGATGTTCTTGACCCGGCGCTCGCCCAGATCCACGAATCGATAGGGTAGCTTGTCCTGCACGTGGTCGCGCACGGTGCGCGAGATCAGGACGCCGCCCGGCTCCGCCAGCGCCTCGAGCCGTGCGGCGACGTTGACGCCGTCCCCGTGAATGTCCTCGCCCTCGATGATCACGTCGCCGAGGTTGACCCCGATCCGCAATGCGATGCGCTTGTCTTCCGGCAGCTCGCGCTGGCGTTCGGCCACGCCCTGCTGCAGCTCGACCGCGCACTGCACCGCCTCGACCACGCTTGCGAATTCCGCGAGCGCGCCGTCGCCCATGAGCTTGACGATGCGGCCATCCAGCCCGGCCACGAGCGGCCCGATGAGGTCGCTCTGAAGCGTCTTCAGACGCGCGTGGGTCCCCGCCTCGTCGGCCGCCATGAGCCGGCTGTAGCCGACCACGTCCGCAGCCAGGATCGCGGCCAGCCTGCGCGCCATCAATCTGATCCGCGACACAATCGCAACGCGATGATAAGCGCAAGCGGCTGGCGAAACCAGCGCCATGCGGCCACGGCACGCCGCCAGGACTCAGGCCCTGGCCAGCTCCTGCAGGCCGCTGCGGATCAGCGCGTCGAGCGGGGCGGCGGTGCCGAGCGCGGCGGCGGCTTTGGCGATCGCTTCGTGGGCCTCGCTGCGCCCGTAACCGAGATTGACCAGGGCCGAGACCGCATCGTCGGCGGGGCCGCCGATTGCCGCGACGGGCGCGCCGGGCGATGGAGCGCCCACCGGGCCGGGCAGATCGGTCAGGCGGTCCCGGAGGTCGCTCGCGATCCGGCCGGCGAGGCGCGGCCCGACGCCGCTCGCGCGCGCCAGCGCCGCCTTGTCCTGGGCCGCCACCGCACGCGCCAGCTCGTCCGGGCCGAGCACCGAGAGGATCGCCAGCGCGACCCGCGCGCCGACGCCCTGCACCGTCTGCAGCAGTCGGAACCAGGCGCGCTCGGCGCCGCTGCGAAAGCCGTAGAGCGTGATGCTGTCGTCGCGCACCTGGGTCTCGATCAACAGGTCCACCGCTTCGCCGGGCCGGGGCAACGCTGCGAGCGTGCGCGTCGGGCACGCCACCAGATAGCCGACCCCGCCGACATCGATCACGGCGTGATCCTCAGAAAGCGAGTCGAGCGTGCCGCGCAGGCGTGCGATCACCCGGCGGCCTCGAGCACGGCTCGGTCGCGCGCGACGGCCTGGTCCAGCCGGGCGCGCGCCGCGTGATGGTGCGCATGACAGATCGCGACCGCGAGCGCGTCGGCGGCGTCGCCGCTCAGCCGGGCGCTGCCGGGCAGCAGCACGCGCACCATCATGGCGACCTGGCGCTTCTGCGCCGCGCCGGTGCCGACCACGGCGCGCTTGACCGTCTTGGCGGCGTACTCGGTGACCGCGAGCCCGGCGTGCGCGGCGGCGAGCAGCACCACGCCCCGCGCCTGCCCGAGCTTCAGCGAGGAAGCGGCATTGATGTTGACCACGGTCTCCTCGACCGCCGCGGCGCTCGGCCGCTGCAGCGCGACCACCTCGCGCAGGCCGCGATAGAGCGCGTCCAGGCGCGACGCCAGGTCGCCCGCGGGGTCGGTCGCCACCACCCCGGCATCGACGAAGCGCAGCACATTGTCCCGGGCCTCGACCACGCCCCAGCCGGTGCGGCGCAGCCCGGGGTCGAGGCCGAGCAAGCGCATCAGGCCGAGAGCCGCTCGAGCACGGCGTCGTCGACTTCGAAGTTGGCGACCACCCGCTGGACGTCTTCGCTGTCGTCGAGGATCTCGAACAACCGGAACAGAGTCTCGGCCTGGTCTTCATCAATCGACACGGTGGCCTGAGGACGCCAGCCGAGCCGCGCCGCTTCGGGCGGGCCCAGCCGCGCCTCGAGAGCGTCGCGGACCGTGGCGAGGTCGTCAGGCGCGCAGGTGATCTCGTGCCCGTCCTCGCTCGAGCGGCAGTCGTCGGCGCCGGCCTCGATCGCGGCTTCGAGCATCTCGTCGGCGGTGGCGACGTCGGCGCCGTAGCGGATCTCGCCGACCCGCTCGAACTGATAAGCGACGCTGCCGCTCTCGCCGAGCGAGCCGCCGAGCCTGGAGAACGCGGCGCGCACCTCGGCGGCGGTACGGTTTCGATTGTCGGTCAGCGTCTCGACGATGACGGCGACCCCGCCGGGCCCGTAGCCTTCGTAGCGCACCTCCTCGTAGGCCTCGTCGTCGGCGCCCGAGGCGCGCCGGATGGCGCGCTCGATGTTGTCCTTGGGCACATTGGCCGCGCGCGCCGCCTGCAAGGCCGAGCGCAGGCGCGGATTGGCCGTGGGATCCGGCAGGCCGGAGCGCGCCGCCACCTGGACCTCGCGGATCAGCCGGGTGAACTCGCGCGCCCGCTTGGCGTCCTGGCGCCCCTTGCGGTGCATGATGTTCTTGAACTGCGAATGACCGGCCATGATTCTCTCTGTGCGGTAGTGTCCC
>JBKPNX010000083.1:0-9806 GCA_046732855.1 Pseudomonadota bacterium
GGGCGGGGCCGGCTCCGGGCACGACGTCCGGCGGCTCGATCGGCGGGGGCGTGGGCGGCGCGCCGGCGCCCCCGGTCGGCGCGGTGGCCGCGGCCGTTTTGCCGCCCTCCTCGTCGAGCGACCAGTGGCCCGGGCCGATCCGGCAGCCGGTGCCATGGACCTCGACCGTCGGCGCGCCCGCGCGCTCGAGCGTCCGCCGATAGTCGCGGCACGGCGTGTGCGGATCGCGATAGAAGGTGCGCTCGATCATGATCATGCCGCTGCTGCCGGTCGCGGGATTGTGCCAGGGGATCTCGAGGCGCGACTTCTCGCTCTCGAGCGCCTGGTTGACCAGAGGTCCCACGTAGTCGTCATCCGCGTCCGCCTGCGCGGCGAGTTGATGCGGCGCAAGGGTCGCGGCGATCCAGAACGCGGCCACCGCCCAAGCGCTCAGGCAGCGCCCCGCGATCCGCGCCACAGCGCGCCGCTGCGGTGCCGGCAGCGTCCGACGCGTGGCATCCTCATTTGGCAACGCGCGCATCGTTTCGGACGGCGCTCTCCGGCTCAGCCAGACGGCCTTCCGGGTCGAGCCCCTGATACTCCTCCTTCAGCGCTCCAGCCCGGCGCATTCCCGTTCGCCCCGCCGGCCGGACCGATGCCGCCGCGGATGCGGCCGAACCGCCGGTCTTGTAAGGATCACCGGTCAATTATATCTCATGAGGAACGCTGCCCAAATCAAGCTGCCTCGGCTGGATGGGCGGCGTTGATGGTTCCCTGGCAACGGTCCTGGGAACTTTTCGGGGGGCAGGAGAACCTCGATGAGGGCTGTCGCCTTTGCACTGGTGCCGGCGCTGTCGGTCGCCGGCTGCGCCCATCCCTCGGGCTCCACCTATCAGGCGGGTGATGTCGGCCGGACCATCGAGACCGCGCAAGGCTCGGTGGTGTCGTCGCGCGCGGTCGAGATATCCGGCGAGCCCAACGCGGTCGGGCCGCTCGCCGGCGGCGCGCTCGGCGCGGCAGGTTCCGCGCTCGGATTCAACGGCTCGGGACTGGTGGCGGTCATCGGCGGCGTGATCGGCGCCGGCATCGGCTATCTCACCCAACAGCAGCTGAACAATCGCGACGGTATCGAATACGTTCTGCAGATGGACGATGGTCGGACCGTCACGCTGGTGCAGAACCGCGCCGACGACGAGGTGCCGCTGGCCGATGGCACGCCGGTGCTGGTGCAGGTGAGCGGTCAGTATACGCGAGTGATCGCCGATCCGCGCGGCGAGCACATGGCCGGCGCCGACTGGGTCGATCCCGATACGGCGGGGAAGAAGGAAACGCCCGCGCTCGGAGGCTCGCCGACCGGCGAGTCCGGCGATCCGCATCCCTTCACCGAGCCGCCGGCGCTACCCGAGCAGCAGTAAGCGGCCGCGGTTCTGAATGGCCAGCCTGGCCGGGAGGGGCCGCAGCGGGCCGCTCCCATGAATGCCGATCGCGTTCAGGAGGCGGGCGACTGCTGGCCCTTCGGCGGCACGGCGTCCGGCTCGGGGAGGATCCGGCCCGGCGCTTCCTCCTTGGCCTTCGCGGCGGCGTCGCCGGGCGGCAGGAGCAGCGGCCCGCCGATCGCCTGGCCCGGGTAGTCCAGAAAGTGGGGCCGGATGTACACGCCCTGGTGATACTGGCCGGGGACGTACACGGTCGCCGAGGCGGACGTGCCAGCCACGACCGAACCGAAAACCAGCGCTGAAGCGGCAAGGGCGCGCATGCCTGTCTTCCTTCGCCCAGGACGGCCGGAAACTTGTACGCGAGAGCGCCTGAGCAACAGAAGCCAATATTCGATACGCGAGTATGCCTGGCTGCATTCTGATCGCGCGGCGCCCATAGTCGATCGAGCCCGTCCGGCCCGCGTTTCGAGCGGGCGGCGGATTTGCGATGACCGGGTCGGCTGCGCTTCTTGCGGCGGCACTCGCCGGCCTTGAGCGGTAAGGTCGTCCCATGGCTTGCGCCTGGCTGCACGTTGCGCGCTCCGCCAGCGGGGCCCCCGCAGCCCTGCTCGGCCGAGACTGTCGGCGGTCGGCATGGCCGGCCGTTCCTGACCGGTGATTGATTTTCATGCTAAAATGTTCTACTTTCGGGCAATCCATCGGATGCGCCAGAGGAGGCATCGATCATGTGCCGCTCACACCCGATCTTCTGCATCCTGCCGCCGCATCTGCTGCAGTCCATTGGCAACCATGGATCGCCGCTGCAGCGCCTGTGGGCACTGAAGACGATGGCCGCCGACAACACCTTCCGCTCGCTCCGCGCCGCCCTGGCGGCGCACGCGACCGCCGCGCTGACGCGCCGGCGCAGCGTGGTCGAGGAGGTGCAGAAACGGCGGACCATCTCGACCGCGCGCAACGAGGACACCCTGCCGGGCGCCGTGGTGCGCGTCGAGGGCGGGCCGCCGACCGGCGATCCGGCCGTGGACGAGGCCTACGATGGCCTCGGCGACACCTTCGATCTGTACTGGGAGGTTTACGAGCGCAACTCGATCGACGACGAGGGGCTCGCGCTCGACGCGACGGTGCACTACGGCACGGACTACAACAATGCCTTCTGGAACGGCCAGCGCATGGTCTTCGGTGACGGCGACGGCGACCTGTTCAACCGCTTCACCGTGTCGACCGACGTCATCGGTCACGAGCTGACCCATGGCGTGGTCGAGGACGAGGCGCGGCTCACGTACTTCTTCCAGCCGGGCGCGCTGAATGAATCGAACGCCGACGTGTTCGGCTCGCTGGTCAAGCAGAAGGTGCTCAATCAGACGGTGCAGCAGGCCGACTGGCTGATCGGCGCCGGCCTGTTCACGAAACAGGTCAAGGGCGTGGCCCTGCGCTCGATGAAGGCGCCCGGCACCGCGTATGACGACCCGGTGCTCGGCAAGGATCCGCAGCCGGCGCACATGAAAGGCTTCGTGCGCACGTACGAGGACAACGGCGGCGTTCACATCAACTCAGGCATCCCGAACCACGCCTTCTATCTCGCGGCCATGGCGATCGGCGGCTATGCCTGGGACAAGGCGGGGCGCATCTGGTACGAGACGCTGCGCGACTCGCGCCTGCGGCCGAATACCGGCTTCCAGAGCTTCGCCGGCCTCACCGTCGACAACGCCGGGCGGCTGTACGGTTTCGGCGGCGTCGAGCAGAAGGCCGTGCGCCATGGCTGGGCGGAAGTCGGGATCAAAGTCAGCAGGTAGCGATCCGGGCGGAACACGCGATCCGGCTCGGCTCGGGGTGGTCGCGCATGCCACCCCGGATCAGGCCTTGCGGCTCGGACGAACCGGCCTTCGCCTGGACCGTCCGATCGTGGCCCGGACGGCCATGCTGGCTTGCGGTCATCGGCGGACTGCGATCCACTCCGCTGCACGGAGCCTGTGATCACCATCACCGCCAAGAGGGGACGATGCGCGCTGCCGGAGGCCTTGGCGGCGCGGCGCGGCGATCGCAGGGCGAGCTTGTCCTCCCGGGCACCCGGGCGCACTATCCTCTGGGCTCTCGCCTTGGCCCTGAGCGGCGGGGCCGGCCCCGCTGGCGCTGCGGACCGGGAGGAACCGATGCGGGTCATCTTCCAGAGCGAAGGGGGAATCGCGCATTTTCCGGGCCTGAGCCGGCCGGTGACCATCGACGGCGACCAGCTGCCCGCGCCGGCGGCCGCCGAGCTGCGCCAGCTGATCGATGCCGCGCGCCTGTTCGAGCAACCGGCAACGATCGGCAGCGCGGCGCGCGGCGCCGCCGACTACCGGCAATACACGATCACCGTCGAGGCGGACGGCCGACGCCATACCGTGCGTCTGGTCGAGCCCGTCGAGGATCCGGCCCTGCAGCGCCTCGTCCGCTTCCTGCAGGAGCAGGCGAAAGCGCAGCGCAGATCGGCCCGCTGAACTGGGCGCGGGATCGGCCCGACGGCAGCATGCGAAACCCAAACGAACCCGAGGAGCGAGAGCCGCCATCGAAGCGGGCGAAAACCAAACGAACCCGAGGAGCGAGAGCCGCCATCGAAGCGGGCGAAAACCAAACGAACCCGAGTAGGGAGCTCCTATCAAAGGTGTCAACCGAACGAACCCGAGGAGCGAGAGCCGCAATCGACGCGTGCGAAGCCAAACCAACCCGAGGAGCGAGAGCCGCCATCGACGCGTGTGAAAACCAAATGAACCCGAGCAGGGAGCTCCTATCAAAGGGTGTCAACCGAACGAACCCGAGGAGCGAGAGTCGCCATCGACGCGTGCGAAAACCAAACGAACCCGAGGAACGGCGCCAAATCAAGGAGTTAAGCGATCAGCGGCCACCCAGAAACGGTCAGCGGTAGCCGCGTCATAGCGGCGTTATCGACGATCTGGCGGGGCGCATGCGGGCGGTGCCTCCCGGCGATCGAGTTCGGTGCCAGCGCCCTGATCGGGGTGGTCGCCCGAGATCCGCGGCAGGTCTCCCGTCGCCCCGGCGCTGCAAGCTCGCCTCGGGGCGTTGGTTGTGTTACGTCGTGGCAAGCTGTCAGAGACGGGAAGGGCACCCGGCATGCGCAGGCGGTTCGAGGCGGGCGACACCCTGTTCCGGCAGGGTGATCCGAGCGACGTGGCGATCCAGATCCTCTCGGGCAGCGTCGATGTCCTGCGCGAGGTCGGCGACGAGGCGATCGTGCTCGGCACGGTGCGCGCGGGCGAGTTCGTCGGCGAGATGGGCGTGCTCGAGGGGCGCCCGCGCAGCGCCACGGTCCGCGCCGCCGCCCGGGTCGAGGCCGAGCTGATCGAGCGCCAGGCGTTCCTCGACCGGGTCAGCGACGAGCCCGAGCTGGCGCGCAAATTGCTGGTCCGCATGAGCACGCGCCTGCGCGACGTCGAGGACACGCTGACCGGACTGTACGCCCGGGCCGGCGAGGACGCGCCGCGCGCCGAGGACGCGACCCGCGGCGAGCTCGTGGAGGTGCCGCGCCCGGCCCACGGCATGCCGTCGATCATGCTTGCCGCCGCGACCGACCGCGCCCGCGGCGTGCTCGGCGGCGACCCGATCCCGGTCACGCAGCTGCCGTTCACCGTCGGGCGCACGCCCGCCGACGACGAGGCGCCGGCGTTCGTCGCGGCCGATCTCGCGATTCCCGAGCCGCCGCCGTACCGCCTGTCGCGGGCGCATTTCAGCCTGATCGCGCACGGCGACGAGGTGGTGGTGCGCGATCTCGGCAGCACGCTCGGCACGATCGTCAACGACCGCCCGCTCGGGCGCGATTTCCCGATCGACAGCGCGCCTTTGCGCCACGGCGAGAACATCATCGTCGCGGGCGGCAAAGGCTCGCCGTTCGTGTTCGCCGTGACCCTGTCGTAGCGCCGGCGGCGGGCGCGGCGCGAATTCGCCCCGATCGGGCTAGCGCGCCCCGGTTGGGCTGTGGAGGGGAAACCAGCCCGCTCGATTCGCGCGCGGCAAGAGCAAAGTCGCTTCGGCCCTGGCGGCGCTGCGCAGATCAATCCCTCGGCGCGCGGGGCGCTTGAAGTCCGCGTGCCGCGGGCCTAGTTCTGGATGACCGTCCGCCTCGGAGTCCCCCATGCCCGCCCCGGAAGAAGGCCTCGATCTGCTCAAGGCCCTGGCCGACAATCCACTCTTGACCTACGCCCCGGACGAGCGGCCGGAGGCGGGGATCGCGTTCGATCTGCAGTCGGATTTCCGGCCGTCCGGCGACCAGCCGCAGGCGATCGCCGAGCTGGTCGAGGGCGTGCGGAGCGGCGCGCGCGAGCAGGTGCTGCTAGGCGTGACCGGGTCGGGCAAGACGTTCACCATGGCCCATGTCGTCGCGCAGGTGCAGAAGCCGACGCTGATCCTCGCGCCCAACAAGATCCTGGCGGCGCAGCTGTACGGCGAGATGAAGTCGTTCTTCCCCAACAATGCCGTCGAGTACTTCGTATCGTATTACGATTATTACCAACCCGAGGCGTACGTGCCGCGCACCGACACCTACATCGAGAAGACCTCGGCGATCAACGAGCAGATCGACCGCATGCGCCACTCCGCGACGCGGGCGCTGCTCGAGCGCGACGACGTGATCATCGTCGCCTCGGTGTCGTGCATCTACGGCATCGGCTCGCCCGAGGTGTACGCCAAGATGGTGCTGAATCTGCGCCGCGGCCAGCGGGTCGAGCGCGCGCGCCTGCTGCGCGCCCTGGTCGAGCTGCAATACAAGCGCAATGACCTCGACTTCCACCGCGGCACCTTCCGCGCGCGCGGCGACTCGATCGAGATCTTCCCCGCGCACTTCGAGGACCGCGCCTGGCGCCTGTCGCTGTTCGGCGACGAGATCGAGGCGATCGTCGAGTTCGATCCGCTGACCGGCGAGCGCACCGACACGCTCGAGCATGTCAGGCTTTACCCGAACAGCCACTACGTGATCCCGAAGCCCACCCTGAACGAGGCGGTCGCCGCGATCCGGGTCGAGCTGAAGGAGCGGCTCGCCGGATTGCGCGAGGCCCAGCGCCTGCTCGAGGCCGAGCGTCTGGAGCAGCGCACGATCGCCGATCTGGAGATGATCGTCACCACCGGATCGTGCGCCGGGATCGAGAACTATTCGCGCTTCCTGACCGGCCGGCGCCCGGGCGAGCCGCCGCCGACCCTGTTCGAGTATCTGCCCGACAAGGCGCTCCTGATCGTCGACGAGAGCCACATCTCGGTACCCCAGCTGCACGGCATGTACCGCGGCGACTTCCAGCGCAAGTCCACGCTCGCCGAGTTCGGCTTCCGCCTGCCGTCGTGCACCGACAACCGGCCCTTGAAGTTCGAGGAATGGGACGCGATGCGGCCGCAGACCGTGTTCGTCTCGGCCACGCCCGGCCCGTGGGAAATGCAGCAGACCGGCGGCGTGTTCGTCGAGCAGGTGATCCGGCCGACCGGCCTGATCGATCCCGTGTGCCTGGTGCGCCCGGTCGAATCCCAGGTCGACGACCTGATGGCCGAGTGCCGCGAGTGCGCCGCGCGCGGCCTGCGCGTGCTGGTCACGACATTGACCAAGCGCATGGCCGAGGACCTGACCGAGTATCTGCACGAGCACGGCGTGCGGGTGCGCTACATGCACTCGGACATCGACACGCTTGAGCGGATCGAGATCGTGCGCGACCTGCGCCTTGGCGTGTTCGACGTGCTGGTCGGGATCAACCTGCTGCGCGAGGGGCTGGACATCCCGGAATGCGGCCTGGTCGCGATCCTCGATGCCGACAAGGAAGGCTACCTGCGCTCGCAGACCTCGCTGATCCAGACCATCGGGCGCGCCGCGCGCAACGTCGACGGCCGGGTGATCCTCTACGCCGACCACCTGACCGGCTCGCTCGAGGTCGCGCTCGCCGAGACCGAGCGGCGGCGCGCGAAGCAGGCGGCGTTCAACGCGGCGAACGGCATCACGCCCGAGAGCATCAAGAAGCGGGTCGGCGACATCATCGCCCACGTCGCCGAGCACGATTACGTCACCGTGGACGTGGGCGCAGACGGCCAGGGCTCGTTCGCCGGCATGGACCTGGCGAGCTACATCGGCGGGCTCGAGGCGAAGATGAAGGAGGCCGCGGGCAACTTGGAGTTCGAGGAGGCGGCGCGCCTGCGCGACGAGATCCGCCGCCTCGAGGCGTCCGAGCTCGGGGTCAGGATGGCGCCGACCGCGCGCGCCCCGGCCCGCGCCGAGTCCCAGCGCCTGCGGACCCAGGAGATTCGCGCCCGCGCCCAGCGCCAGGGCCGCGCCGGCCGCCAGCGCGCCGCCTCGGGCCGGCGCTGACCTCGGTCCGTCACCGACCGGCAGAGCCCGCGGACAGGGGCGCCGCATGGAACAACGCGGAGTGGGCGCGCAGGTGGCTGTGCCGGCTACCAGCCATCGACCCGGGATCGGCCGGCGCCGCCATTCCGGCGCGGTAACAGCCGAGGAAGGAACCTCCGAGCTTACAGCAGGCAGTTGGGTGCTGGTGGGCCCGGCAGGATTCGAACCTGCGACAACGCCGTTATGAGCGGCGCGTTCTGACCGCTGAACTACGGGCCCCACGCCGAGCGTCCCGCAGGGGAGCCGCCGCGTCAACCCGTTCGGCCTGATCGCCGAAGGTCGAAGCGCGTCATTCCGTTCAGGTGCGGTTCAGGTCAGCCGGCGCATATCGGGCGTGCAGGGATACGCCACGACCAGGAGGAGGCCACGATTACAAGGAGTCCCCGATTAGGAGAACGTTTTCCCCGGCTCCAGTTTCAAACGGTCGCGTCCGCTCGGGCCCCGGGCCGCTCAGCTGTCGAGGAACGAGCGCAGCTTGCGCGAGCGGCTCGGGTGCTTGAGCTTCCTCAGCGCCTTGGCCTCGATCTGGCGGATGCGCTCGCGCGTCACCGAGAACTGCTGGCCGACCTCCTCGAGCGTGTGATCGGTGTTCATGCCGATGCCAAAGCGCATGCGCAGTACCCGCTCCTCGCGCGGGGTGAGCGTGGCGAGCACTCGGGTGGTCGCCTCGCGCAAATTCGACAGGGTCGCCGCCTCGACCGGCTGGACCGCGTTCTTGTCCTCGATGAAGTCGCCAAGATGGCTGTCCTCCTCGTCGCCGATCGGCGTCTCGAGCGAGATCGGCTCCTTGGCGATCTTGAGCACCTTCCTGACCTTGTCGAGCGGCATGTTGAGCTTGTGCGCCAGCTCTTCCGGGGTCGGCTCGCGACCATACTCGTGCAGCATCTGGCGCGACGCGCGCACCAGCTTGTTGATCGTCTCGATCATGTGCACCGGAATGCGGATGGTGCGGGCCTGATCGGCGATCGAGCGGGTGATCGCCTGGCGAATCCACCAGGTGGCGTAGGTCGAGAACTTGTAGCCGCGGCGGTACTCGAACTTGTCGACCGCCTTCATCAGGCCGATGTTGCCCTCCTGAATCAGGTCCAGGAACTGCAGGCCGCGATTGGTATATTTCTTGGCGATCGAGATCACCAGGCGCAGGTTCGCCTCGACCATCTCCTTCTTGGCCCGGCTGGCCTCGCGCTCGCCCTTCTGCACCAGGCCGACGATGCGCCGGAACTCGCCGATGTGCAGACCGGTGCCGCTCGCGATCTCGGCGATGTCCTTGCGGATGCCGCCGATCTCGTCGGCGTGACGCTGCGCGAAATCGCGCCAGCCCGCCTCGTTCAGCCTCGACATGCGCTCGAGCCACTCGGGATCGAGCTCGTCGCCGCGGTAACGCCTGAGGAAGCTCTCGCGCGCCACGCCGCGCGTCTCGGCCAGACGCAGCAGCTTGCCTTCCAGGCCGGTCAGGCGGCGATTGACGTTGTACAGCTGCTCGACCAGGGCCTCGACCCGATTCGGATTGAGATGCACCTGATTGACCAGCTCGACCACTTCGGTGCGCGCCTGCTCGTAGGCGCCATCGAGCTCCGGCGCGATCGGCTCGTTCTGCCGCACCGCCGCGAGCCGCTTCTCCTGCAGCGCGCGCACGCGCTCGTAGGTCAGCGCGATGCTCTCGAAGGTCGCGAGCACGCCGTCCCTGACCGAAACCTCCATGGCCGCGATCGAGATCGCGCCCTCGTCGTCGAAATCCTCCTCCTCTTCGGCGGCCGCCTCGCTTTCCGGGTCGGTGGTCTCGGCTTCGGCCTCGTCCTTATCGTCCTTGTCGTCCTTGTCAGCCTTGTCGCCCTCCTCGCCCTGGTCGGCCGCCTCGTCCCCCTCGCTCTGCGGCTCGGCGCCGTAGGTCGCTTCCAGATCGATGACGTCGCGCAGGAGCACCTTGCCTTCGCCGATCGCGTCCCGCCAGCTGATGATCGCGCGCATCGTGAGCGGGCTCTCGCACAGCGCTTCGAGCACCATGTTGCGGCCAGCCTCGA
>JBKPNX010000084.1:0-6113 GCA_046732855.1 Pseudomonadota bacterium
CTCGCCTAAGCGAGGCTCTTTCAAACCAGCGCTGCGACCGAGGCACCGTAACTAATTGATTTATGATATTCTGACATCCGTACCAAACGGGCGTGGTTCGGTTGCGTCGGAGAAAAGGGCCGAAGAGAGACGGAAAACAGCCCAAGGTGCGCTCTCGAGCCGGTCCTCATGGTTCGGACAATTTGCCGGGAATGGCCGCAGTCTGCGGGATTCCGACCGCGAATCAGGAGTGGAAAAAGAATGTCTCGACTGGTCGTGTTGGCGGAGGGAGAGGTGCTGTCAACAAAACCTCTCTGCATGGGATTTCAATGATTTAGAATAACATATACTCTGATGAATTAGTGGAGAATAGCTGATTCTCCAAGGTACAC
Organism: Pseudomonadota bacterium; assembly: GCA_046732855.1. Taxonomy (GTDB): domain Bacteria; phylum Pseudomonadota; class Alphaproteobacteria; order Geminicoccales; family Geminicoccaceae; genus JBKPNX01. The sequence continues at coordinate 372 of JBKPNX010000084.1, forward strand.
AGGCGGGGCTGGTGCGCGGTCTGACAGACAGTGTTCGCCCTGGACCTCGAGCAAGGGGCAGCAATCAAACGTCGTCACGGCGCCTAGGCCGAGCCGGTTTAGGACCGCATCGCCGATTGCGCCTCGCTCACGAATGCCGCCGACGAAAGCGGCGCAATTTGAAGTGATGCGAGGGGGCCGGCGCCGATGTCCGGTTACTGACGCATTCCCGTCATTGGCCATGGTAGATCCGGAGTTCCGCCTATAGCCCAAATCCGGCGGTATCAGCAGAGTTCGTCGAGCAGCGTCTTGGCGTCCTTCAGATCAGCGGTGTCGAAGCCCTCAGTGAACCAGCCGTACACCGGGGCGAGCATGTCGCGGGCTTCCGCTTTTCGGCCTTGACGGCGCCACAGGCGGGCCAAGCTGGTGGCGGTGCGCAGCTCAAATGATTTGGTCCGCTGTTGGCGCGCGACCTCGAGTGCTTGGCGGTAAGACGCCTCGGCATCTCCGATCGCGGACCCGGGAAGCTGCATCAGCATGTCACCGATCAGGCGACGAATTTCGGGTTCAGAGAAGCGCTCGCCGTTGCGCCGCGTTATGGCAAGCGCTTGTTCAAGGTGACAGAGGCCCCGCTCGGGAAGGCCGGCGCGCTCATCAGCTTCCGCCAGAAGTGCGAGGAAAGACGGTCTAAAGAGGCCAGTTCCCGTGGCTCGAAGATCGTCCAGGCCCTTCCGAAGACGCTCCGTTCCCTCCTTGACCTGCCCCTCCTGCGCCTCGATCCAGCCCAACAGGATATCGGCCATGGCCGTAAACAACGGGAATCCGTCCTCCCTGCACAAAGCTAAAGCCACCTCGCCCTGCTCCCTCGCACCTGGGGCCTCTCCACGCCATTGGCGCAGCCAAGCCGCCCAAACCAGAGCCAACGCGAGGGTCTGTCGATGGCAAAGCTCTCTGGCGAGAGAGAGCGCCCTATCACTTCTCATGAGCGCCTCTTCCGGATAGCCAAGCGCCCATGAAGCCAGGGCAGAATAGGAGAGACAGACAACACCGGGGTCGATACCGTAGAGAAAGGCCTGCGAGCGGTGTAGCTCGAGATCATAGAGAGCGGCGCCCCGCTCCAGGTCTGCTTGTGCGGCTTCAACGGCGCCGAGCCAGAACAGGGTAACGCCCAAGGCCCGGCTAGCCTCAACAGTCAGCGCCGGATCCTGGACCTTTCGAGCGAGATCCGTAAGCTGCTGGCCGACCTCTCGCGCGGTCCCCAGCTCGCCCCGTGCATGATAGAATCGGTATAGACCGTGGAGGGCCGGGAAAAGTTTTGGCGTCTGTCCGACGTGTCGGCAGAGATCCCATGCCCGGGTGTAGTGTGGCTCGACCTCGTCCGCGGCATATCCCTTGGTCGCCATTAACGCCGCGCCAGCGACCAACCTGAGGTCAAGCTCACACATCGTGTGCTCGGGGCGCTCGGGCAGGGTTTGGATAAGATCGAGGCCGCGGCTCACATGGCGCGCGGCCTCAATGTATGCGGAGCGCTCACTTGCCTGTTGCCCAGCTTTGAGCCAGAAATTGACTGCTTTCTCGATCAGACCCGCCTCGGTGTAGTGATGGGCCAGCAGGTGGGGTTCGGTTTCCAAAGTCTCCGGAAATCTCTCTTCCATGACGGTTGCAATGCGGGCATGGAGCTGCTGTCGTCGGCCGCGCAACAGGCTAGCGTAAGCAGCATCCTGAACCAGAGCGTGCTTGAACGTATACGTCGCGTGTGGTGGGGTGCCGTGACGGAAGAGCAACTCGGCGTTGACAAGCTGCTGTAAGGCGTCCCGCAGCTTGCTATCGTCCAACGACGAGACCGCAGCCAGCAGCTCGTATCCGAACTCGCGGCCTATGACCGCGCCTAGCTGAGCCACCTCCTTCACCGGAGCCAGGCGATCGAGCCGCGCCATCAGCGAATCGTACAAAGACGCTGGGATCGCCAGCGGAGGCAAAGGACCGCCCAGGACGTAGCGTTCGCCGACGTCTTGGAGCAGATCCGATTCGATCACCGTCTTGGTCAACTCCTCCACGAACAGCGGCACGCCGTCGGTCTTCGCCACGATCTGTTCGAGAACCTCGGACGGCAGTGCCTTGCCGTGCGTCACCTTCTCGACCATTACGGCGGACTGTCGACGGTTGAGCCGGTTAAGCGTCAGGGAGGTGACATGCGCGAAGCCGATCCAGGGCGCTCGAAATTCTGGCCGGAACGTGAAGACTGCCAGCACCGGTAAGCTTTGGATGTGGCCCACCGCCGAATCGAGCAGCTCGAGCGTAGTCGGGTCGCTCCAATGCAGATCCTCGTAGAGCGCCATCACCGGTTGCCGTGCCGCGAGGCCGGCAACCTGATCAAGCAGCGCGGTGAGCGTCCTTTCTTTCTGGCGCTGCGGACTGTGTAGGAGTCGCGGATAGCGCTCCCCGGTCGGGATTGAGAGCAAATGGGCGATCAGAGGTGCGACGTCACGTACGTCCGTCGTGCCGAGCGCGAGTAACGCCTCGAGCTTGTCCAACTGACGCCCCGAGGGGTCGTCGCGCGAAATTCCGGCCGCCCGCTCCAGGAGGCCAATCACCGGGTAGAGCGCACTGTCTTGGTGATAGGGCGAGCAGAAGTGGCTGAGTCGCGTATGAGGCTCGTCGTCCAGACGTTCGTGGAGGGCCCGGACGAGGCGCGACTTACCAACCCCCGGCTCGCCGGAAAGCAGGATGACATGGCCTTCGCCTGCCTTGGCCTGCTGCCAACGGTCAAGCAGGAGAGCGATCTCGTGATCGCGGCCTACCATGGGCGTAGTTCCGCCCTCCTGGCGCGCGTCAAAGCGGCTCTCCGCAGGCCCTTCACCCCGAACCCGCCATGCGGGCACCGGCTCGGCGAAGCCCTTGAGCTGCTGCGTGCCCAGATCCTCGAGATCGAAAAGCCCGCTAATGAGCCTGCGGGTACGGCGCCCGATGACCACATGCCCCGGATCGGCGAGCGCCTGTAGTCTCGCGGCAAGGTTTGGTGTCGTTCCGACCACGCCCTGTTCCCGCGCTGCGCCTTCACCAATCAGGTCCCCGACCACAACGGCGCCGGTCGCGATGCCCACACGACCTCTGAGTGGTGCATCACCACCGCTCAGGCGCCCGACCGCCTCGACCAACTGGAGGCCGGCGCGCACCGCGCGCTCGGCATCGTCTTCGTGGGCCCGGGGCCAGCCGAAGTATGTCAGCACGCCGTCGCCCATGTATTTCGCGACATGACCACCCCAACGTCCGACGACTTCGGCGCAGCAACGATGATAAGCACCGATGACCTCGCGCAAGTCTTCGGGGTCGAGGCGCGTGGCGAGCGCCGTCGAGCCCGCCAGATCGCAGAACAACACCGTTAGCTGCCGCCGCTCGGCCTCGCGCGGCCCCGCTTCCGACGCGTCAGCCTCCCGTTGCCCTACGGTCTCTTGGGCCGGCTCCCGTAAAGAGGCGATCGCCTTGAGCAGCTTTTTGCGGTGTCCGAGTAGGACTCCAAGCTTCTCCAGGTCGGCCTCGGTAAGCTCTGCCAGCACCTCAGCATCGATCGCGTTGACTTCGAACGAATCGGCATAGCGCTCCAGCCCCAAACCCCGCAGCCAAGCGCCTATGTCCATCCGCTCCTCCCAAGGCAATGGAACTCACAAAATGGACGCTACCAAACTGGCAGCTCGAAAACTACCGCTCCGCTCATGACGTCCTGACCTCATGAGCCCTTCCGGTCACGACCTGCCTATCGAGGCTCGTTCCTGCGCTCCACGGCCTACATCGGTCGTAGGTCGTCCGAATGTCTGGTGTCAACGCTACTACGGTCGGGCGTGAGGCAGGCTCTGAACGGCAGAGCGTAGCCCGCGAGCTGACCTGACGTTGATCACTCAATCAGCTCCGCCGGCGCGGCGGGCCTGTAGTTGCCCTCCCGCCAGACGTACCACACGAAAGGATCGTAGCCCGTCACGTCGCCCTTCGCGTCGAAGCCGATCGTGCCGAGGACGGTATCGAACTGGTTCGCATGGAGCGCCTCAGCGACTGCCTTCGCTTCGACCGCGCCGGCCTTCTCGACCGCCCGCGCCCACAGCTGAACGGCTGCGTAGCTGTAGAGCGCCCGCGCATTGGGCTGCTGGAGCTTCCCTTGGAGGCGACCCATGACCTCAGCCGCACGCGGCTCGTGAGTGGGATCGCTGAACGACGTGAATAAGGTCCCTTCGCCGGCCCGGCCGGCCACCAGCCAGAACTCACCGGTCGACAAAGAGTCGCCGGCGACCAGTTGGACACTATACTCGCGGTCGCGGGCCTGGCGGATGATGAGGCCAGCTTCCGGACTGTAACCCCCGAGGTAAAGGACTTCGACGGAAGCCGCGCGCAGCTGGCCGAGCAGATCCGAGTAATCCATCGTTTCGGGTTGGTAAGTGGCGAACAGAGCTTCGCTGATGCCGCGGTGGTTCAGCCGCTTCTTGACCTCCTGTGCGAGTCCCTGGCCGTAGGCGGAACTATCATGGACGATCGCGATCTTGCGGTCGCTCCAGCGGTCTGCCAGGTAATCGCCGGCGATGGTGCCCTGGCGGTCGTCGCGGCCGACCATTCGGAAGACGTGGCCGTCGCTTTCTTCGGTCAATCGCGGGTTTGTCGCGCCCGCCTCGATCATCAAGATACCGGCGCGACGGTATACCTCGGAGGCGGGGATCGCCGCGCCCGAGCAGGTGGCGCCGAAGGCGACGGCGACTGCTTCACTGACGAGCTTCTCCGCCGCCAGCGGTGCCAACTCGGCATTGCAGCCGTCATCGACGAGAACGAGTTCCAGCGGTTCGCCCAAGATCCCGCCCTTAGCGTTGAGATCGGCCACCGCCAGCTCGGTGCCGGCCAGATGCGGCTCGCCGACCCAAGCCTGCGGACCCGTCAAGGGCGTGCTGAAGCCGATCGGAATCTCGCCTCGGGCAAGATCGGGAGGAATTGCCGCCAGAGCGGTGAAGATGCAGACGGCGCGAATTACCATCATCGGCCTGGTTCCGACTGAGCGATCAGCTACTCAAGTCTGTTTCGAGTACCTTCGATTCTTAGTGCGCCAGCTCGGCCGGGTCGAGCGGCGCGTAGTCACCCTCTTGCCAGACGTACCAGACGAAAGGCTCGTAGCCGTACACGTCGCCCTTCTCATCGAAGCCGACCCTGCCGAGGACAGTATCGAACTGATGAGCGCGCAGCGCCTCGGCGACCGCTTTGGGCTCGACCGTGCCCGCCTTCTCGACCGCCTGCGCCCAGACCTCGACTCCCGCGTAGGCATACAAGGTCAGACCTTCAGGCTCGTATCCTTGCGAGCGGAACTGCTCGACGACAGCCGCGGCTTCCTCGTTGGTGCGTGGATCGGCATACGAGGCGAACTTGACGCCCACCGCGGCTGGCCCGGCAACGTGCCAGAAATACTCAGAGTTAAGCGCATCACTGCCGATCATCTCCAGATCGTAGCCTCGGCCGCGCGCCTGGCGGATGATCAGCCCCGCCTCTGCAGTATAGCCGCCGAAATAAAGAGCATCGATCTCCTGGGCTTGCAGCTTGTCGATAAGTTGCGAGTAATCTGCCTGTCCGGGTTTAATCGATTCGAACAGGATGCCGGTTACACCGCGCTCGGTGAGGCGCCGCAACGCCTCGTCGGCGACGCCCTTGCCGTACGCCTGACCGTCGTGGACGATCGCGATGTCCTCCCCACGCCTGTGATTAGCCAGGTAGTCGCTTACCAGGGCGGCCTGGAGC
>JBKPNX010000085.1:0-6184 GCA_046732855.1 Pseudomonadota bacterium
GGGAGAAAGGGGTTCACACACGGGGGAGACCTCGAGAATCTCGATTCATGTATGACAGCTCCAGCGCCGGAACTGAACCCTCGATCTCCGTGCGCCGCCGTTCGATCAGAGCGCCATCGGTGGTTGGCAGGCAGGCCGCTCCTTTCGGGGAAGGCCTGCACCCGATGTTGAAGGGAGGAAACGATGCAGCTCATCAACGATCGACGCACGGCAGGGTTGCCCCCGGCCGGTTTCTGGTGTCGTCCAGCCCGCCACACGCCTCCTGGAGAAGAGTGCTCGAGACGCGCAAGGCGTTAAGAGCTCCAGAACGGCCGAGCTCTAAGCCCACATCCAACATTCGCTGACTGGCGCCGCCGCTCGAGCGCGCGCCATCGCTACCCAATGGCGAGGTCGCTCCTTCGGGCGCCGGTCTGCACCGGTCTGTCAGGAGGCAACGATGAACTTCGCCCGCGAGTCGAGGTATGTCCGTGCGGTCGTCATTGCAGGGGCGCTGGCCGCCCTCGTGCCAAGCGTGGCCGAGGCGACCCGTCGATCCAGCCATTATTCGCCGGGTTCCAGCAGATCGCCCCACCGCCGGAATACAGGGAGATGTTCCATGCTGATTACTCGCGCTATCTTACTTATTGCTACCCTCCTCGCTTGCCAACCTGCGTTCGCGCAAAGTCCTCAACTGATCGAGCGTGGTCGACAGCTGTTCTTCAACGAAACCTTTGAGGGCAATGGCCGCACCTGTGGCACCTGCCATCCTGCGACCAACAACTTCACGATCGATCCGTCGTTCGTCCACGCGCTCCCCAGAAACGACCCGCTGTTCGTCATCAAGTCGACCAAGGAGCTGAGGGATCTGGAGATCAAGCAGTTCCTGGGCCAAGGCGTGATCCTGGAGAACGTCGATGGCTTTGCCAATCCTGGGGTGATGCGCGGCGTCCCGCACACGTTGGCGCTCAGGACATCGACGCGCAATGGTGCTACCGGGTGGTCCGGCGACGGCTCGCCCGGCGATCTACGCGACTTCGCGACAGGCGCGGTGCGCCAGCACTTCCCCAAGACCTTGAACCGGGTGCCGGGCGTGGACTTCAGGCTGCCGACCCCCGAAGAGCTGGACGCCCTGGTGGCGTTTCAACTCAGCCTCGGCCGGCAGCGGGACATCAATCTGGCAACCCTGCCCGCCTTCGCCGATGCGACGGTGGAGGAGGGGCGTGCCCTGTTCGAGAGTGCGCCGGCGCGGGATGGCAGCACCCGCGCGTGCACTGCGTGTCACACCAACGGCGGCACCAACGATCGCCAGTTTGACACAGGTGTTGCCAAGCTGCCGACTGCGCCCGCGTGTCAGTTTGGTTTCAAGGTTCCAGGCGACGGCGGCCTTGGGCTCGCGCCGGCCCCCGACCTACTGACCAGGAAGGAGCTATGCGGCAAAGGCCCGAACTCGACGGTGACGTTCCTGGGCAACGGCACCTTCAACACGCCGCCAGCGATCGAGGCTGCGGACACGCCACCGTTCTTCCACAACAATGCGGTGGCGACGCTCGAAGGTGCAGTGAACTTCTACACCACCGACACTTTCAATGAATCCCCGGCCGGTGGCGGCCGAGCGTTCGTGCTCGATGGAGCACAAGTAAATGCCATCGCGGCGTTCCTGCGCGCGTTGAACTCTATGGAGAACATCCGTAGTGCCAGCGCTTTCAGCTCGCGTGCGCTCGACCCTGCCGAGCTGGCACCTGCCGCGGAGCTGGTCAACTGGGCGCTGGCGGAGACGACCGATGCCGTCGAGGTGCTCACTCAAGGGCCGGTCAAGCTCTTCCCGGACGCCGTGGCGGCACTCGAGGAAGCGCAGGACTTTGAGCGCCAGGCTCTCGCTCAAGATCCGCCGAATGCTGATCTGTTGCAGGACGCGATCGCGGCGCAGGAGACCGCGCGCGAGCTTATATTTGACACGCCCGTTCGGTAATTGCCGCGTGGGGTGCGCGCGGCGGTAGTCATCACTTGGCGCAACGCGTTGCTCAAGCAGGCGGCAGCGCTCAAGGAAGAGGCGCGCGACCTGATCGTGCAGTGAGTAACATATAGCATGCGCGGTCGGCCCTGCCGGCCGCGCGCTTTACTTCGATGGTCGTCGGCAGTCTCAGACGACTGATGCCCCGAGGTCAGCCGAACAGCGGGAACGGAGCGAAGTCCTCGCCAAGAAGGCCCCGGGTGTCGGGATAGCCGAGCCAGCCCGCGGTGGCCGTGGCGTAGACCCGGCGGAAGTCCGTGGTGTGGCGCAGATTGTCGCCCTCGGTCAGCTCGGTCAGGCTCGGCAGCTCGCCGTAATGGCCGCCCTTGACCGGCTTGCCGATCACGAACATCAGGCCCGCCGTGCCGTGGTCGGTGCCAAGATTGGTGTTCTCGGGCACGCGCCGCCCGAACTCCGAGAACACCAGCACGATGACGTCGTCGGCGCGCCCGATGCGTTCCAGGTCGGCGATGAAGGCGGCGATCGCATCGGCGGTATAGGTCAGCAGCCGCTGATGCACGTTATTCTGATGCACGTGGGTGTCGAATGCGTTGTCGCGGAACGACGTATAGTAAAGGCGCGCCGGCACGTCGGCCGCGATCAGCGCCGCGATCTTGGGCAGATCGAGCGGCACCAGGCCGTAGTCGATCGGCGTGTGATAACCGGCGCACGCCTCGCGCACCAGGGCTGACGCGTCAAGCGCGCTCTGCGCGATCCCGCGCAGGTACTGGCGCGCAGGATTGACGTCGGCGCCGTCGGCGGCGACGTGCTCGAACAGGGGCCGCTCCTCGAAGAAGCCCTCGCGCTGGAACTTCTGCGGATCGTCGAACACCACCGGCACGTGGTCGCGCGCGCGCACCGCGAGCGACTGGGTGGCACCCACGTTGACAATGAAGGCCGGCGCGCCGCCCGGCTTCATGCCGTCGGCGAGCCGACCGACCCAGCCGTATTCGGCGCCGCTGTTAGGCGCCGCGGTGTGCCAGTACGCCATCGAGGTGAAGTGCGAAAACGAGGGGTTGTCGTAGCCGCAGCCATGGACGATGGCGAGCTGGCCCGCCTGCCACAGGCGCTCGAACCCGACCATGCCCGGATTGAGCGCGAAATGGTCGTCGAGCCTGCGCAGCCCGTCCGGCTTGAGCCCGATCGTCGGGCGATGCCCATAGTAGGCGTCGTCGCCGTACGGTACGACCGTATTGAGCCCGTCGTTGCCGCCCGACATCTCGAACACCACGAGGATGCGGTTCTCGAGCTCGCGCGGCGGGGCGACGGCATGGGCGATGCGCCCGAACACCGAATGCGCCGGGATGCCGCCGAGCGCGCACAGCGCCGCCGCGCCGGACAGGCCGGCTCTGGCCAGCTCGCGCCGGGTGATGCCACGCTCGCGCAGGAACTTCCGGTTCATCGCCGTCGCCTTTCCTGGATGGGCACTGGTTGTCGCCCGCGAATCAGCCCAGCTGGTACTCGGGCTGGCTCATGATCAGATGGGTCAGCATGCGCAGCGGGTCCTCGAGATAGCTGTCGGCGCGAACGATGTCGGAGGTGCCGAGCTGCTGGTCGAGAAAGTCGATCAGCATCTGACGCTCCGCCGTCCCGAGCGGCACGCTCATGAAGCGCAGCAGGAAATAGTCGACCACCTCTGCGGTCGTGGTCAGACCCTCGGCGCGCACGATCGCCGCGAGATCGATGTCGGCCGCCGCGCGCGGGATGGGCTTGACCTTGGCGATCGCCATCTGCCAGCCGCGATAGGAGCCGTAGCGGGTGTTGAAGTCCTCGTCGCGATCGGCCATCCGATTGGATTCGGCCATCATGCCGCCGCCGCCATCACCGCCCTCTGGCATGGTCGCGCTGCTGATGTCGTACCCCTGGCGGATGCGCTCGTGCACCGCGAGGATGGTCGGGTCGGCCGAATGCCGGTCGTGCGGCACGAAGCCGATGTCCGGATACAGCGCTTCGAGCGCGAAGTTGCCGCGCTCGAGCAGCAGGCCGGGCGTGATCCAGCTGCGGCCCTGCGCCCAGCCGGCCACGGTCGGCGGCCAGAACAGCGCCTGGCCCATCGCCTCGGTCGTCTCGTTGAAGTCGGGAATGCCCGGGATTGCGCGGGCGCCGAGCTTCTTGTAGGTCGACACCACGAGCTCGACCGGGCTCTTGATGTGGCTGCCCATGGATGCGGGGCTGTAGAAGTCGCGCGACAGGAACATGGTGCGCAGCAGCGGCTTCAGCTGGTAGTCGGCGGCACGCAGGACCGCGCCGAGCTGCCCCTGCAGTGGCGGATCCAGATCGTCGCGCACCAGATAGCGATAGAGCTTGCCGGCGATGAAGTCCGCGGTCGCCGGCTGAGCGAGGATGATGTCGATCACTTCGACGCCATCGAAGCTGCCGGTCTGGCCGAGGAAGCTCTTGGCGCCGTCGTCGTGCTGCTCGGGATGGACCACGAAGGTCAGCTCGTCGGCGTTCCAGCCGGTGAACGCGCGCGCCCCCTCGCGGATGTCCTGCTCGCCGTAGTGGCCCACGCCCATCGTGAACAGCTCCATGATCTCGCGGGCGAAGTTCTCGTTCGGCGAGCCCTTGACGTTGACCCCGGCATCGAGGAAGGCGAGCATCGCGGGGTCCTGCGCGGTCGCCACCATGAGCTCGCGGAAGTCGCCCGTGGCGAGGGCGCGGAAGGTCTCGTTCTGGCGCAGCATCTTCCTGACGTCGCGCACCTTGTCCTCGCTGGTCGCGAAGTGACCGTGCCAGAACAGCGTCATCTTTTCCTCGAGCGGGCGCTCGGTATTGAGCATGCGATCCGCCCACCAGTAGGCGACGCGGCGCGTCTCGAGCATGCTCGCGCGCAGCCAATAGAAGAACTTGTCGACCACCGGCTGGAGCGGGCGGTTGCCGGCCGGCTTGACCTTGACCCCGAGCGCGGCGCCGGTCTCTTTGGCGAGCTCGGTGGTCGCGGGCCGGCTCGGCGGAAAGTTGACGAGGCCGGGATCGTGGATGTCGGACGGCTCGAACGCGGGCAGGCGGTCGTTGGCGATGGCCTCGTAGTCGACCAGATGCGCGACCGCCTGCTCGGGGGTCATCGCCGCGAGCGCCGCGATCTGCTCGGGCGTGCCGCCGAAGCCCGCCCGCTCGAGCAGGTGCGCGGCGCGATCATAGCTCCAGTCCTCGGCTGCGATCGGCGCGAGATCGCCCTGCCACGCCGCCGGCCCGGGCCCCTTGATCACCCGCTCGCCAGCCGCCGCGGCGCCAACCCAGGCGCTCAGGACGAGGCTCAAAAACACGGCCTGCAGCCGCGCGCGATGCCTTCGATCAGCCATGCGCGATCCTCCCCGCCATGCCCGGTCCACACATCATCGACCCGCCCGCCAAGCGGGTCAACTGCGGTGCGCTCACCGTCATCAGGCTTCTGCTGGACGACCTGGCGAACGACTTTCTCGTTTCCGTCGAGAAATGCTGTCGTCTTGGTAATGGCGAACCCTGGCAGGGATCATCAGCCCTTTGCGAGCCGCCAGCCGCGAAGGAATTCCTTGAGCTGCGACAAAGGTCAGAGGCCTCCAATTGTTGTGGTAACCAGGTTGTGCTACCAGCGCGCGCCTACACTGAGTAGCCCGCGATGAACCTGCGAACGCTGATCGGCTTCAAGGGACACGAGCCACAGCGGCCACCTGAGCAAGCCCGATCTGTCGGTCGAGATCTGCTTCCAGAAAGCCGCCGTCGATCCATTCGACCCAGGCGAGCCGCTTAGAGACCTCTATTGCAGTGCTATCCTCGCTGCCCAGGACGGCCGGTGGGATAACCCTCTAAAGCAGCTGCGCTACTTCGTCCTGGCGCAGCTTGCGCAGGAAGCAGCTGCCGAGTTCCCCGATCTCGATCTAGCCGAATGCGGCTGCTTTCACGGCCACTCCACACACATGTTGGCGGAAATCATGAAGGCCACTGCCACCGGTTCGCTGCACGTCTTCGACTCCTTCGAAGGTCTGTCTGAGTTCAGGCCAGAAGACGCCGGGGGCGCGATCGGGCACGACCAGCAAGAAATGATCCGCGCTCAGTTCAAGTCGAACTATGACGAGGTGGCAGGCCGCCTTGCCAAGTATGATTTCATCCGCTTCTATCGGGGGTGAATTCCTCAACGGTTTCCCGAGGTCGCAGACTGCACGTTCTCCTTCGTTTCGATCGACGTCGATCTCTACGAACCGACACGAGACAGCG
>JBKPNX010000086.1:0-33303 GCA_046732855.1 Pseudomonadota bacterium
AGATTAAGTATATCGACAAAGCATGGCAGTGGCTTGTGGATGAGGAGAATTATTCCGCGCCACAGTGGGGCCAAGTGTTGGAGAAGACCTGTCTGGTATTCACCCAGTTGTTGCGCGCCATCGCTTCATACATGGCTTACCCATCTATCGATCCGCAGGATAAAAAACTTAGTGTGATGCTCAAGCCACTCCCATCCCGAAAGGATCAGTTTTTAAACTACCTGAACCTGATCATACCTGTGGCGCAGAAGCGAGGAACATTTTGGCATCTTGGCGCTGATGATCACTATACGGAATATGAGAGTGGCGAGGTGTACACTTGCGACTCCATTGTCTCAGAAGCCGAGTGGCGCAGAGTTGGTGGCGTCTCTCGAGAAATGATGGTAACCTTGAACCAGGGGCAAGTGGGTTTGCAACCAAGTCCGGTTGTGACGCTGCTAACCTTGGAGCCACCTGGCGGCAACGACAGCATGCCTGGGTGGTTCGTCGATGGGAGGGGCCGAAACTATGACAAAGATCATCCATTCAAAGAAAATAAGCGAACCTACGGGGTGAAAGGGAAGTGGCCGGCACTGCCTTCTTCCTGGGTCGAGTTAAAGAGCAACCAATCCCGATACCCGCTCGAGAAGTGTTACGACATCTATGCCCGCCCCGCGGACAAAAGATTTCCTGAAGGTATTTTCTTTTATACCGCGAACGGCAGTGAGGTTCGCGGGTATACACAAGATAAGAACGGAAAAGTGTCCTATGATTGGTCTTACGCAGTTGCGGATGGCCGCAAGGTCGGGTCGATTCGCGTCGTGGCTCCGCCAAGGGGGTTCGCAGATGACCCCGATGAAAATCCAAAAGGAAAGCCACGCGTCCTCAAAGACATTGCCTGGGTGATGTATGGCGGGTGTGAGTTGTCTGGCGGGATGGACATTGTTGTGCGCTTTGACGATGCCAAACAGACCGTGAACCAGGGCTATATAAAGGCTCCGTGGCCTAATTTCAGAGGAATCGGGGCAGATCGGGGCTATCTGTGGGTCTACCGAGCGGGCGACATTGCATGTGCGACGCATACCTCAATCAGGAAGGCATTGCAAAACAAAGCCGCCCAACCCTCTTGGATCACATACCGAGGTTTCCCGAAGAGTGTCGTTGAAAGCATTGTTGGAAATGAGCCGACGACCTTGAGTGGCTTGGTGGACTTGTCCCCGTGCGAGGACGGCACCCTTGTCGCTGCCTTGGTCGAGGGCAGGTGGCGCATGGGTCCGGGGGAGCCTTGGAAGACAAATAAGAACGTCCTCAAGTTATTTATGTTGACCCCACGCATCGACCGCCCAAAGAGAACTCTGACCCTCGGGGAAGACGACTTTGTTCGACTTCCCGCGGCGGCGGGGGGATGGGCGGCGGGGTTCCGGGTGCAGAAGCAGCCGCTGGGCTGCTGGTCGCTGGTCGAGGGACTCGCCGCAACCCTGGGGCTCGAGAGAATCACCGCAACCGTGGCGGAGAAGGTTGCACCAAAAGCTTGAGGGCGACCTCAAGGCTCGAGGACGTCGCCGCCATTTTCTACATTCGTAGTGAGACAGCTCACACCACGAGCTCAACCGGCGTGACAATGTCTCCCTGTTTGGCGCGGCGGCGGATTCCCACCTTACCATCCGGCCCGATCATGCCCTGTCATGGTTAACGAAAGGTTGACGGCAGGACCGCTTCAGCCGCGGCGTTCCTAAGGCGCGACGACACCTGCCAGAACCGGGAGCGTAACGATCGCCCGATCCCGCCACATGTCACGAGGACATCGGAACGGTTCAGATCGAGGTGGTCAAGGCGGCGGAAATGGGGCAGAATTCCCACCGCCGCTCGAGCCTCGGGCCAGTCGTGCGGCGTCTAGACAGCAGTCATTCCGCCGCGGCGGGCGCCCGGGCGGCGGGCTTGGGGATCACCTGCAGCTGGACGGTGTCGACGCCGTCGACGCGGGCCGAGGCGTCGAGGACCTCGAGCGCGATCAGGCGGCCCTCGGCGTCGTAGTCCATGATCACGCCCGACTTCTCCTCCGCGCTGATGCGCGCGGGCGCGGCGCGCAGCACCACGGTCAGCGTGTCGGTCGCGGCGTCGTACGTAATCTTCATGGCTTCGCTCCGTACCGCCTGAACTGGGTGGTCCGCGTAGACAGTGACCACCTCCGGCGGGTCCAGACCCACTTCGACGACCACGCGCAGCAGAGCCTTCTGTGGTGGATCGCCCAGCGTCACGAAACCTTGCACCACGACGCGTCGCCGCCGGTTGGCCGGGACCACCGCCTGCGGCGCCCGCAGCACTTCTCGCAGCTGCGCCTCGCTGACCCTGCGCCGCGTCATGGCCGTGCGGGCGTGGTCAGAAATGCGCGCCGCACCGAAGTCGGTCATCCCGCCCCATGGTGGCACGGCAGCGCCCGGGCGTCGAGTGTCGGACAGCCGAACGCCGCCCGAAGGGTTCAGATCGCGGTGGTCAGGGCGGCGGAAATGGGGTAGAATTCCCATCGGCCGTTGAGCCTCGGGCCGGTCGCGGCGGTGCCGTCCGGGAATTTAAGGTCGCCGCCCAACCGAACGAACCCGAGGGGCTGCGCCGACCGAACGAACCCGACGCGAGACCGAACGAACCCGAGCGGCTGCGCCAACCGAACGAACCCAGCCGCCTCGGCGTGCACGGGTGAAGCCGAACGAACCCGACCTGATGGATGCAGCTGAAGAGACCCGACGTGATGGGCGAGGCCGAACGAACCCAAGACCTGCTTAGATTTCAGCTAATTAGGTTCTGACGTCCCGTTCTGCCCCACACCGTTCGGTGCCTGTTCGTCCTTTCCGGCGCGGCGGCGGATTCCCACCATGCCATGCGGCCGATCTTGGCCTGCCATGGTTAACGAATGGTTGACGCCAGGTAGCGTCTCGACCACAACCGCTACGCATCAGGACCCTGTGCTGCTAGAGCCGGGCCGAGCGCGGGTGCGGAGGCAGGTCGGGTGCGGCTCACCTATCGTGTGCACGCGTTGAGGCGTATGTTTCTTCGCAGCATCACCCGGCCGAGGTGCGCACCGTGATCGAGCAGGGCCAGATCATCGAGCGCTATCCGAACGACACGCCGTATCCCAGCTGCCTGCTGCTCGGCTTCGTCGGCGGACGGCCGCTACACGTGGTGGTCGCCGACAATGCGGGCGATGATGAGACGATCGTAGTGACGGTATACGAGCCGGACCCGGCGCTGTGGCGGCCGGGCTTCCGGCAGAGGCGGCGGCCATGAAGTGCGTGGTATGCAAGCTGGGCGAGACCCGTCCCGGCGTGACGACGATCGTGCTCCAGCGGGAGGGCGCGACCGTGGTGATCAACGGCGTACCGGCGGACGTGTGCGAGAACTGCGGCGAGGAGTATGTCGACGAGAAGGTCGCCGATAGCGTGCTGGCTTCCGCGCAGGCATCGGCGCGCGCCGGTGTCCGGGTCGAGATCCGCGATTACGTCGCGGCGTGAGCCGGTCGGGTCCGGGGCACGCGCACCGTGAGCGGCCGTGGATCGCCTCAGTTCGCGGTGGTCAGGGCGGCCGTTGAGCCTCGGGCCGGTCGCGACGGAGCCGTCGGAGAATTCGCGTCGCCGCCCAACCGAACGAACCCGACGCGACGCGCGAAGCCGAACGAACCCGACGGTCCATGGCATTCCGACCGGTGCTGTTCATCCCTGACCAAATGTCACCCGTCGCGCTCGCCAGGCAGAATGTCTGTTGGTGACGCCGCGGCGCGAGCTGCTATGCATGGCGAAGCCTTGATCGCGACCGCCGTCGAGGGCTCGAGGACTCATGGCCGAGATTGCGCCGCGGCCGCTGTTGCTGGTCGCCGCCTGCGCCCTGGTCGACGCCGATCACCGGGTGCTGCTGACGCGTCGCCCCGAAGGCAAGCCGATGGCCGGCTTATGGGAGTTTCCGGGCGGCAAGGTGCTGCCGGGCGAGACGCCCGAGGCGTGCGTGCTGCGCGAGCTGCAGGAGGAGCTCGGCCTCGATACCGCCGCGAACTGTCTTGCCCCCCTCACCTTCGCCTCGCACGCCTACCCCGAGTTCCATCTGCTGATGACGCTGTTCGTCTGCCGGGTGTGGCGCGGCCTGCCGCGACCGCGCGAGGGTCAGGCGCTCAGGTGGCTGCGCCCGGCGGACATGGGCGACCTCGCCATGCCTGCCGCTGACTATCCCCTGGTCGCGTTCCTGCGCGATTATCTGTAGCGAGCGCGGCTGCCCGTCGTGGCTGGTCCGGGCAAGCGGGCCATGACGATGGGGAGGGCGAGCCGGGCCATGACCACACGGAGGCCAAGTCCTGGCCACGAGGAAGGCGAAGCCGGGCCATGAGGCTACGGACGCGCAGCCGCGCTATGCCAACGTGGAGACGACGATTCGTCCGCGACCGGGCGGTTCGTGGGCTGCCGGCTCGGGTCGGGACCGGCCGCTCGCCCCGGTCGTGGTTACAGGGTGAGCGCCAAGCCCATCCGAGCGGCGTCAGCGGGTCGGGACCGGCGTTTCGCCCCGGTAGTCGTAAAAGCCGCGCTGGGTCTTGCGGCCGAGCCAGCCGGCCTCGACGTACTTTACCAGCAACGGGCACGGCCGGTATTTGGAATCAGCAAGGCCCTCGTAGAGCACCTGCATCACCGAGAGGCAGGTATCGAGGCCGATGAAGTCGGCGAGCTCGAGCGGCCCCATCGGATGATTGGCGCCGAGCTTCATCGCCGTATCGATCGACTCGACGTTGCCGACGCCTTCGTACAGCGTGTAGACCGCCTCGTTGATCATCGGCAGCAGGATGCGGTTGACGATGAACGCCGGGAAGTCCTCCGCGGTTACCGGCGTCTTGCCGAGGCGCTGGACGACCTCGCGGATCGCCTGAAAGGTGTCCTCGTCGGTGGCGATGCCGCGGATCAGCTCGACCAGCTTCATCGCGGGCGCCGGGTTCATGAAGTGCATGCCGATGAAGCGCTCGGGCCGGTCGGTCACGGCCGCGAGACGCGTGATCGAGATCGAGGACGTGTTGGTCGCGATCAGGGCGTCGTCGGGCAGATAGCCGATCAGGGTCTTGAACACGTCGCGCTTGATCGCCTCGTCTTCGGTCGCCGCCTCGATCACGAGCTGGCAGTCGCGGAAGGTGTTATAGTCCGTGCTGGTCCGGATCCGCGCGAGCGCCGCCTGACGCTCCGCCTCGGTCAGCACGCCCTTGTCGATCCGCCGGAGCAGGTGACCGTCGATCCGCTCCAGCGCCTGGTCCAGGCGCTCCCGCGACACGTCCAGCAGGCGCACCTCGACATCCGCGAGCGCCGCCACCTCGGCGATGCCCGTGCCCATCTGGCCGGCGCCGACCACGCCGATGCACCGAATCTCGGGAATCGGCGGGCGGTTGTCGGCATGATCGTCCATCCGCATCGGTGCGATCCGGCTCCTGGTCAGCTGTTCTTGCGCAGCTCGGCGGTGAGCTCCGGGACAAGCTTGAACAGATCGCCGACGAGGCCGTAGTCGGCGACCTGGAAGATCGGCGCCTCTTCGTCCTTGTTGATCGCGACGATGACCTTGCTGTCCTTCATCCCGGCGAGATGCTGGATCGCGCCGGAGATGCCGACCGCGATGTACAGCTCCGGGGCGACGATCTTGCCGGTTTGCCCGACCTGAAACTCGTTCGGCACGTAGCCGGCGTCGACCGCGGCGCGCGACGCGCCGACCGCCGCGTCGAGCACGTCGGCGAGCTCCTCGAGGAGCTTGAAGTTGGCGCCGCTGCCCATGCCGCGCCCGCCCGAGACCACGATCCGCGCCGAAATCAGCTCCGGTCGCGCGCCGCCGCTCACCTCGCGCCCGACGAAGCGGGCGAGCCCGGCCGGGTCGACCGCGTCGATCCGCTCGATGCTCGCGCTGCCGCCGTCGCCCGCCGCCGCGTCGAACGCCGTGGTGCGCACGGTGATCACCTTGATCGCGTCGCTGGTCTGCACCGTGGCGAGCGCGTTGCCGGCGTAGATGTAGCGCTTGAAGGTATCAGGCCCGAGCACCTCGACGATGTCGGACAACTGCGCGACGTCGAGCAGCGCGGCGAGGCGCGGCATGACGTTCTTGCCATGGGTGGTCGAGGCCGCGAGGATCGCAGTATAGCCGGGAGCGAGCGTCTTCAGCAGCTGTGCGAGATCCTCGGCGACCGGGGCGGCGTAGGCCGGATGCTCGACCTGCAGGACGCGGGCGACGCCTGCCACCTTAGCCGCCGCCCCGGCGACCGCGGCGCAATCCTGCCCGGCGACCAGGACGTCGACCGTATCGTCCAGCTGCCGCGCCGCCGTGATCGCGGGCAGCGTCGCCTCGGCGAGCCGGCGGTCTTCGTGCTCCGCGAGAACTAGAGCGGTCATCAGATCACCTTAGCCTCGTGGCGCAGCTTGTCGACCAGCTCGGCGACGTTCGCCACACGCACGCCGGACTGGCGGCGCGGCGGCTCCTCGACCTTCAGCGTTCTGTAGCGTGGCGCGATGTCGACGCCGAGCTGCTCGGGCGTCAGCACGTCGAGCGGCTTCTTCTTGGCCTTCATGATGTTGGGCAGGCTCGCATAGCGCGGCTCGTTGAGGCGCAGATCGCAAGTGACCACGGCTGGCAACTGAAGGGCGACCTTTTCGAGCCCGGCGTCAACCTCGCGCGTCACCTCCAGGTCGCCGTCGGCAAACCTCAGCTTGGATGCGAACGTGCCCTGCGGCCAGCCGAGCAGCGCGGCCAGCATCTGTCCGGTCTGATTGCAGTCGTCGTCGATCGCCTGCTTGCCGGTGATGATCAGGCCGGGTTGCTCGCGCGCTGCCACCTCCTTCAGGAGCTTGGCGACCGCGAGCGGCTGCAGCTCGGCATCGGTCTGGACGTGGATCGCCCGATCGGCGCCCATGGCGAGCGCCGTGCGCAGCGTCTCCTGGCACTTGGCGTCGCCGAGCGACACCGCGATCACCTCCTCGGCCTTGCCCGCTTCCTTCAGCCGGATCGCCTCTTCGGTGGCGATCTCGTCGAACGGATTCATCGACATCTTGACGCCGGCGGTCTCGACCCCTGAGCCATCGGTTTTGACGCGGATCTTGACGTTGAAATCGACCACGCGTTTGACCGAGACGAGGACCTTCATCGATGGCGGGCTCCTTGGTGCGCCGGCGCGCCGCCGCGGAACGCATCCCAGCATTGCTGCGCCGCACCGAACTAGGCGCGCGCTGGCTCTTTGTCAATCACGTGACAGCCGCGTGCGAACGACGCGACCGTGTGCCCCTGGACGAAACGCGCCGCCGCCCCGCGCGCGAAGCTACAGGGTCGCGGGTTCGTTCGGTCGCGCTGGGTTCGTTCGGTCTCGCGCTGGGTCACGGCCGGGGGCCATTGCCGCCCCAACCCCAGGCCGGATACATTCGCGCACAGCCCATCGCCCCCACTCGGCGCTTGCGGAACGGGGGCAGACCACAGATTCGATGGGATGCGCGGTACCCCTGCGTCCGCGCAGCTTGCGTCGGTCAGTATTGGGTCGTGCTCCGGAGCGGCTTAGCGTTGGTGCGGGCCCCGGCACCGCCCGCCGCCTGCCGCACGCCCTCGGATTCGTTCGGCAGCCAGGGCACGGCGGGCTCGTGCAGCGTGCCAGGCGCGACAGGCTCGCTAAGGACGTATTCGGGTCCGACCGCGGCGCCGCGCTCGGGTTCGTTCGGTCGTGCGCGAACAGCGAGCCGTGGCCGCGGCGCGGGGCCAATGGAGGGCACGACTGCCGGCACGACCTCTTGTCCCGCCAGCGCCGCCTGCTCGGCCTGGAGCGCCTTCAGCGTCTTGAGCGCGCGCCAGAACTCGGCCATCGCCGCGCCGCGATAGCGCAGCAATGTCTCGAACGAGCGGGTGCCGTTGCCGTCGCGAATGAGAGCAAGCCCGAGCCCGCCGTCCGCGATCCGGCGCTCCTCGAACAGCTCGGTTTCAATCCGGTCCGCGCGCGCGAGGCGCCACGCCGCGACCGCGACGCGGCGCGCGAGCACCGCCTGGAGCGCGCCGACCGGGGCCAGCTCCGCGAGGAGCGCGGCCTCGAGCGCGGCGAACTCGTCAGGGTCCTCCTCGGGCAGCACGAGGTGCGTCTCTGCCCGCATCCCGTGCTTCAGCGCATTCTGCGCCGACCGGGCCTTGCCTTGTTCGGTCTTCGGCCCGCGCGACCTCGCGCCATTCTGGCGGCTCGCCGCGGCGCGGGCATGGGACACGGGACCGGCCGCGCGCGGCGCGGCGGTTGCGCTCGACATGACAGGGTTCCTCGGGCTGCTAGAGGGCGGGGGGCAACGAAGGCGCGGGCTACACAACTCCGCGCGGCCCATCATCATAGACGAGTATAGGAATTTTGTCCAGGTAGTCGACGATCTCGGCAGCGTCAGACGATCTCGCTCGGGTCCGGCCGAGCGGCTGGCGGCGAGGTCGCGGCGGCGCCGATCGATTCAGCTGTCGCCGCCCCGGCGCTGGTAGCTCTCGAGCGCCTCGAGGCCGCCGGGCGGCGGGTCGTCCGCGGTGGCGAGGCCCGGCAGGTCGACCAGCTCCCGCCACCAGGGCATGCGGCTCTCGATGCCGTGCTGCCTGGTCGGCCTGGCCTTGGCCGGCTCGTCCAGGCTGCCGAGCGTGACGTTGATCTGGTCCTTGGCCAGATAGCGGAAAGTGAGCGGGGTGCCGCAGTCGCGGCAGAAGCCGCGCTCGGCCGCCGAGGAGCTGCGGAACAGCGCCGGCGCACCTCGCGTCCAGGCGAACTCGCCGAGCGGCACGCCGGCGACCGCCATGAACAGGTTGCCGACCGCCCGCTGGCACATCCGGCAGTGGCAGATGTCGGCTTCAGGCTCGGCGTACAGAGCGTAGCGCACCGCGCCGCACTGACAGCCGCCGGTCAGCACAGGCGTCCTTGCGTCGGCCATGATCGATCCTCCTCCCGCAGATGTCTCGCCATCGAGCTGTGCCAGAATAGCAGGCTCGTTACGCCCTGTTCCGTCATCGCGAGACCGCGAGGCGGTCGCGGCGATCCAGACGGTCAGGCACGTTCCTGGATTGCTTCGCGCCCGTCAGGCGCTCGCAATGACCACCCACTCGTGGCTCACGATCCTGAGATCATGACTCCGCGCTGGTCAACGGCACTCGGCGGGGATCGGCTCGACCGAGGCGAAGCCGGGCGGCTCGGCGTCAAGGCGCCCAGCCAGGATCGTTTCGCCCCGGCCAAGTCAGGCGGCTCGGCGTCAGCGGCAGCGGGCGGGGATCGTCTCGACCAAAAGAGCTGGTCCGCGGCCTCTTCGGCGGCGTCGAACGCAACCAAAGGCCGCCATCGCCCGATCAGTCGACGATCGCCTGGTAAACCAGCTGCTTGATCTCCCGGCGGTAGTAAGCGCGGCTCGGTCCGGGCGCCTGGGTCATCAGGACGCCGACCAGCTCTTCCTCCGGATCGACCCAGAAGTAGGTGCCGGCATAGCCGCCCCACATGAACTCGCCCTCCGAGCCCGGGACCGCGGCGATGCCGTCCGCCTCGCGCACCGCGAAGCCGAGGCCGAACGTGTAGCCGGGCGTGCCGAGCAGCAGCTCGCCGGGCGTCACCGGCGCCTCGATGCGCGAGCCCAGATGGTCGGACGCCATGAGGCGCACCGTGGTCGGGCTGATGATGCGCGTGCCGTCGAGCTCGCCGCCATTCAGCAGCATCTGCGCGAACAGCGCATAATCGCTCGCCGTGGACACTGCGCCGGCACCGCCCGAGTCGTTCGCGGGCGGCGCAAAGACGTCGATCAGCTTGTTGGGATCGCCGCTCGCCGGATCGATCGCCAACGGCTCGGCCAGTCGCGCCGCATCCGCCTGGGGCACCGAGAACCCGGTATCGATCATGCCGAGCGGCGCGAGCAGGCGCTGCTCGAGAAAATCGCCAAGCCGCATGCCCGACGCTTTCTCGACCACCCGTCCCAGGACGTCGGTCGCGAGGCTGTATTCCCAGACCGTTCCCGGCTGATGGATCAGCGGCGCTTTCGCCAGACGAGCGACCTCATCGGCGGGCGCGACGTCGCGGGCCGTGTCTTTGATCACCCCATCTGGATCGTAGATGCCGGCCTTGGCATACGCCTCCTGGACGGCGGCATTGCCGGTGATTTGGCCATAGGCGAGCCCGGCGGTATGGCGCAGCAGGTCCTGCACGGTGATCGGCCGTTCCGCCGGAACCAGCGCGTAGGTCACCTTGCCGTAGGTGTCGGTCTTCGGGACGCTCACCTGCATTGCCGTGAACTCGGGCAGGAACTTCGATACCGGATCAGCGAGCTGGAGACGGCCTTCTTCCATGAGGATCATCGCCCCGACCGAGACCAGCGGCTTGGTCATCGAATAGATCCGAAAGATCACATCCTTCGACATGGGCGCGTTGGCGTCCTTGTCACGAAAGCCGAAGCTCTCGAAATACGCGACCTCGCCCCTGCGCGCGATCAGCACGGTCGCCCCGGGCAGCCGACCCTGGTCGATCTCCTGCTGGAACACCTGCGCGATCCGTTGCAGGCGCTCCGACGACAGTCCGACCTTTTCGGGCTCGACCGTGGGCAGCGAGCGGCCCCACGCCACGCTCGCCACGAGCAGGAATCCGCAAACCAGCACGCCGATGCGTTTCATCGTGATTGCCTCCCCTGGGTTGGACGACCCCGCGCCGATTAGCTACTCCCGCCCTGCCGGCCGGCACAAGAACCCGCTTGGCGCGCCGGTCCCTCAGTCGGCGCCAGGAAGGCTCGGGCATGACCGCGGCTGTCTCACCGGCGCCGGGCGAGAATCGTCTCGGCGAGCGCCAGGTCCGCCGGCTTGTCGACGTCGATCGCGGCTTCGGCGTAGGGCACGACGACCGCATCGACGCGCGCGCCGATGATGCCGGAGGCGCGCGCCATGGCGTCGTCCAGCGTGACGCGGCCGAGCAGGTAAGCGAGCAGCGGCCGCCAGCCGAAGGCGCGCACGAGGCGCCAGGGACGCTTGCGCTCCTGCTCGACGCGGCGCCAGAACGCGACCGCGCGCCGCGCATCAGGCCCAAGCAGCGCATACAGATTGGCCCCCGAATAGCGCTCGTCGCGAAAGCGCAGATACGTGCGCTGCGCGTCCGGGTAGGCCTTGCTGATCGCCGCCGACGGGGTCAGGCCGATCGCCAGATCGGTCCCGGTCGCGCGCGCGGCTGCGCAGAAGTGCTCGACCATCTGGGGCGTGAGCAAGGGGTGATCGCCGGTGGTCACGAGCAACGGCCAGGGATCGCGGAGCTCATTCAGGGCCCGCTGCACGCTCAGGCTCGGCGTTGCGCCGGTGGCGAGCGCGGTGCACCGGCCCGCCGCGGTCAGGGGCCGCAGCGCGGGCAGGTCGTCGAGCAGCTTGGGCTCCGCAAGCGCGAGCGCGATTCGGCCGACCGACGGGCAGGCCGCGAGCGTCTCGACCACGCGCACCGCCATCGGCACGCCGGCGACCGGGGCGAGACACTTGTGCGCGACGCCGCGAGCCCGCGCGACCGGATCGTCCGGGCCGCGGCTGCCGGCGAGCACCAGCGCGCTGAACCTGGCCGGCGGCGCCGCGCTCACGCCAGGGTCTTCTCGTAGACCCGGTAGGTCTTGTATGGGCGGCCGCCGACCAGCTCGATGATGTCGTGGGTCGGCCGGTTGTCCTCGAGCACCCAGGACAGCTCGGCCCGTCTGGCGCCGCTGTGCGTGGCGTGCCAGCTGCACACCGCGTCGATCACGCCCAGCGCCAGCGCCGCGCCGCGCGCCGTGCCATGATACTGTTTGCGTACGCCCATGAGCGGCATGCGCCCGGTGCGCGGGCCCCGTACCTTGAGCCGCCACAGCAGCTTCGCCCAGCCGAACGGCAACAGACGCCCGTGCAGGTCCGCGATCGCCTCGTTGAGATTCGGCAGGGTCACGGTCATCGCGACCGGCTCGCCGGCCACCTCGCCGATCCACGCGTGTTCGGCGCGCACGATCGGCTTCAGGTTCTTGCCCATGTACCGCACCTCGGCGGGGGTCATGGGCACGAACCCCCAATTGTCCGACCAGGCGTCGTTGAAGATGTCGACGATCGTCTGCAGCTCCTGATCGAAGCGGCGCATGTCGATCGGGCGGAAGCTGAGGCCCGCGCCCTTGCTCAGGCGCTCGAGCATGTGCCTGGCCCGCGGCGGGAATGGCGCCGTGACGTCGAAGTCGTAGGCGATCAGATCGCGCGCCTTGCGGAAGCCCTGCTCCTCGACCCGCGGGCCGTAGTAGCGCGGCGCGTGGCCCATCATGAGACAGGGCGGCGTGTCGAAGCCCTCGATCAGAAGTCCGGCCTCGTCGTTGATCGACAGCGAGAACGGCCCCGTCGCCCGGCGCATGCCGCGGACCCTCAGCCACGCCTCGGCCGCCTCGAACAATGCGGCGAACACCTCGGGATCGTCTCCGCTTTCGAGGAAGCCGAAGTGGCCGGTGGCGTCGCCGTGGCGCTCGAGATGCAGCCGGTCGACCTGGGCGCTGATCCGCCCGACCGGCCGCGCGCCGCGGAACGCCAGCCAGTAAGCGACCTCGGCGTGCTCGAAATAGGGGTTCTTCTTGGGATTGAGGTGCTCCAGGCGCTCGAACAGCAGCGGCTGCACCCAGTTCGGGTCGTCGGCATAGAGCCGCGCCGGCATCAGGAGAAACTGCTTGAGCGCGCGCCGGTCCTCGACCGGCTGGATGCGCAGGGATGTCGCCAATGTCCGGGACCCGCCTCGAGCCGCCACTGAGGCCCATAAGGCCCCATGATGGGTCGCAGAGCAATGCCCCCGGGTGCACCAGCGCGACCAGCATGGCCGCGGGCTGACGGGCAGCGCGCCTCCACGCGCCACCGCTATCCGACCGAGCGCCAAGCGAGGCCGTTGGGCAACACTCGCCCACGAGCGTGCGAACTCCCCATAGGTTGCCTGGAGCGCCGACCCGTCCCATGTTCGGCTGCGTGATCGCCAGGAACGAAATGTCGAACAGTCCCGTGATCGAGGACCTGCAGCTCGAGCGTCCGGCCGCTGAGTGCCGCGTGATCGTCGCCATGTCCGGCGGCGTCGACAGCTCGTGCGCGGCGGCGCTCCTGGTCGAGGCCGGCTGCGAGGTGATCGGCATCACGCTGCAGCTGTACGACCATGGCGCGGCGCTCGGCCGGAAGGGCGCCTGCTGCGCCGGCCAGGACGTCCATGATGCGCGCCGGGTCGCCGAGCGCCTCGGCATCCCCCACTATGTGCTCGATTTCGAGGCGCGGTTCCGCCAGGCGGTGATCGAGGATTTCGCGGCGACCTATGCTGGGGGCCGGACGCCGCTGCCCTGCGTGCGCTGCAATCAGCGGATCAAGTTCGCCGATCTTTTGGGCATCGCACGCGACCTCGGGGCGGATGCGCTCGCGACCGGACACTACGTCCGCCGGGTCGAGGGGGGCACCGGCATCGAGCTGCATCGCGCGGCGGATGCCCGGCGCGATCAGAGCTATTTCCTGTTCGCGACCACGCCGGAGCAGCTCGCGTTCCTGCGCTTCCCGCTCGGCGGCCTGGACAAGGCGGAGACCCGGCGCTTGGCCGCGCGCTTCGCCCTGCCCGTGGCCGACAAGCCGGACAGCCAGGACATCTGCTTCGTGCCGAACGGCTCCTATGCCAAAGTCGTGGACAGGCTGCGCCCCGAGGCCGCCTCGCCGGGCGAGATCGTCCACGTCGATGGCCGGGTGCTCGGCCGCCACGACGGCCTGACCCATTTCACCGTCGGGCAGCGCCGCGGCCTCGCCGTCGCGACCGGCGAGCGGCTGTACGTGGCGCGCCTCGAACCCGAGACCCGGCGGGTGGTGATCGGCCCGAAAAGCGCCCTCCTGTGTCGTGAGGTCGAGCTGTCCGGGGTCAACTGGCTGGGCGATGGTCCGCCGCCGGACGGCGGGATCGAGCTCGAGGTCAAGCACCGGGCGCAGGAGCCCGCAGTCGACGCACGCCTGGACGGCGCGGATGACGGCCGGGCGCGCGTCATCTTCGCCGAACCGCAGGCCGGGGTCGCCCCAGGCCAGGCCTGCGTGTTCTATCAGGGCACACGGGTGCTTGGCGGTGGCTGGATCGAGCGGGCGCCACTCGTGATCGACGCCTGAACCCGCGCGCCCATTTCGCCGCGGCATCGCCTGGAGGCCCGGCGGCTTCAGCTCGGCCAGCCCGGCTACGCGGCTTGACGCTGCGCCACGGCCGCTCTACATGCGGACTTCGCGCATCCGGCGGGGTAGCTCAACGGTAGAGCGGCGGAATCATAATCCGTGTGTTGTGGGTTCAAATCCCTCCCCCGCCACCAATGAATCGCTGAGCTAGCCGACTAGACTGACGTTCCGTGTCGCGAATGTCGCGATGCGAGCAACGCGGGGGCGCGGCCCCATGATCGGTCATTGGCCTCGAGCCGGTTGCGTACTCACTTTGGCGCTGATCTGGCCCTCGGCGGCATCGCCCCACGACTGGTACAAAGACGTGCAGCTCGAGCGCGAGGGCAAGGAGCCGCTCGACTGTTGCGGCGAGCGTGACTGCGCTCCGTACCCGCACCGCAGCAGTCCCGGCGAGCTCGGCTATGAGGTGCGGATCAAGGGCAAGTGGTACGCGATCGATCCCGAGAGCGTGGTCGGCGAGTTCTCACCAGACGGCCAAGTGCACGTCTGCTGCCTGGACGGCTGCGAGGCGTATGACTATCCGCAGATCAGGTGCGTGATCTTGCCGGGCCACGGCACATGATTGCGGCTGTGCCCTGACGACTGCGGGCAACTCGGGATGACCGGCGTCACGTGCCCGCTCGAACCAGACGCTGCTGGCAGCAGCATTTTCACGAGGCCGTGAGCGGCGCGGCGGCACTGGAAGTCTTGGCTGGGGTGGCGTGTTTGCCAAGGCATGAGCGACCAGTGGAGCATCGTGCGCTTCATCGCGGTGTGGCTGACGGTCGGGGGGCTGGCAGGCGCCGTCGCGTTCACGCTGGTCCACTAGCCGGTCGGCTGTCCGCTGCGCACGCCCGAGAAGTCTCGCCAAGGAGCGCCCTGCGCGGCGTCAGCCGGGACTCCGAGACTGTTCGGCCGACCTCAGTACGCGAATTCGGCGAAGACCGGGTCGACACTGCCCCGCCAGCGGCCGTGGAACAGCGCCAGCTTCTCGTCGGCGGGCGTGCGGCCGCTGTCGACGATGCCGCGCAGCGCGGTCAAAAACTGGCGCTCGTCCTGGCCGAACCAGTCCTCCTCCGCCCGCCCCTGAAGGCCGGCGTCGGCGAGCGCCAGCATCTCCTTGGCGAGATCCTGCACCGTGCCGCCGCGAAACGGCGTGCGCAGCCCCTGGCGCGGCACTTCGGCACGCAGGTACTCGTGCTCCTCGAGAGTCCAATCCTTGACCCGGTCCCAGGCGGCATCGAGGGTGGCCTGGTGGTACAGCACGCCGACCCATATTGCCGGCAGGGCACACAGCGATCGCCAGGGCCCGCCGTCGGCCCCGCGCATCTCCAGAAATCGCTTCAGGCGCACCTCGGGGAACAGCGTGGTCAGATGGTCCGACCAGTCACTGATCGTGGGCACCTCGCCGGGCAGCGCCGGCAGGCGGCCCCTGAGGAAATCGCGAAAGCTCTGGCCGGCCGCGTTGATGTACTTGCCGTCGCGGTACACGAAATACATCGGCACGTCGAGCACGTGCTCGACGTAGCGCTCGAACCCCATGCCGTCCTCGAACACGAACGGCAGGATGCCGCAGCGGTCGGGATCGGTGTCAGTCCAGACGTGGCTGCGGTAGCTGAGGAAGCCGTTCGGCCGGCCGTCGGTGAACGGCGAGTTGGCGAACAGCGCGGTCGCCACCGGCTGCCAGGCAAGCCCGACCCGGAACTTCAGCACCATGTCGGCCTCGGACGCGAAGTCGAGGTTGGTCTGGATGGTGCAGGTGCGCAGCATCATGTCGAGGCCGAGATGGCCCCGGGTCGGCATGTACTCGCGCATGATTCGATAGCGGCCCTTGGGCATCCAGGGAATGTCCTCGCGCCGCCACTTGGGCTGAAAGCCCAGGCCGAGCATGCCGATGCCGAGCGGCGCCGCGACCGCGCGCACCTGATCGAGGTGCTCGTGCACCTCGCAGCAGGTCTCGTGCAGGGTCTTGACCGGCGCGCCGGACAGCTCGACCTGGCCGCCAGGCTCGAGGGTGACGCTGGCGCCGCCCCGCTGCAGCGCGATCGGCCGCTCGTTCTCGGTGACGATCTGCCAGCCGAACTGCCTGGCCAAACCCTCGAGCAGCGCCCGGATGCCGCGGTCGCCGTCGTAGGGCAACGGCCGCAGGTCGTCGTGCGTGTAGCCGAACTTCTCGTGCTCGGTGCCGACGCGCCACTCGGCCTTGGGCTTGCACCCGGCCTCGAGATATTCGATCAGCTGGCGACGATCGGTGATCGGCGCGCCTTTGGTTTGCGGCGGCGCGGACATGCGGAGCTCCCTTCAGGACACGGCGGCGACGTACCGGCCGTCCCGGCGCCCGGCGAGCCATACAGGCGAGCGCCGGCCGCTTGTCAAGCGGCCCGCAGCCGACCGCTCTCTGCTCATGACAAAGCAAAGGGTCGGCGACCCGCAGCCGCCGACCCTTGCAACGGGCGCGCAGTCTTCGATCAGGCGGCCGCCTGAAGAGCGGTCTTATTGACGCCAGAAAGCGCGATTTCATTCAGCTTCTTATCGGCCGCCTTCTCCTCATTCAGCGTCTGCTCGAGCAGCCGAGCGGCCTCGGTATGTCCAAGTTCCTCGGCGAGCGTGCTCAAGGTGCCGTAGCTCGCGATCTCATAGTGCTCGACTTTCTGGGCGGCGCCGATCATGGCGGCGTCGAGGACTTCCGGCGTGCCGATCTCGCCCATCAGCTCCTCGGCCTCTTCGAGCAGGCCTTCCATCGCCTCGCACCGCTTGGCGCGCGGACGGGCATCGAGCTTCTCGAATACCTGCTCGAGCCGCTGAACCTGGCCCTTGGTCTCTTCGAGATGATTCTCGATCGCCTGGCGCAGCTGGTCGGACTTCGCTTTCTTCGCCATCTTGGGCAGGGCTTTCACCAGCTGCTTCTCGGCGTGGTAAATGTCCTGCAGCTCGTCCATAAGAAGATCGTTAACTGACTTGACGGCCATCGTCGCGTTCTCCCGGTTGGCGAATTCCACAGCCAGCCCCGCCCGCCATCATCGCGACGCCGGGCGAAGCGAGTTCGAAACGGCGCGGGAATCGATAAGTTCCGCGCTGGGCGCGGCGGCGCTCAGCCGGGCACTGGAGCGTGGCACTGGCGGGCGTTGCACAACCTACCCGGACGGAGCGGGCAATGAGGGGATGCAGTGCAGCGGTGCCGGAAGTTCTGGCCCTTCTCGTTGCATGACGACTGCGCCCGCGAGATGATCTTGCGGAAATGAAATCGTAGTCGGGGAGGGCCGGCATGGACAAACCGAGCAAGCTTCCCGGGCTGGAGGCGATGCCGCCCGAGGATCAGAAGGCCATCGGTGCAACCTTGAGCGCCCTGCTGGGCGCGTTTAGCAAGCGCGACGCCGCGATGCTCGAGACGGTCTATTCGGAGGATGCCGACTGGGTGAACGCCTTCGGCACCGTCCGGACCGGACGGGGGGAGATCGTCGCCTACCTGCGCGGGCTGTTCGCCGATGCCAACTTCGACGCCGGCAACCTGGTCGCGCCACCCGAGAGCCGTCTGCGCCGGCTCGCCGACACCGTGGTGGCGGTGTCGACCCACCTGCGCATCACCGGCCAGGGCCTCGTCGGCGGTGGCACGATCCACATGCGCGACAACCACTCGCTGCACATCCTCCAGAAGCAGCCCGACGGCCGCTGGCTCGTGGTCTCGGAGATGTTCATGGACGCCCGCCAGGACCAGACGTACGCCGGGGGTTCGTCGCACTAGGCGTCCTCGACACGACACGGATAGCGGGGGCTGACGCGGCGCAAATGTACCCGCGGCCGGCCGATCAGCCGGCGGATGTGGTGTGCGTCTGCTCGCCGCAAGGTCCTGGCCGCGATGCCCACTGCCCGAGTGGTGGATTGCCCGGTAACGGCGTTTTGCGCGCGCGCCGCTCACGTCGATGCCGGCCGACGCCGGAGCAGCCACGCAAACGCGGCCCCGACGACGAGGAGTCCCGCGCCAGCGGCAATGAAGACAGGCAGATAACCGATCCGGTCGATGACCAGGCCGGACAGCCAGACGCCGGCAGCCTGGCCTAGGAAGAGCACGTTGGCGAATGTGGAGACGGCGAGGCCGCGCGCCTCCGGCGCCATCTGGGTGGCGTTGGTCTGGAGCGTGTTGTGCAGCATGTACAGGCCCAGACCCAGCAGCGCGATCGCCGGTGCGATCAGCCAGAGCGAGCCGAGCGCCACCGCCGGGAAGCCGATCGCGATGGCGACACCGCCGCCGAGAGCGAGCCCGCCCTCGCCGAGGCGTCGGACGAGCTGTCGCACGGTCAGAGCGTAGAGGAGCCCGCCCAGGCCCATGCAGCCGAGCAGGAGGCCGACACGGGCATAGTCGAGGCCGAACACGTCGTGCAGGTAGGCGCCGACGAACGTGAAGGCACCATAAAAGAAGAATGCCTCGGCGCACACGGTGGCCAGCACGACGCGCGTCCACGGCCGCCGCAGCAGAGCGGCATAGCCGCGCGTGAGCGCTGCGGGATGGATCGAGCTGGTCAACCGCGGCGGCGGCACGCGAAGCGAGCGCAGCTCGACCAGAAGGAGCATGCCGATGATAAGAAACACCGCGCCGAGCACGAGAAACACGGCGCGCCAGCCGACCACCTCGCCGAGCACGCCACCGAGCACCTGGCCGCTGATGATGCCGAGGATGGTGCCGGTGAGAAACCGGGCGAGCGCGGTCTGGCGCCGTTCGTAGGGCACGTGATCGCCGATGAACGCCATCGCCAGAGGCACGATCGCGGCCGCCGAGGCGCCGGCGGCCAGGCGCGCCGCGCCCAGCGCGCCGAGCGAAGCAGCGAACCCGGCGCTGGCCACGGTCCCGGCGGAGACCAGGGTAGCGAGCGTGATCAGCCGGTACTTGCCGAAACGATCGCCGAGCACGCCGTAGACCAGCTGGCAGAATCCGTAGGCAAGCGCGAACGTCGTCGCGATGATTGAGGCCTCGCCCGCGCTGACACCGAACTCGCGCGCTACTTGCGGCAGCAGCGGGTCCGCCGCGCGCATGGTCGCGACCGAGGCGAACGCGGCCGCGCTCAGCAATGCGATGGGACGAAGCAGGGAACGCTCGCGCATCCCCTCTGGAACCACCTCGCGCGCCCTTGATCAAGATTCCATGGGCCGACCCGGCTGCCCCTTCATCCAATCCGGGGCGCGCGGGGGT
Organism: Pseudomonadota bacterium; assembly: GCA_046732855.1. Taxonomy (GTDB): domain Bacteria; phylum Pseudomonadota; class Alphaproteobacteria; order Geminicoccales; family Geminicoccaceae; genus JBKPNX01. Next base: position 19,322 of record JBKPNX010000086.1, read on the forward strand.
CCTGGCTCAATTCCGGATGGGGAACAGCATGCAGATGAGCGCACGGTCGCGGGCGGCGCCCGGTATGGCTCTCGCGGACCGCGACTGAGCGCGGCGCACGCGGCCTCGTCACCAGGGCCTTGCTCATTCCCGGTCTCGAACATCGGGCCGCGAAGAGCTGATCACGCCGGGCGCCACGGTTTTGCCCGTAGGGCGCGGAAGAAGCGGCTGGACGACAGCGGCCTGCGCCGGCGCGAGATCACGAGCGCGCGTAGCGCTGAGAGAGGGTGCCAATCGAGAATACCAGGCCGATGATCGAGGCGTCGATCCCGATACATTTGAAACCAATTTCGGCGGTCCGCGACAAACGTCTGAAACATGCAACGCCGTATTCTGCGGTGTCTGGCGTTCCGCCTGCGCATTCTTTGGCTGAACTGGAGAGCGGACCATGTCTGAGTGCTTGGGCAGGCAAGCCCTGGTGATCGGCGCCGGCATCAGCGGCCTCGCGGCCGCGGGTGCGCTCGCGAACCATTTCGAGCAGGTGATCGTGCTGGAGCGGGACGGCCTCGCCTGCGAGCCGGCGCATCGACCGGGTACGCCGCAATCCCGCCAGCTGCACGGGCTCCTCTCGGGCGGCCTCGAGGCGCTCTGCCGCGTCTTCCCCGGCTTCGATCAGGCTCTTGCCGCGGCCGGGGCTGTGCCGCTGCGCGTCGCCGCCGACGTTCGGGAAGAGCTGCCCGGCTTCGACCCCTTCCCCCGCCGCGATCTCGGCGCGGTCGTCTACACCGCGTCGCGGCCGCTGTTCGAGCACACGCTCCGAGCGCGCGCGCTGGCGCAGCGCAACGTCGTGCTCCGGGATCATTGCCGGGTACTCGAGCTGGTCGCGTCCGCGGACCGCGGGAGCATCGCCGGTGTTCGATTCGAGCGGATCGACGGGACGCGGGAGGTGATCGCGGCCGACCTCGTCGTCGACGCGTCGGCGCGCGGTGCGCTCACCCTCGGGGCGCTCGCCGCTCTGGGCCGCGCGCGGCCGCAGGAGACGACGGTCGGGGTCGACATCGGCTACGCCACCGCAGTCTTCGAGATCCCGAAGGCGCGGCCCGATTGGCAGGCTGTGCTCACGTTCCCCAGCGCGCCGGGCGATCGGAGCTGCGGCTATCTGTTGCCGGTCGAATGCGACCGCTGGATGGTCTGCATCGCGGAGCTGCATTGCCCGAGGCCGGCCCGCGACCTCGCCGAATTCCTGGACGCGGCGAAGCGGCTGCGGACGCGAACCATCCATGACGCGATCAGCGCCGCCAGGCCCGCAGGCGTCCCGCAGCGGTTCGCCTTTGCCGAAAGCTCGTGGCGGCATTACGAGACCGTGCTCGACTTCCCGCAGGGCCTGATCCCGGTCGGCGATGCCATCTGCCGATTCAACCCGGTCTATGCCCAGGGCATGAGCGTGGCGGCAAGGGAGGCCAGCATACTGGCCGACCTGCTGCAGCGCCGCGCCCGCGGGGCGGAAGGTCTCGCCGGGCTGCCGCAGGATTTCCTCGCCGAAGTCCAGCCATGGCTCGCTGGGACCTGGTCCATGTCGACGACCCCGGATCTCGCTTACCCGCAGACCCGCGGCGACCGCCCGGCCGATCTCGAGCACGCGCTCGGCTTCGGAGCGGCGCTCTATCGCGTCGCGGCGCGCGATCCCGCGGTGCACGAGCTCGTGGTGGCGGTGCGCCACCTCACGCGGCCAAACGACGCCCTCTGCGAGCCGACGCTCGTCGATCGCGTGCGGGCGGAGATGGCGGCGGCGCGTCCGGCAGCCGAGTTGGCGCCGCTCGCCGCCTGACCGGCCCGGCCGGTCCGACCTGATCACGGCCGATCGTGCGCACCGGCGAGGTGGCCGGAGTACCGCCCGGGAGTTCCCCGGAGCCATTGCGGCAACGCCCGCACCGGCACTACGCGTCGTGCGGGCTGAGCTTAGCCGGTCCTGCTGGATCCTGCCCCCTTGGGGCGCCACGCGGGATGCGCGGAGCACGCTGCTCGTTGGGTCTGATCCCGCCGCGCAGCCTGTCCTGGTCCGCGCTGCGTGCCTTCGACTGATCGATCAGTTGCAGATGACATGCACAGGTGTTGTCGCGGCGAAAGGAACCTTCCGCCAATAGTTGCGTTACCGCCAAAAGGTCGAAGTGTCGGTCCGATTGGGGGGAATACCCATGCGCAACTCCGGGCGTGCGGCGCGAAGTCTGTTCGGCGCGGGAATCGTCGTGGCTACGGTCGCTGCCTGCGGCAGCACCCCGGCGCCGGTAGCAGAGATGTCGGCCGCGCAGACGGCCGTTACCGGGGCGGAGGAGGCGGACGCCGCGAAGTACGCGCCGAGTGACCTCGATCGGGCGCGCGACAAGCTGATCCGGGCGCAGGCGGCGATGCAGGAAGAGGAGAACGAAGACGCCCGGCGGCTGGCCGAGGAGGCGCTGGTCGACGCCCGATTGGCCGAGGCCAAGGCGCGCTCCGAGACTGCCCAGCAGCTGCGTTCCGAGGCGAGCGGGACCGCGCCCGAGCCTCTCCCGCGATGACACCGGCAACGGAGGGCAGGACCATGGACAGCTGGGTAGGTTGGGCAGGCGCGATCGGCACGCTGGCGAGCCTCGCCGTGGTCGGGTGCGCGAGCGGGCCGGATCCCGAAGTGGTGCGGGCGAAGGCTGCCGTGGAGGAAGCGCGCGCCGATCAGGCCACGGCCGAGTATGCGCCGGCGGCATTGCGCGACGCCGAGCAGGCGCTGACCCAGGCCGAGCAAGGGCAACGGCAAGGCCTCGACGACGACGAGATCGACCACCTCGCCTATCTCGCCGAGCAGAAGGCGGCGATCGCGCGGGCGCAGGCGAGCGGCGAGCGCAGCCAGGACGAGCTGCTCCAGCAGCTCCGCGCCGAGCGGACCGACCGGGGGCTCGTGATCACGCTCGAAGACGTGCTGTTCGAGGTGAATGGCGCCGAGCTGCAGCCGGGGGCGCAGACCGAGCTGCTGCGTCTGGCCGAGTACCTGAAACAACACCCCGATCGCAAGATCCTGATCGAAGGGCATACCGACAACACCGGCAGCTCGGAGTACAATCTGCAGCTCTCGCAGCTGCGTGCCCGCTCGGTCGAGAGCTTTTTACTCGGCAGCGGCGTGGCGCCTGATCGCGTGCGCGCGATCGGTTATGGCGAGACGCGCCCCGAAGCGCCGAACGACAGCACGAGCGGCCGGCAACAGAACCGCCGCGTCGAGATCGTGATCCTGAACGCGGGCGAATCGTTCGCCGGCGTCGCCGGCGGCTAGCTAGGCCCCGCCCTCCCGGCCTGCTGCTCGGACGCGCTTGAGGAGCGGGCCTGCCGAAGGGGACGCTGCCCCATCCCGCCTCACGTCGGTTGGGAGCGGCCGTGGGCAGGCGGGCCCTTCCAAGCTCAATCACTTGAATCAACGCGAATTTTGGGTTCGTTCGGCTGTCGCTCGCTCGGGTGCGTTCGGTTTCGTAGCCGATAGGCTCGTTCGGGCTCAGCGCCGCTCCGGTTCGTTCGTGCACGCGGCTGCTCGGGTTCGTTCGGTCGTCTCCGCGGTTCGGGTTCGTTCGATCTCCGCACGCCTTGGGTTCGTTTGGTCTGAGGTGCTCGGGTTCGTTCGGATTCCGAGGCGCTGCCGTCTGGGGTCGCCCGGCCTAAGTGCAATCTGGGAATTCTACCCTATTTACGCCGAGCTGACCACCGCGATCTGACCCGTTCCAATCAAACATCACGGAGCGTGAGGTCCAGCAAGACGTTGCATCACTCGCCCGCCTCGGAGTAGTTGGGATTCCGCGCTGCCTGATCGAGCAGAGGTTGTATGTCCCAGGGCGGGCTGTTCCCCAGCGAGTTCCTTCGCACCGGCGTGCTGGAGACCCACGCCTGGCGCGCCGTTGCCGACCAGGAGGTCGGCGAGTTTCGAAATCGCATTCTCCGAATTTTCGACGCCTTTCCGGTCAGCGGCCGCGGCGTGAACGAGGCGCTCACTGAGCAGGAGTTGATCGAACCAATTCTCACGGTCCTTGGTTGGAGTGCCTTTCTACCCCAGCAGAAGGCGGCGATGAAGGGCCGCGCCGACGTACCCGACTATCTTCTGCTCGCCGATCAGGGCGCCAAGGCGCGGGCGCTTGGGCGGCCTGATCAAGGGGACCGATACCGAGATGGCGTCGCGGTGCTCGAGGCCAAGACGTGGCAGCGACCGCTGGACCGCGGCGCGGGGCCGCGCGGTGAGATCCCCTCGACACAGATGCTGCGCTATCTCTCCCGAGTCGAGGTTCTTTCCGATCGCAAGATCCGGTGGGGGATTCTCACCAACGGTCGCAACTGGCGCCTCTACTTTCAGGGCGCCCGCTCCCGGGCGGAAGAATATCTCGATCTGGACCTGCCGGCCTGCGCCGGTGTTCCAGGGCTGGAAATCGACCTATTCGCGCCGAAAGAGGGGGAGCGACCTCATCTTCTGAAGCTCTTCTATGTCCTGTTTCGGCGGGATGCCTTCCTTACTGCACCGGACATTGAGGTCACGTTCCACGAGTTCGCCTTGGAGCGGGGTCGTCGCTGGCAGGCCCTCGTCTCGAACAAGCTTACCGATGTCGTGTTCGAGGAGGTTTATCCGAAGCTGGTGAACGCGCTCTATGCGAACGACCGCGAACGGCCGCCCGCCAAACCAAGTCGCGCGTACCGGGACGAAGTGCGCCAAGCAGCCCTGACGATCCTCTACCGGCTTTTGTTCGTGCTCTATGCGGAGGACCGCGGCCTTCTGCCCGTCGACGACGACCGCTACGACGACTACAGCCTGCGTAGGATTCGTGACACCGTAGCCAGCCGCCTGGACGCCGGCGATGCGTTCAGCCACCGCCGCGCGCCCCTCTACCGACACGTCAAGGAACTTTGGGCACTCATTGACGAGGGCGACGACGCGTTGCGCTTGCCGGCTTACAACGGCGGCCTGTTCGACCGGCCGCGCCATCCCATGGTCGAACGAGTCGACCTACCGGACGTGATCTTCGCCTCGATGTTGGACGCGCTGTCGCGTTTGAAGGAAGGCGGTCCACCTCGCTACATCAACTTTCGAGACCTCTCGGTGCGGGAGCTCGGGTCGATTTATGAGCGTCTCCTGGAATTCGAACCCGTTCTGGACGAAGCCAGCGGCACACTGAAGGTGATACTAAATCCATTCGCCCGAAAGGCCACTGGCAGCTACTACACACCCGACGAGTTGGTCGAGTTGATCGTGGAGCGCGCAGTCGGCCCTCTGGTGGAAGAGCGGCTTGGAAACTTCTTCGATCGCGCCGGAGAACTCAGTCATGACCACAGGTCGATCGAAGAACGTCTTTTGGATCTCGCCCATGCCGATCCGGCGGAGGCGATCCTAAGCCTCCGCGTGTGTGACCCGGCCATGGGTTCCAGCCATTTCCTGGCGGCTGCTGTCGACTTCCTGGCCGATTCAGTGCTCGAAGCCATGACCGTTGGCGAAGAAGCGGAAGCCTGGGTCAAGCAACACCGTTACGAGTCGCCCCTCAGCGAGCGCATCGAGGCGATTCGTGAACGTCTGCGTGATCAGGCGCGTGAGCATGGCTGGCGCATCGACGAAACACAACTAGATGATCGACAGATCATCCGCCGCATGATTCTTAAACGCTGCGTTTACGGCGTCGACAAGAACCCGATGGCGGTGGAATTGGCCAAGGTTTCTCTCTGGCTACATACCTTTACTGCGGGCGCGCCGTTATCCTTTCTCGATCACCATCTGGTCTGCGGTGACTCTTTGTTCGGCGAGTTGGTGGGGCAGGTTCACCAGGAACTTGCAGCAAAGGCGAACTTGCTGATCAACAGGTCGATTCAGCAGGCGCTGGCGGCAACGGATGGCATGGTCCGCATAGAGCGGGCAGCCGATGCCGATATCGCGGAAGCTCGCGAGTCCGCCGAGAACCATGCTGTGATGCGTGAAGCGACCCGCCCGCTCAGTCAATTTCTGGACTTCTGGCACGCACTACGCTGGTTGCAGCTCGGTCCTGACGAGAATGCGGCGCTCGACGCTTTTCTGAACGGCATGTTCGGCCCTCCTGTCCCGATCATCGCTGGCCTAGCGGAACCCATTGCCCCGCCCGAACCGCCGGCCGAAGAGGAGGCGAGCCTCTTCGGCGAGGATCGCGGCTACATCCTGCTGCAACGGAACCTTTTCCATGCGGCAGAGGCGAACCGAGAGAACTACTATCGAGCACTCGACTTGATCGAGCGCTCCCGCGCCCTAGTTGCAGAACAGCGGTTTCTGCACTGGCAAGTCGCCCTTCCCGGAGTATGGGAGAATTGGACCGTCGATCCGTCGCCAGGCGGATTTGACGTGGTGATTGGCAATCCGCCGTGGGACCGGATGAAGCTGCAGGAGGTCGAATGGTTCGCCGCGCGTCGGCCGGAGATTGCGCATGCGACTACAGCCGCCGAACGTAGGCGGCTCGTCTCGAATCTCATAGAGAGTGGCGATCCGCTGGCCGAAGACTACAAGGTCGCAAAGGAGGCCGCTGAGACGGCAGCGAGAATCGTTCGTGAAAATAGACAGTATCCATTGCTCTCCGGCGGTGATATCAACATTTATGCTCTCTTTGTCGAGCGAGCTCGAAGGTTAGTGAAGCCCGCAGGCATAGTAGCACTTCTCGTTCCATCCGGCATTGCCTCCGATAAGAACTACGCTCAATTCTTCCAATTGAATGTAAAGGAACAGCGCCTCATGCTTTTTCTAGATTTTTTCAACAAAAAATCTGATGGTACACTGTTTTTCCCAGATGTGTATTACCGCTTCAAATTCTGCGTGTTCGCCGTGGGCGGATCGAAGCGTAGCTTTCCAGCAGTATCCTATGGCTGTTTCCTCCGAGACCTTGGGGAGTTGGAGCGACCAGACAGGGTCTTCCATTTATCGGCGGTCGATATCCGTACTGTGAATCCAAACACAGGGACGGCGCCGATCTTCCGGACGGCTCGCGACGCGGGGATTACAGCTGCTCTGTATCGGCAGTTGCCTGTGCTCGTGGACCGCCGACATCGCCCACCCTGCATCGTCTGGCCGGTCGATTATGTTCGCATGTTTGACATGACAAACGATTCGCGTCTGTTTAAAACACGCATAGCTTTGGAAGCGGCCGGCGTCTATCAGGTAATTGACAATCGCCTGAAAAAGGGGTCCACGACATACCTACCGCTCTTCGAAGGCAAAATGGTACAGGCGTTCGATCATCGTGCGGCAAATGTGACGGTCGACGCCAATCGCATGCATCGTCCTGGCCAGCCGGTGCCCGCGACGTCGGACCAGCACTCTGACCCGGCTTGGCGGCCCGAGCCGCAATTCTGGGTCACGGCGACCGAGGTATCATGGCCCGAGGGGCTCGAGTGGGCGTTGGCGCTGAAGGACGTAACTTCCACTACCAACACACGTACCGTCATTGCATCTATGATCCCGGTGTGCGCCGCCGGGAACACGTTGCCGCTGATCCAGCCGAAGCTGCCGCCTGGGCCGGAACCCGACGGAAACCACGCCGCGGCTATGGAATGGCGCCGGGAGTATCTTGACGCGATAGTGGTGTACCGAGACTGGGCACCCCTGCTTCTCGCCAATCTCAACAGCTTCGCACTGGACTACGTAGCTCGGCAAAAGGTGCAAGGCCAGCATCTGAACTGGTATATCGTCGAGCAGTTTCCCGTCGTACCCGAGCCCCGCTTTCGTGAGAGAATTGGCAGGCGTTCGATAGGTGAGTTGGTGCGCGAGGAAGTTCTTGCGCTTACCTACACGGCGCACGATATGGCTGGCTTCGCACGGGACCAAGGATACGAGGGCCCGCCGTTCCCATGGGATGAGGAGGATCGGCTACGTCGGCGGGCGCGGCTTGACGCGTTATTCTTCCTGCTCTACGGCCTTGACACAGATGCGGTCTCATACGTGCTCGACCAGTTTCTGATCGTCCGACGCCAAGAGGAAAGAGCGTTTGGACGTTATCGCTCAAAGGATCTGATTCTCGGATATTTGGCGGCTTTTCGTGCCGACGACGCCGACGCGGTGATCGCAGCGTAAAATACTACATCACGGCAGGGGCCGACTCGTCGCGGTGAACGATCAGGCCGTCAGCTCAATCCCCCCAGACGGCGCGGGCGACTTCGACGGTGCGGGCGAGCTTGCGCCACTGGTCGGCCTCCGAGAGGAGGTTGCCGTGGACGGTCGAGGAGAAGCCGCACTGGTGGGACAGGCAGAGCTGGTCCGTGGGGACGTAGCGCGCGGCGTCGTCGATCCGGCGTCGGAGCGCGTCCTTCGCCTCCACCTCGGGGCGCTTCGAGCTCATGATCCCGAGCACCACGGCCTTGCCCTTCGGCACGAAGCGCAGCGGCGCGAAGTCGCCCGAGCGCCGATCGTCGTACTCGAGGAAGAAGCCGTCGACCGCGAGCTCGTTGAACAGGATCTCGGCGACCGGCTCGTAGCCGCCCTCTGCGACCCAGGCGCTCCGGTAATTGCCGCGGCAGAGATGGATGCAGACCGCCATGTCCGCGGGCCGGCCGAGGGTCGCGTCGTTGATCAGGCGGCAGTAGAGGCGCGGCAGCTCGTCCGGGTCGTCGCCGCGCGCGCGGGTCGCGGCGCGGATCGCATCGTCGCATAAGTACGCGAGGTTGGTGTCGTCGAGCTGCAGATAGCGGCAGCCGCGCGCGGCGAGGTCGAGGATCTCCGCGCGATACGCGGCGGCGAGGTCGCGCCAGAACGCGTCGAGATCGGGGTAGACCTCGACGCTGATCGCCGCCCGGCCGCCGCGAAAATGCAGCATCGAGGGCGACGGGATGCAGACCTTGGGCGTGCGCGTGGTGACGCTCTGCAGGAAGGCGAAGTCCTGGCCCTGAATGCTCCGGCCGTGGCGGACCTTGCCGGTGACGCGCATGGTCGGCGGCTTGAACCCGACCTCGGTGCCGTCGTCGCGCCGGAAGGTCGCGGTGAAGCTGCCCTCGCCGACCGCGACGCCGTCCAGCTGCTCGAGAAAGTCGACGTGGAAGAAGGTGCGGCGGAACTCGCCGTCGGTGATGCCCTCGAGGCCGACCTCCTCCTGGCGACGCACCACGCCCTCGATCGCCGCGTCCTCCACCGCGCGCAAGGCTGCCGCGTCGATCTCGCCCCGGGCATGCCGCGCGCGCGCCTCGAGCAGCGGCTGCGGCCGCAGGAAGCTGCCGACGTGGTCGGCGCGATAGGGTGGCGCGGTGCGGTCCATGGCTCGCCTCCCGGCTGCTCTGACGCGCGCTCCTTCGCGGCGCGACGCCGGCCCGGGCAACTACGATAGCGAGGATCAGGGATCGGGCAAGGCGGGCGCGGGCGGCGGTAACGATCGCCGGTCCGGCCGGTTGTCAGCACGCGCGGTTCCATGGATAACTGCGCGCACCGGCTGGCGCGCCGACGCGTTCGCGGCACGGTGGTTGCCGGCCCGACCCGGCGAGCCATGGGCGAGGCCGCGGGGCCGGCCTGGAACATGGCTGCCCGGATCAGGTCCAGGCATGACCAGGGAAGGCACCCGACCGGGCGCGCCGAGGGGAAGGCAACCGACCGGGCGCGCCTGGTGCGCCGGTCCCAGGCTGATCAGGGCGACTGGAGCAAGGGGGAGGGCACGCACGATGAGCAGCATCAGGATCGGCGCGCTCGCGGGCGCGATCGGCATCGCCCTGGCCACCCCTGCGGCCGCAGAGGAGCTGCGCCTCGCCCACTGGGTGCCGCCGCAGCACCCCCTGCAGCCGACCGGCCTCGTGCCCTGGGGGGAGTCGATCACCGCGGCGTCAGACGGCCGGCTCACGATCACGATCTTCCCCGCGCAGCAGCTCGGCGCCGCGGCCGACCACTACGACATGGCGCGCGACGGCATCGCCGACATCACGTATGTCAATCCCGGCTATCAGGCCGGGCGCTTCCCGATCATCGCGCACGGCGAGATCCCGTTCTATTTCAGCAACGCCAAAAGCGGCTCCAAGGCGCTCGACGCCTGGTACCGCGCCTACGCCGAAGAGGAGATGGGCGACGTCAAGTTCTGCATGGCGTTCGTGCATTCGCCCGGCACCTTCCACTCGAAGAACAGGCTGGTCCTGCCCGGGGACGTGCGGGGCAAGAACATCCGGCCCGCCCAGGCGACCATCGGCCGCTTCGTCAGCATGCTCGGCGGGGCCAGCGTCTGGGTGCCGGCGCCCGAGGCGCGCGAGACGCTCGCGCGCGGTGCGGCGGACGCGATCACCTTCCCCTGGAACTCGCTCTACATCTTCGGCATCGACGGCATCACCAAGCACCATCTCGACATGCCGCTCTACGTCACGACCTTCGTGCTGGTCATGAACAAGGCGCGCTACGAGGGCTTATCCGAGGCAGACCGCCGGGTGATCGACGACCACTGCACCAGCGAGTGGGCGGAGAAGATGGCGAGCGGCTGGACCGACTGGGAGGACGAAGGCCGGCTCAAGATGCTCGCGGACCCCGCGCACGAGGTCTATGAGCCCACGCCCGCCGACGTGCAGGCCTGGCGCGACGCCGCGGCGCCGCTGCTCGATGCCTGGAAGGCGGACGTGGCCGCGCAGGGTTACGATGCGGAGGCGATCCACGAGGCGCTGGTCAGGTCGCTGAAGGACAACGGCGCGCTGTACCAGTAGGCCGCGGCAGCCCTGCCGTCCGACCCGCACGCCGCGCCGTCGCGCGCCGCCCGCGCAGCCGACCCAACGGGCAATGGAGATCAGCTGTCCTTTTCGGGCCCGGTCGACGCGATGAGGCGCCTCGCCAGGCGGCTCGAGTGGCTGGCGACCCTGGTCGAGCGGATCGCCGGCCTGTTCCTCGGGGCGATCACCGTGCTGGTGTTCGTCTCGGCGATCGGCCGCTATGTCCTGGCCGCCCCGATCCCCGACGCCTTCGACATCGCGCGCCTCATGCTCGGCGTCGCCATGCTCTGGGGCTTTGCCAGCGTCGGCTACCGCGGCGTCCACATCAAGGTCGATATCATGGCTGAGCTGCTGCCCGCGCGGGCGCGCCTGTGGCTCGACCTTTTCGCGGCGCTGGTCCTCCTGCTGTTCACGGTGCTGCTCGCCTGGATGCTGCTCGGCCGGGTCGAGAGCGCGTTCGCCAGCAACGAAGCCACTTTCGATCTGCGCCTGCCGGTGTGGCCGTGGCTTGCGGCGATCTGGCTTGGCGTCGTCGCCTCGGTGTGCACGATCGGGACGCGGATTCTGCTGCTGGCGCTCGGGGCAGCGCCGGCGGAGCGGCCGACCGGCGAGGTCCTGGAGGAATGAGCACGGCCGATCTGGTCGCGATCTCAGGCTTCGGCGCGATGTTCCTGATGATGTTGCTCCGGGTGCCGATCGGCATCGCGATGGCGCTGGTCGGGGTCGGCGGGTTCGCCGCGATCGCCGGCTGGGGCCCGGCGCTCAACCTGCTCGCCACCTCGCCGGTGCGCACCGCGACCGACTACAATTTCAGCCTGATCCCGATGTTCGTCCTGATGGGCGTGTTCGCGACCGCATCGGGCATGTCGAAAGAGCTGTTCCGCGCCGGCAACGCCTGGCTCGGCCAATTTCGGGGCGGCCTCGCGCTCGCCACCATCGGGGCATGCGGCGGCTTTGCCGCGATCTGCGGCTCCTCCGTCGCGACCGCGGCGACCATGACCAACATCGCGCTGCCCGAGATGCGCCGCTTCGGCTATCCCGACGACATGGCGACCGGGGTGATCGCGGCGGGCGGCACGCTCGGCATCCTGATCCCGCCCTCGGTCGTGCTCGCGATCTACGGCTTCATGACCGAGCAGGACGTCGGCCGGCTGTTCATCGCCGGCATCGTGCCGGGCCTGCTCGCGATCGTCATGTACATGGCGACCGTGCGCCTCGCCTACGGCCGCGCCCCGCCCGGGGGCGAGCCGGTCCCATGGCCGGAGCGCCTGGCGTCGCTGCGCGGCACCTGGGCGGTCGGCCTCTTGTTCATCGCGATCATCGGCGGGATCTATCTCGGGGTCGTGACCCCGACCGAGGCCGCCGCCGCGGGCGCGTTCCTCACATGTCTGATCGGGGTGGTGCGCCGGCGCCTCGGCGCGGCCAAGATCATGGCCTGCCTGGTCGAGGCGCTGCGCACCACGGTCGCGATCTTCACCATCCTGATCGGCGCGCTGCTGTTCGGCTATTTCCTCGCGATCACCCAGACGCCGCAGAAGATCACGAGTTTGCTCGTCGCGCTCGATCTCGGCAGCTACGGCACGCTCGCGCTGATCCTCGCCCTGTTCGTGGCGATGGGCTGCGTGCTCGACGCGATGGCGATGATCATCCTCCTGGTGCCGATCGTGTTCCCGGTGATCCAGACGCTCGGCTTCGATCCGATCTGGTTCGGCGTGATCATCGTCATGACGGTCGAGCTCGGGCTGATCACGCCGCCGGTCGGCATGAACGTGTACGTGATCAACTCGATCGTGCCGGAAACCAGCCTGGTCACGATTTTCCGCGGGGTCGCGCCGTTCATCCTGACCGACCTCGCGCGCCTCGCGATCCTGGTCGCGTTCCCCTGGATCGTGCTGTTCCTGCCGACCACAATGGGGTGACGTCGCGCGTGCCCGAGAGGCCGTGCAGTGCCGATCGGACCATCGGGTCTCCAGCCGATACTACGCTGCATGGTGCGCCCCGTAGCCCTGGCGAATTGGCTGAGACCTCGGCGCCGTAGTCAACCAGCGGGAGCCTAGTTCCCACGAGATCGCAATGGGTAGCTTCGGGAGCGGCCATCAAGGCCCAGATACTCGGGGTCGCCAGCCCGCGAACTCCTGTGGACGCGGGCTGACGCTTGAGGCTTTACCCTTTACTGACCCTCTACCTGCTGCGGAGTGTCACGGCTTGCATTTGACCTCGTGTCTCCCGCACCGCGGATGACGTAGAGGTCGAACGCAACCGACCCGCGCCGCACTGCGCTTATTGCTTGCTGGTGCGGAGCATTACCCGGGCGCCGCCCGAGGTGGGCTGCGCCCCCTGAAGCAGGTAGCTGAAATTGGCCGACGCCGCGGGCGTGCCTGCGGTCTGGGCTGAGTTGTGGCAGTTCATGCAGCTGCCGGAGAACTTGACGTTCTGGACGTAGGTTTCCATCGTCGTGTTGGTCAGGTTCGCCGGGCAAAACCCCCCGAATGTTGCGCAACCCTGCGGCGCGGGGCCGGTCCCGTTTGGCCATTGGGTCGACACCAAGCGGTAATTGGCCCAGACGGTCCCCGCGAGCTCCGCCTGCATCGTTGAGTTCAGGGCCTGGGTCCACGCGCCGTTGATGCAGACATTATTGACCACCCGCGTGATCTGGGTCGACGTTGGACTCTCCGGCGGCAGGGTGCCCGAGGGCAGCGGCCAGGGGGACGGCTGGTAGCCGTAGCCGCTCGTCGGCTGGGGCTGGCTTGGATCGTTGAAACTGAAGTGGCTCCCGGCCGGCGGGGCAGCCAGTGCAGCGTCCGAGGCTTCGGAGAGATCTCCGGTCGAGGCTGGAGCGTCCGGGGCATTGGCGACGTGTTCGAAGGTCGACCACACCCACTGCGAGGCGCTGCTGGTCCGGGTGATGATGTGGAGCCCGACGAGGCCAACCTGCACGGCTACGGGAGGATTGTTTGGGTTTGCTGGGTCGATCTTGGTAGCTGGCACGGTGTAGAATGTCGTCGGGTCGTCTCTCGGGCCGATCTCCTTCCAGGACGCCTGACCTCGATCGCCCCAAAGGAATTCGTTGCGGTCGATCCCTGCGGGAAGCCGATCGTCCCACCCGATTTGACAAAGGTTTCCTGGCCGTCCTGGCTGTAGAGCTTGTTCGACACGATGTAGTCGTACTCGGGCTTGTTGAGGTGGACCTCGTAAAAGACATAGTTGCCGTTGGTGTCAGCGATCCATGGGAACGTCGCCGTGCCGAAGCTGGCCTGATAGATCTCGGATAGGACATTCTTGGAGGTGGCGAACCTGTCTCTTATACACATCTGACGCTGCCGACGATCCTCGGA
>JBKPNX010000087.1:0-72975 GCA_046732855.1 Pseudomonadota bacterium
CGCAGCGTGATGCTGGCGTCGCCGCACTTGATGATCACCTCGTCGCCTGCCTCGATCAGAAGTTTGTTGCCGACGGTCAGCCGGTCGTCCTTGCTGATCGATGCGGTGCGGTCGCCGCCGACGCTCAAGAGGTCGCCGCGGCCGATCTCGGTGGTGCGGCTGTGCCCCACGGTGTAGCTCGCGTCGCCGCCGACATGGTGGGTGAGCTTGCCGCGCACAACGGTGCGGCGGTCGTTGGAAACGCTCGCGGGCTCACGAATGGGGCGTCGCGTCGCCATCGCGCCAACCACCTCGAAGCGAACTGAGCGGAACGCGTCGATAGTGGAGGTCTCGCCCGGCTGCGTCAATCTGGCTCCAGCGCCTGCGCGCTGCGGTAGACCCAGGCCGGCACGCCGTCCAGTCCCCCGCTGCCGTGAGTGCTACGCCATGGATCGCTAGCCGTGACCGACCAGCCCCGCATGCCGCTTACGTCGCACGTTCCTCCCCCGGCCGAGTGGGCGGGCTCGTTGCCCGATCACGCGAGCGGGCGCACCATCAGCGCGCGCACGCGCCCGACCGCGGCCGCCAGGTCGTCCGACGGCAGCATCTGCGGCGCCAGGAACGGCTGCCCGAGCGGCACCGCGAGCCCGCGCGCGTACAGACGGCGATGGATTTCGGACAGATCACGGGCATATTTGGCGATCCGCAGGCGGTGCAACGCGTTCGACAAGGCCTCTAGAACCGGACCTGCCGCGCCGTCCTCGAGCGCCGCCAGACGCTGGCCCAGCGTGCCGCGCCAGCGCAGCGCACGGCGCCGCTCGGGCAGGGCGAAGATGGCGAGCGGTTTGCCCAGCCTGGCTACTTCGACCATCATTGAGATGCTGTCGCCGGTGACGATGAAGCGGTCGGCGAGCCCGAGCAGGGCGTGGTAGGGGTTCGCGCCGCCGTCCTGCCATCGGTAGAGACGGGCGCCGGCCGGCAGCTCGGCCTCAAGCGTCGCCACCACCGCAGTCGGCGTGCGGCGGCTGGTGGTTATGTACAGTGTGCCGGCCTCGGCGGCGCGCTGGGCGTCCTGCATCAGCTGCCTGGCGACCGCCTGGTCGAATCGGTACGGCTTGGTCGGGCCGCCCACGAGCAGCGCAGTGAGTGGCCGCGGCAGGTCGGCGAAGCGCTCCCGCCATGCCTCGCTGGCGGTGCCGATCGCGCCTTCGTCGACCCGCATCAACGGCAGGTCGAGGCGCAGCACGTTGGCGCGCCGGGGCAGCTGGAACTGCGGCGGCGCGATCACCAGATCGAACCGATTGAGCCAGCGCTTGGGGCGACCGACCACGACCAGCGTCGCCTCGCCGCGCGTCTGTTCCTGGACCCACAGCGCCGCCATCGAGGGCCGGCGTCCCACGGTCAGGATTAGATTGGGCCATGGCGGTTCGAGAGGCGCGGATCGTGTCTCGTCGACGTGATAGAGCGAGGTGCGAAAGCGCGGCTTGCCGACCACATACGCCGCCTGGAACACGAGCTCCTTGACCTGGTATGGCCAGCCGAGCGCGTCGGCAATGATGCGCACCTGGGCGTTGTCGCCCGCCTTGTCGCCGAGGATCAACCAGGTGCGCGGTGCACCGGCGCCCACATCCGCCGTTGCGCCAGCGCCCGCCTCCGACGAGCACCGGCTCGTCTCGCCGGGCCCGCGCAAGGGTCTGGAATGGCTGCGAAGGGCCATGGCTGGTTTTGCCGATCCGATGATCTACCCTAAGCCTGGGAAAACAACCCCGCCAGTGCTATGCCCGCCGGGTCGCAACCCGGAGGATTTGTCTTCCTGAAGCGCCCCTGCGATCTTGGCCGAGGCGCGCCTGTGGAGCGGACTTCGCATCACCGTGTGGAACGAGATCGATCGATACCTCCTGCGACAGATCCTCGCGATCTGTCTGATCATGACGGCGATCGGCCTCACCGTCCTCTTGCTCGAGCGCGTGCTCTACCTGTTCAGCCTGGTCGCCAATCCGACTACCGCGCTCAGCTACGTCGGCCGGATGCTGCTGATGCTGATGCCTCATTACCTGAGCATCGCCCTGCCGGCGGCGTTTTTTTTCGGGGTACTGCTCACGTTCGGCAGGCTGAAGCAGGACGGCGAGTTCGTCGTGCTCATGGCGGCTGGTTGCGGGCTCGGGCGGCTGCTTGCCCCGGTGATCGGACTGGCGCTGATCATGACCCTGCTCGCCGTCCTGATCCTCGGCTTTCTCAACCCCCATGCGCAGTACGCCTACCGTGCGCTCAAGCACACGGTCACCCAGGCATCGCTGAACGCAGCGGTGCTCGAAGGCACGTTCATTCAGGCCGATGGACTAACGTTCTTCGCCGAAGACTCCGCGCTCAGCCCGGAGGGGCTGGAGCTGAACAAGGTGTTCGTCTACGAGAAGGGCGAAGACGGCCAGACTATCGTGGTCACTGGCCGCAACGGCAGGCTGGCTCGTGGCGAAGCCGACGGCAGGCCAGTCCTCATGCTCGAAAAGGGGGTGCGCGCGGAGGTCGCTGCCGATGGCGCGAGTGGCAACGCGCTTTCGTTCAGCGACCTCAGCTGGCCGGTTGATACCGAGACCGAAGCCTTCCGGGCGCGCGGGCGGGATCAGAAGGAGCTGACGCTGACCGAATTGTGGACAGCGCGCCGGCAGGCGACGGCCGCGTCCAAACCGACTGCCGCGGAGATCGCGGCCGAGCTGCACGGCCGCCTGGTGCAGATCGCATCGGTGCCGTTGCTCGCGCTGCTGGCGGCGCCGCTCGCGCTGGCCGGCTCGAGGCGCAGCCGCCGCGGCGGCATCGTGATCGGCCTGTTGATCTTGATCGTCTACTACGAGGCCCTGAATTTCGCCGGCGCGATGGCCAAGCGTGAGTTGGTGGCGCCTGCGCTCGCGCTGTGGCTGCCGTTTGCGCTGCTCACGGCCGGAACGTGGCATCTTCTGGGGCGCGCGCTGCGGGGCCGGCGGGCGAACCGGGGCCGGGCGGCACCGCTTCAGGCAGGCGCCACCACATGAATTCGACCATCGGGCGCTACGTGGCCCGTCTCCTGCTGGGTCGCTTCGTCGTGCTGCTCGCAGGTCTCGCCGCGCTCATGCTGCTCCTCAAATTCCTCGCCGACAGCGATCAGGTGATCGCCGCAAGCGAGGATGCGCTCAGAGCCCTGTCGCTCTACATGCTGTTGCAGCTGCCGGATGTTCTGGCGGAGCTGATCCCGGTCGCGGCCTTGCTTGCCGGGCTCGTGACCTTCGCCGAGCTGGCCCGCCACAGCGAATTGACCGCGATCTATGCGGGAGGTCTGTCCAAGGCGCGGCTCGCCATCGCGATCTTGCCGATGGTAGCCTTGATCGGCGCCTTCCAGTTCCTGGTCGAAGACCAGGCCCGCCCAGCCGCGCGCGCCGAACTGCGTGCCTGGGGCATCGCCGACTATGACCCCGCTAACGACGAGGCGGCTGCGACGTGGGTGCGCCGCGGGACCGAGATCCTGCGCATTCACACGATCGATCCGCGGCACCGGGAGCTGCGCGGCGTCACCATCTTTCAGCGCGACGGCGACGGCAATCTGGTCGCCAAGATCGAGGCCGCGCGTGCGGTGGCCGAGGGCGACTTGTGGATGCTCCACGACGCGGTGCGCTCACAGGTCGGCTCAGCAGTTGCCGAGGTCGCCCCACGCATGCCCTGGTTCGGCAATCTCGCGCCGGCCGATCTCGACCTGTTGGCGACCAATCCACAGGAGATGCCGATGGTCGACCTGCTGCGCGTGGTCAGTCATCCGGAGCTCGGCAGTCAGCCGGCGTATCGTTATCAGACCTGGCTGAACGAGCGTGTCGCCGGCCCCGTGACGACCGCCATGCTGCTGTTCTTGACCGTGGCGCTGGCGCGCCCGCCGCGTGGCCGGGCCACCCAGGGCATGCTGATACTGTTCGGGATCGGGATCGGATTCCTGCTTTGGACCTTCGATGGGATCGTCCTCAACTTCGGCGACCTCGGGCTCCTGCCGCCCCTGCTCGCGGCCTGGACCCCGGTGCCGGTAATTGCCGCCATCGCCGGGTCGATCGTGCTGCACGACCACGGTTCGGGACGCGCCCGGCACCCCGCCTGGATGCGCGGGCACGGAGCGCGGGCGATCAATGCCTAGGCGTGCTGACGGTCGCTGAACCGCGGATCGCCGCGGATCGCACCAAGTGAGCCACGCGACCTGCCGGTCTCAAGCCGATGAGGAGCTGAGACAGCGATGCCCGTGTGATGGCTGCCCGCCTTAGCGCGCACCGAAAAGCTTCGGCGCTGAGCTGCGCCGGGGGACGGTCGACTCGCCTCACGCCGCGAAGCGGCCGAACTTGAAGTCCTTGCCAGGGGCCGCGGCGAACAGCGTCCTGGTGTAATCGTCTTTGGGGTTAGCGAACACCTCGCCGGCGGGGCCGTATTCCACCACTCGACCCCGCTGCATGACCGCGACCGTGTCGCACACCTGGGCGGCGACGCGCAGATCGTGGGTGATGAACAGCATGGCGAGATCCAGGCGGCGGCGGATGTCGTCGAGCAGCGCCAGCACCTGCGCCTGCACCGAGACGTCCAGCGCCGAGACCGGCTCGTCGGCGATCAGCAGCTCAGGCTCCATAGCAAGCGCCCGGGCGATGCTGATGCGCTGGCGCTGACCGCCCGAGAACTGGTGCGGATAGCGGCCGAGCGCGTCGGGGTCGAGATTGACCAGCGCCATCAGTGAGCGGGCGCGGCCATAGGCGTCGGCCCGCGACAGGCCGTAGTTCATCGGCCCTTCAACGATCGAGGCGCCCACCGTGCGGCGCGGGTTGAGCGAGCGGTAGGGGTCCTGAAACACGATCTGGATCCGCCGGCGGTGCGGCCGGAGCCGGCGCGCCCTGATGCGGCCGATCTCTTCCGCCTCGAGCCAGATCTCGCCGGCGGTCGGGTCGATCAGGCGGGCGATGCAGCGGGCGACGGTGGTCTTGCCGGAGCCGGACTCGCCGACGAGGCCGAGCGTCTCGCCGCGCCGGACTTCCAGGTTGACCCGCTCGGCGGCGCGCACCTCGCGCCGGTGGAACCAGCCGCCGCGGTACTCCTTGGTCAGGTCGACCGTGCGCAGCACCACATCCGGAGCAGCGGCGCGGTTGCCATGCCGCGGCGCCAGGCCTGGTACCGATCCGATCAGCATCCGGGTGTACGGATGTTGCGGTCTGGAGAGCAGCTGCTCGGCGTTCCCAGACTCGACCACCTTGCCCCATTGCATCACCGCAACGCGATCCGCGATCTCGGCGACCACCCCGAAGTCGTGGGTGATGAACAGCACCGCGGTGCCGTGCTGGCGCTGGATGTCCTTGATCAGCTGCAGGATCTGGGCCTGCGTGGTGACGTCGAGCGCGGTCGTCGGCTCATCGGCGATCAGCAGCGCTGGCTCCAGAACCAGCGCCATCGCGATCATGATGCGTTGGCGCTGGCCGCCCGAGAGCTGGTGGGGGTAGGCGTGCGCCATCAGCTCGGGATCAGGCAGGCGTACGTGGCGCATGATCGCAAGCGTGCGCTCCGTCCGGGTGGCGGGGAGCAGGACGGTGTGCGTGCGCAACACCTCATCGATCTGCTGACCGCAGGTCATCACCGGGTTGAGCGCCGTCATCGGCTCCTGGAAGATCATCGCCATGCGCGTGCAGCGAAGCTGGCGCAATCGGCGCTCGCTTGCCCGGAGCAGGTCTTCGCCTTCCAAGAGGATCCTGCCGGCGACTGGCCTGAGCTGACGCCTGGGCAGCAGGCCCATGACGCTGTGCGCGGTCACCGACTTGCCCGAGCCCGACTCGCCGACCAGGCATAGGATCTCCCGCGCCTCGACCGAGAGGCTGACATCCTCTACGGCATAGCGCCGGTCGCCACCCTTGGGCAGCGCGACCGTCAGCCCTTCGATCTGCAGGATTGGCGTCATGGCGCTGGCGTCGGCGGCTCGGTCTCCCTATTCATGGCAGCCGGCCCGAACCCCGCGCGCTCAGAGCCGCCCGGCCATGCGCGGGTCGAGGGTATCGCGCAGGCCGTCGCCCAGCACGTTCACCGCAAGCACGGTCAGCGCGAGAAAGACCCCCGGGAAGAGGATGTTGTGGGGATACACCTGAAACAGCACGCGGCCCTCGGCCATGATGTTGCCCCAGGTCGGGATCTCGGGCGGAATGCCGGCGCCGAGGAAGCTGAGGATCGCCTCGACCAGAATCGCCGAGGCGCACACGTAGGTGCCCTGCACGATCAAAGGCGCGATAGTGTTCGGCAGCACGTGGCGGATCAGGATCAACGGCACCGGCGTGCCGACCGCGATCGCCGCCTCGACGTAGGGCTCCTCGCGGATCGACAGGACGATCGCGCGTACGAGCCGAACCACGCGGGGGATCTCCGGGATCGCGATCGCGACGATCACGGTGACGAGACCGCCGCCCCACAGTGAGACCAGCGCAATCGCGAGCAGGATCGCGGGGATCGCCATAAGTCCGTCCATGATACGCATGACGATGGCATCCAGCCAGCGGACGTAGCCGGACACCAGGCCGATTGTCAGACCGACCGCAATGCTCAGCGTCGCGACCGCGACTCCGATGATCAGTGACACCCGCGCGCCGTAGACCACGCGGCTGTACAGGTCGCGGCCGAGGCTGTCGGTGCCCATCCAGGCGGTCCGGGCGACCTCGCCGCCGCTGGCATTCTTCTCGGGCCATTCGCTGCCCGGCAGCTGGTTTCGATGGGTTGGGTCGATTGCCGCTGGATTCGTGGTCCCCAGCAGGGGAGCGAGGAGTGCTATCGCGAGCATGAGCAGAAGAACCAAACCGCCGAGCAGGACGCCGGGCTGGCCGATCAGCTCGAACCATGCACGCGGTCCCCGGGCGGCCTCGGCCGCCACGGTATCGGCCAGGATCTCGGTATGCGCTGCGCTCAATAGCGGATCCTCGGGTCGAGCAAGGTGTAGCTGAGATCGATCAGCAGGTTGATCAGCACGTAGGCGAACGAGAACAGGAGAATCACCGCCTGGATGGTCGGAAAGTCGCGACTGAGGACGGCGTCCACCGTGAGGCGACCGAGGCCCGGGATGTTGAACACGCTCTCGGTGACCACGACGCCGCCGATCAGCAGCGCCACGCCGATGCCGATCACCGTGACGATCGGCACCGCCGCATTGCGCAGGGCATGGCGCATCAGCACGACACGGTTGGTCAGGCCCTTGGCGTACGCGGTGCGGATGTAGTCTTCGCCGAGCACATCCAGAACGCTCGCCCGGGTGATGCGCGCGATCAGCGCGACGTAGATCACCGAGAGCGTGCAGCTCGGGAGGATCAGCCGGTGGATGAACGGCCCGAAACCCTCGGCGAGGCTGCGGTAGCCCTGTACCGGGAACAGCTTCAGCTCGAGCGCGAACAGGTAGATCAGGAGATAGCCGAGCACGAAGACCGGTACCGAGAAGCCGATCACCGAGAACGCCATGATTAGCCGGTCGATCCACGAGCCATGCCGGTACGCGGCGACCACGCCGAGCGGCACCGCAACCAGCACGGTGATGATCATGGTAACCGTGGCGAGCGCGAGGGTTGGCCCGACCCGCTGCCCGATCAGCTCGCTGACCTTCGCCTTGAAGAAGAACGACTCGCCGAGGTCGCCGCGCAGCAGATTGCCGATCCAGATGACGAACTGCTCGAGGACCGGCCGGCTCAGGCCGAGCTTCTCACGGATCTCTGCGATCTGCGCTGCGGTGGCGTTGTCGCCGGCGATGATCGCGGCCGGATCGCCCGGCGTGAGCCGCAGCATCAGGAAGACGAAGATCGCGACCATCGCCAGCACCGGGATGGTGGCGAGCAGACGGCGCGCGACAAAGGCGAGCATGGGCGGCGCTGCCCTCCGGGGGTACCGTTGGAGCGTAGCACTCCGATCCGGTTCCGGTCACCGTCGAGATGACGCGCTCCGCCATTGCGGCATTCCGTCCCGCCCCGGCGTGTCCCACACGCCGGCCCCTCAGAGCGCGATTACTGCTTCCTTGAAGCTGCCGCCGGCCGCCTCACGGGCCTCGCAACGGTTGAGATCGAGCGCCTTCTGCAGGGTGATTTTCGGGGTTTCCAGGAGTTCCTCTCTGGTCGGCTCCTGACAGTTAACCCCGGGATCTCTTCGATCCAGCCGATCCACCAGGCTCCGGACTGCTTGATCACCGCGGTGTAGATCTGGCTCACGCACGAACTCCCTGATGCCGTCCTCATCCGACCGAAGGCGATGCGGGGGCGCTCCAAGGACGTTCGCGACGCCTGGGCCACCACTTACTGCCCGCTCTTGCTGATGTTCCAGAAGAACGGCGCCGGGCCGTGCACCACACCAGAGACGGTGTCGCGATACGCCATCGGCTGATACCACTGGCCGAGGTAGGCATGGGTGCCGACCTCGAGCGCGCGCGCCTGGACCTGGTGGGCTAGCTCGGTCTGCCTGGCCGAGTCGGTCTCTTTGGCGAACGCCAGACGCAGCTGCTCGAGCTGCTCGTCGCACGGCCAGCCGAACCACGCATTCTCGCACGAGGCATTCAGCGCCGCGCTGCTGATCGGATTAAGCACGTCGGCGGCGACCGCAAAGGTCAAAAACGCGTTCCAGCCGCCCGCAGACGGCGGCTCCTTCCTCGCCCGGCGCGAGACCAGCGTCTGCCAGTCCATCGACTGCATGTCGACGGTGAAGCCACCCTTTTCGAGAAGCTGCTTGGCGACCGGGGCAAGGTTGGCGAGCACCTGCAGGTCGGTCGAGTGCATGAGCACCACCGGCGTGCCGTCGTAGCCGGCCTCCTTGAGCAGCTGCCTGGAACGCTCGAAATCTGACTTAAGCAGGATTTCGCCGCCAACGTCCGTGGCGAACGGCGTGTCGCACACGAACATCGCCGGGCAGGTCTTGTAGTAACGGGGATCGCCGATCACCGCCTTCAGGAAGTCCTCCTGATTGAGCGCCGCGAGCGCTGCCTGGCGCACCTTCTGGTTGTCGAACGGCGGGTGCAGCCAGTTCATGCGGAACCAATATTGATTGCCGAGCGGGTTGGTGTCGTCGAGCACGATGCTGTCGTCGGTCTCGAGGACCGGTAGCAGATCGTGCGCAGGTGATTCGATCAGGTCGATCTCGCCGTTGATCAGCGCGTTGACCGCGGTCTGCATGTCTGGGATCCAGACCCACTCGACCCGGTCGACCTTGGCGACCTTGCCGCCCGCGGCCCACGACGGCGGCTCGCTGCGCGGCTGGTACTCCTCGAATTTCGTGAATACGGCCCTGGTGCCGGGCTGCCATTCGTCGCGCGCGAACACGAAGGGGCCCGAGCCGACGTACTCGGAGATCTGCTCGGATGCCGGGGTCTGCGCGACGCGTTTCGGCATGATGAACGGCACGTTCGAACTCGGCTTGGCGAGCGATAGGAGGACCAGACCGTAGGGTTGCTTCAGCTGCATCTGGAAGGTCTTGTCGCCGTCGGCTTTCATATCCGCGACGAAGGACATGAGCAGCTGGCCCATGCTGTCCTTCTGGCCCCAGCGCTCGATCGAGGCGATCGCGTCCTCGGCGGTCACCGGCTGGCCGTCGTGCCACGAGAGGCCGTCGCGCAGCTTGAAGGTGTAGGTCAGATTGTCGTCGCTGATCTGGTACGAATCGACCATCTGCGGCTGCACTTTCAGCTGCTCGTCCAGCGCAAACAACGTGTCGTAGACCAGATAGCCGTAATTGCGGCTGATGTACGCCGTGGTCCAGATCGGATCGACGATCTTGAGATCCGAGTGCATGACTGCACGCAGCGTCGATTGCGCAGCGGCCGTGCCGGCCGTCGTTAAGGCCAGAGCGCCCGCCAGCGCTAGCATCAGCGTCCTGCTCAAATTCATTGCGATGCTCCCCGATCGCCCGGTGGTCGCACGTGTCATGACGCAACCGCTGTGCTCTCCACCTAAGTCCCGAACCGACGCCACGTCGTCCGTCGCTGTCTCAGTCGCTCTTGCTGATGTTCCAAAAGAACGGGGCCGGGCCGTGCACCACGCCAGATACGCTGTTGCGATACGCCATCGGCTGATACCACTGGCCGAGATAGGCATGAGTACCGACTTCGAGCGCCCTCGCTTGGATCTGGTGGGCTAGCTCGGTCTGCCTGGCCGGGTCCGTCTCTTTGGCAAATGCAAGGCGCAACTGCTCGAGCTCCTCGTCGCACGGCCAGCCGAACCACGCTTTCTCGCACGAAGCATTCAGCGCCGCGGTGCTGATCGGATTGAGCACGTCGGCCGCGACAAATGAGGTCAGGAACGCGTTCCAGCCGCCCGCAGACGGCGGCTCCTTCTTGGCCCGGCGCGAGACCAGGGTCTGCCAGTCCATCGATTGCATGTCGACGGTGAAGCCGCCCTTTTCGAGGAGCTGCTTGGCGACCGGCGCGAGATTGGCGAGCACCTGCAGGTCGGTCGAGTGCATCAAGGTGACCGGCGTGCCGTCGTAGCCGGCCTCCTTGAGCAGCTGCCTGGAGCGCTCAAAGTTCGACTTCAGCAGAATCTCGCCGCCAGGATCCGCGGCGAACGGCGTGTCGCACACGAACATCGCCGGGCAGGTCTTGTAGTAGCGGGGATCGCCGATCACCGCCTTCAGGAAGTCCTCCTGATTGAGCGCGGCGAGCGCCGCCTGGCGCACCTTCTCGTTGTTGAACGGCGGATGCAGCCAGTTCATGCGGAACATGTACTGGTTGCCGAGCGGATTGGTGTCATCGAGCACGATGCTGTCGTCTGCATCGAGGATCGGCAGCAGATCATGCGCGGGCGTTTCGATCAGGTCGATCTCGCCATTGATGAGCGCATTGACCGCTGTCTGCATGTCGGGGATCCAGAGCCACTCGACCCGGTCGACCTTGGCGACCTTGCCGCCTGCGGCCCACGACGGCGGCTCGCTGCGCGGCTGGTAACCCTCGAACTTGGTGAACACTGCCTTATTGCCGGGCTGCCACTCCTCTCGCGCGAACACGAACGGGCCGGAGCCCACGTATTCGGCAATCTGCTCGGATGCGGGAGTCTGCGCGATCCGCTTGGGCATGATGAACGGCACGTTCGAGCTCGGTTTGGCGAGCGACGGGAGGACCAGGCCGTATGGCTCCTTGAGCTGCATCTCGAAGGTGCGCTGGTCGGATGCCTTCATGCCCTCGACCACGGTCATGAGCAGCTGGCCCATGCTGTCCTTCTGGCCCCAGCGCTCGATCGAGGCAATCGCGTCCTCGGCGGTCACTGGCTGGCCGTCGTGCCACGAGAGGCCGTCGCGCAACGTGAAGGTGTAGGTCAGATTGTCGTCGCTGATCTGGTACGAACCAACCATCTGCGGCTGGACCTTCAGCTGCTCATCCAGCGCGAAGAGGGTGTCGTACACCAGATAGCCGTAGTTGCGGCTGATGTAAGCCGTGGTCCAGATCGGATCGACGATCTTGAGATCCGAGTGCATGACCGCGCGCAGCGTCGATTGCGCAGCGGCCGTGCCGGCCGTCGTTAAGGCCAGAGCGCCCGCCAGCGCCCCGATCAGTCTCCTCTTCGAAATCATCTCGATGCTCCCATGATCGCCCGGCGACGGCACGCCGGGCGTTGTGTGTCAAAGGACCGCTGGGGCTTCAGCTCTCCGCAAATGGGGACCGCCCATCACGGCAAGCGCTCCCGGTGCTTTGCCGTTGCAGTGCCCTCCAGCCTTGGCGCACGGCGTTGTTCGACCGCGAGGTTGTCGATCAGCCGGGTCCTGCCCAGCCATGCCGCGGCCAAAACGACGAGATGGCGGCGCTCGGGCGCCGACTCGGCGAGCGTCAGCGCATCGCGCACCGCGAAGTACTCGGGCCGGAACCCGGCCACCTCCAGCCTCGCCATGCCGCGTTGCTCGATCGCCGCGAAAGGCAATTCGCCGGATTCGATCGCAGCCGCGCCTTCGCGCAACGCCCGATGCAGCTCCGGCGCGCGCGCACGTTCCTCGGCCGAGAGAAAACGGTTGCGCGAGCTCATCGCCAGCCCGTCGCTTTCACGCACCGTCGCGGAAGCCACGATCTCCAGGGGCATCGCCAGATCCCGCGTCATGCGGCGAATCACGAGAACCTGCTGGTAGTCCTTCTCCCCGAATACCGCGAACTCGGGCTGGACCATGTTGAACAGCGTGGTCACGACCGTCGCGACGCCGACGAAATGTCCGGGCCGGAACTGCCCGCACAGGATGGTCGACAGGCCGGGCACCTCCACGCGCGTGCTCTCGCTTTGACCGCCGGGATACATCTCCGCGACGCTGGGCGCGAATACCAGCGCGACTTCCTTCGCCGCCAGCGCGGCGTGGTCCTCGTCGGGCGTGCGCGGGTAGGCGGCGTAGTCTTCCTTGGGGCCGAACTGCAGCGGATTAACAAAGATGCTGACGACCACGGCGTCGGCCCCGTGACGGCGCGCGGTGTCGATCAGGCTGAGATGCCCGTCGTGGAGATTGCCCATGGTCGGCACCAGCCCGACGCGCTCACCGCGCGTCCGGAACGTCCGGACGCAAGCGCGCAGATCTGCTACGGTCTCGACGACACGCACGAGCCGCCCTCCGGCTCAGCCGGAGATATGTCCGGATACGGGCTCGCCGTGTCGGCGGTCGCCGATGCTGGCGAGCAGCGTTCGGCGCGGGGTCATCTCGATGCTCCTTTCGCGACCTACAGTTGATCGGACCCGCCGGAGGAACACGCGATCGATGCGCCGCAGTGAGCCACATTTTGCCCGCCTTGGCCAGTCCCGGGGCGCCCACCGGAGGCCTGCGGGCGAGCGCGCCCACCGGGACAACCCAAAGGCGCCGACGATCGGACGAGCCACCATGAGCCGTGGCTCACCACCTCACGTCCGGGACTGGCCAGGCAGCGCACCGCGCGGAGGATCCGCGTCTGGTGCGTGGCGCAGCGGATGCCCGGGCATCAGCCGATAGGGATGCTCCCAACCGGGCAGCTGCTTGATCCGCTCCAGCCAGGCGGCGATGTGGGGATAGTCCGCCCAGGCGATCCCAAACTCGTCGGGCCAGTACAGATAGCCACACATCGAGAGGTCGGCGATGGTCGGGCGCTCGAACAGGGCGAAGCGGCGCCCCTCGAAGTGGCGGTTCAAAATGCCGAGCGCACCCAGCATGCGCCCGCGCAGGAACTCGGTCACCGGCGTCTCGCCGGTCGCCATGAAGTGGAGGAGAAAACGCAAGGTCGCGATGTAGCTGGTGAGCTTGTGGTTGTCCCACAGCAGCCAGCGCAGGATCTCACGCCGCTCGTCCTCATTCGTCCAGCCGAACTTGCCGAAGCGTTCGGCCAGATAGTCGAGAATCACGCCTGATTGGGTGAGCCTCCTTCCCTCGTGTTCGAGGACCGGGACTTCGCCCATCTCGTTGATCTGACGAAACTCCGGCGTTCGCTGCTCGCGCTCGGAAAAGAAGTCGACGAAGCGCGGTTCCCAGTCGGCGCCGCACAGGTTCAGCATCAGCGCCGCCTTGTACGCGTTGCCGGACTGGGCGAAGCAGTACAGCCGATATTCTGCCATACGACATCCTCCGAGGCTTGGCTGCCAGCAGGGAATGAACCACTTGACCGGCACCGAGGGTACAATACCGCGCGACTTGGCGCACCGGATGCCGGCGGAGCGAGGCCGGACCGTCGACTGGCATGCGAATGATGCAGGTTCTCGAAGTCGAATCTGCCGAAGAGCTGGAGCACGCGCTTGCGATCCGGCTCGCGGTGTTCGTCGATGAGCAGGGCGTCAGCCGAGCGCTGGAAATCGACGGGCGCGACGAGGTGGCGCGGCATTTTCTGGCCATACAGGGTGGCGAGCCGGTCGGGACGCTGCGGCTGCGTTGGCTCGAGGCCGGCCGGGTCGCCAAGATCGAGCGGGTCGCGGTGCTGCCGCGGGCGCGCGGGGCGAAGATCGGACAGGCGCTGGTCGAGGCCGCGCTGGCTGCCGCCAGGACCGCCGGCGCCGAGGCAGCGCGGCTCCATGCGCAGACCGCCGTCCAGGGCTTCTATGGCCGGCTCGGCTTCGTGGCCTCAGGACCGGAGTTCATCGAGGACGGCATCCCGCACATCGTCATGTCGTTGCCGCTCGGTGGCGATGGGCGAGGTGAGCACGACCGTCTGCCGTGATGTCGATGCCCGCCGGCGGGCCGCTTGAGCGCCCGGCGCCCCCTCCGGCCGGAGCGCGCGCCAGGAGGCCTGCTCAGCGACACGGTCTCGCTCGCGGCCGCTGCGCCTTGACGCAGGAATCGGTGCCGCCTATTCGAGAGCGCCGGACATCGCGGATGATTGAAGCCCCCCTGCCGATGGTAGCCATTCGAGACGACCAGGCCCGTTCCTCGCATCCCCGGACCTGGGTGATGATGGGCCATAAGGCGGGGGACAACTCGCAGATCCTGGCGCTCGCCGAAGGCCTCGGCTGGCCGTTCGAGATCAAGCATCTGGTCTACCGGCCGACCGAGCTTCTGACCAATCTGCTGGCCCCGCTCACCCTGCTCGGCATCGTCCGGCGCAAGTCCAGTCGGCTCGCGCCGCCCTGGCCGGACCTGATCATCTCGGCGGGCCGGCGCAACGAGCCGCCCTGCCGCTGGATTCAAGCGCACGCCGACAAGCGCGTGCGCCTCGTGCACGTCGGCCGCCCCTGGGCCCGGATCGAGAACTTTGATCTGGTGGTCACCACGCCGCAGTACCGGCTGCCCACGCGACCGAACGTGTTGCATAACACCACGCCGTTGCAGCGCGTTGCTGAGGACCGCCTGCGCGAAGCGGCGGCCCGCTGGGCGCCGCGCCTCGCCCAACTGCCGCGGCCGTACACGGCGGTGATGGTCGGCGGCAACGCCGGCCCTTATGTCCTGGATCGCGAGGCGGCGACCCTGCTGGGGCGCGCGGCGAGCGCGTTTGCGAGACAGCGGGGCGGCTCGCTGTTGATCAGCACGAGCGCCCGCACGCCCAAGGAGACGCTCTCGCCGCTCGAGGCCGCGATCGACTGTCCGGCCGACCTCTTCCGCTGGTTTCGCGGCGCTGCGGAGAACCCCTATCTCGGCTATCTGGCACTCGCCGATTCGATCATCGTGACCTGCGAGAGCATGTCGATGCTGACCGAGGCGTGCGCGACGCGCAAGCCGGTCTACATGTTCGACCTGCACACCGGGCCAGAGAACCGGTGGAGGCTGCTCGAAAGCCTGATCGGCAGGGTGGACACCTCCCGCTGGCGACGCCTGCGGCGGCTGCGCTTCCAGCCGCTGGTCTTCCGGATCGCATTCGCGGTCGGGCCGACCCGCATGACCCGCGACGTGCGCATCATTCAGCGCCAGCTGGTGGCGCAGCGACGCGCGGTGTGGCTGGGCGAGAGGTTCCCAGACGGCCCCCCGCCGCCGCCGCTGGACGATGTGTCGCGCGCGGTGGCCCGGCTCAGAGCACTATTCGACCCGGTCGAGGCGCAGGACCAGGACGTGCCCGGCGCAGCACCCGAACGGGCCCGTTCCGATGCGCAGGCCGCGGTCTCCTAGCGCACATCCCAGCTCACGGGCTCCGTAGCCGCAAAGGGAGTTCTCGCCCGGCCGGCATTGTTACGCGACAGCAGCGAGCCCGCGCATGAGGACGATGCGCTCGCCCGGAACCGAGAGCCTGAAGTCTAAGTGTGAACGTCAGCGTCGCACCAAGAACGGCACCGCGGACAATGCCTGCGCACAGGCAGGCGACACGATCAAAGTCGCCGCCCTGCATAAGCCTGTCGATCACCCAGCTGTTGAAATCGCAAACGGCGCCGCAGCCGGTTGGCGACGATCAGCAGGAGACCGATCAGCACGAGCTGCAGGCGGCCGGGACTCGTCAGATCGCCCGGCACAGATTCCAGATGGTGGCGGTCTTGTACCGCCTGTCGGTGGCCATGGGGGCTAGCGGGGCGCCTGCGCCGTCTGCGGCGGCGAGCCGATACCTTCCTCGATGCGCGCGATCATGTAGGGGAAGAACGGATTCGACGACATGCGCAGCAGCGTGTCCAGGCTGACGATCAAGGCGCCGACCTCGCCGCGCGCCGCGATCGTGCCCAACCTGATCCCGAAATCCTCGCTCGGATCGGGATCGGCGCCGTACAGGGCATCGCTCATCGGGAAAGGCACCGCGACATGGGACAGCGAGAACACGCCGGGCGGGTAGCGCAGGCCGAGCGGGCGCCCCTGCTCGCTGGTCGCGCCGGTCTCGACCACGCGTTCGACGACCTCCTCACGGTGGCCGGCGTTGGCGATGATGGTGGTGCGGAAGTTCCGGGGAGGCGTTGGTAAAAGACGCGTGAGCACGTCGTCGGCCGTCGAGCGCAGCAGAGGACCAAGCTTGGCGCTGCGGTTCAGGTCGAACAGCACGAGCTCGCTGCCGTTGGCGGGTAGATGCACGTACAAAGATGAGATGATTGCGCGCGTGCTGACCGTGAAGTCGATGACCGACTGGAAGGTGAGGATGGGCGGCGCCACGGCCAGCCGGCCATTGCGCGCCTGGCGCAGAATCTCCTGCTGCAGGACCTGCGTCAGCTGCCACGACTGGCGCGCGCCGTTGACCGGAAACGAGTTGTACTTGAACGGGTTGAACTCGGGCAGGATGCTGAGCCAGGCGGCCTTGGCGAAGTGGGGTAGCAACGCCGGCAGGCCGGCGAGGCCGGCAAAGCGCGCGAACGCCGTGATGCCGATCATCGGCGAGATCAGGACCAGGCGATCGGGGCGCGTGAGCTGCGGGTCCTCGAGCGCGTCGAGCGCGTACTTCATGGCGAGCGCGCCGCCGTTGGAAAACCCGACCAGGTGCAGCGGCTTGGTCGGCCCGATCCGCCGGCGCGCCTCGCGCACGGCCAGCCGGGTAGCGGCCATCCAGTCCTCCCATTCGACATCGGAAAGACCGCTCGGGACGGTGCCGTGGCCCGGCAGTCTGATCGCGACCGAGACGTAGCCGTGCGCGCGATAGCGGCGCGCTATGTGCCGCAGGCTATAGGGCGAGTCCGTCAGCCCGTGCAGAAAGACGACCGCGCCGACCGGGGCGCTCTCCGGCTCCAGCACGTAGGATCTGTTCCAGTCCTGCGCGAAGTGGCCGGGATAGACCGGGCTGCCCTCGAAGTACCGGTTGATCGGAATGCGGTCCGCCGCCTCCAGCTTCGCCGTGACCTCGGCGCGCACGTCGTCGAACACCGCCTGCTCGGCCGCGAGATACTGGCCCCAATCGGCATGATCGATCGCATCCGCGCTCATCTCGGGCGGCGCGTAGGTGTGCCAGAGCTCGAGCGGGGGGCCGCATTGCGTGTCGTAGATGCGCACCCCGATCAGCGTGATCAGGATTGCGGCGAGCAGCAGCGCGCCGCGCTTCAGCAGTCCCAGTACTCTGGTTCGCATCGACCCCGGCTCTTTGCCGCTTGCCCGGCGCATCGTTAGCGGGCCCACCAGAATCAGCAATAGCAGGCCTGCGCGCGCTAATGGGCCGCGCTGGTCCGCGTCCGGCGCGACGACATGGTGACGACCCCGATCTCGGGTGCGACAGGCTCGGCGTCGCTGCCGCGTGTGGGCGTCGCAGGTTGCGATCGCGCCCCGCTCGGCGCGCTGCCACCACGGCCTCGGAAGTGCTAGGCGCGTTGACGCATTACTGTCCTACCCCGGTATGATCCTTAACACTGCCAGCATCTGCTCGCGCTTACGCCGTGTTATTCCCTGGGACATCTTCCTACGATCCCAACCCGGGGAGGACTGTATGCAGGATACATCACACACCGATAGGGAAGATACCGGCGAGGCTCGCTCCGAGCAGACCGCCCCCGCGCGGCGCGAGGTGCTGGCGACGATCGGCCGGTTCGCCTATGTGGCGCCAGCCCTGGCGCTGCTGGCGGAGCCCAAGTTCGCTCACGCCGGCTATGGCCGCGGTGGAGGCGGCGACGGCGGCGGCAGCTTCGGCGGCGGCGGCGACGGCGGCTTCGGCGGCGGCAAGGGGGTGTACCAGCGCCACAAGCGCCGGCGCAACGGCGGCCACTCGTGGAAGTTTTGGTGATAACCCGCCGCTGAGCACGCGCTCTACTCGCACGAGCTTGTCGTGCAGTATCCCTGCCGGATTGGCACAGCGCCATTCCTCGATGGGGTCGTCGTCCACGACGGGCGTACGGGCAGGCTGTTTCAGCTCAACCATACCGCCGCACAGGTATGGCGCTCGTTGCGGGACGGCGACCCAGAGGATGCGATCCTCGGAACTCTCGCGCACGCGCACGGGCTCGACCCGGTCGCGGTGCGGGGTGATCTCGAAGCCTTCGCACATGCGCTGCATAGCGCGGGACTGCTCGGCGCCGGGGAGCCGGGTGAGGAGGGCGCCGTACTGCGCCCGCCGCGTCAACGACCGGCATTGGATGCTGCGTACCGGATCGGCGAGATCGCGGTAAGGGTGATCTGCTACCCCGCGGAGATCGCGGCCGCGTTTGCCCCGCTGGCAGCACCCGCGCTCGCGCCCGACGCCGCGCGGCCGCAGGCCCGGCTGGCGTTGTTCCGCGCTCGCGGCGCTTTCGTACTGACCTGCGACGATCGCGTGGTCGACCGCCCGGACACGGCGCCCGCGGCGCGCTGGGCCATGGTGCGGCAGCTTGTTTCGGCAAGCACGCAACGCTCCTGGCTCGCCTTGCTGCACGCCGGCGCCGTTGCCAGCCCAGTGGGCTGCGTGCTGCTCTGCGGCGACAGCGGCGCCGGCAAGAGCTCGTTTCTTGCGGGCTTGGTTCATGCCGGGTTCCCGTTCATGGCCGATGACATCGTGCCGCTCGAAGAGGGCTCCCGTCTGGTCTGGCCGGTGCCGTTGGCGATCAGCATCAAGAACGGCAGCTGGCCCGTGGTCGGCGCCCTGTTTCCCGAACTCGAGCACGTTCCGGAGATCCAGTTTGGCGGCCGGAGAATGCGCTTTTTATGGCCCGGGCGGCGCGCCGTCGGCGCTGATGCGCCCGGCCGCCCCGCTGCCGCCGTGCTGTTTCCGCGCTACCTCAAGGACGCGCCGGTCGCACTGACCCGGCTCGACCCCGCTCAATCGCTGATCCTGCTCGGCGAGGGCGGCAGCCTCCTGCCTACGACCGACGCCGGGCTTGCGGAATTCCTCAGGTGGTGGGGCCGGCTCTCGGCATACCAGCTCTCGTACGGCAGGCTCGACGAGGCGGTCGCGGCGGTGCGCGTTCTCACCGACGGACTCGGCGCCGGCCGCAATGGCGCTGTGTCGGGCCTCGGGGGCGCGTTGATCGCCGCCGCACCCTGAGAGCTTGCCCCGCGTCGCGACCCATCGCGTCCTTCGACCGCTGCCGCTGCTTTGCAGGTGGCTGGCGGCGGCGCACGAGCGGCGCAGGCTCGACGCCGCCTCGGTTGCCGCCCTGCTCGACCCGGCAGCCGACCTGGTCGGCCTCGCCCGACTGGCCGGGCGCCACTACGTCACGCCGATGCTCGCGGCGTGCATCGCCGATCCCGAGCTCCGGCGGCGCCTGCCGGACGACTTTGCTCTGTACCTGGAGTTCATCCACGCCGAGAACCGCCGGCGCAACCAGGCCCTGCGGGTCCAGCTTCGGGAAATCGCGGGCTGCCTCAACGAGATCGGCATCGAGCCCGTTGTGCTGAAAGGCGCCATCCGGCTCGTGGACGGGCTGTACTCCGACCTGGGCTGGCGCTTCATGCGCGACCTCGACCTGCTGATCGCGCGCGAGCGCCTGGTCGACGCGGTGGCCCGTCTGGCAGCGGTCGGCTACAGCTTCACGCCGGCCGCCGCAGACCAGCCCGCGCAGCACCGGCATGTGCCGCCGCTGGCGCGCGTTGATGATGTTGCCGTGGTCGAGCTTCATTCCGACCTCCTACCGCAGCGGCAAGAGTTCTGTCGTGCCGAGGACGTGCTGGCCGGGGCGCAGGCTGTCGACCTGGACGGGGCGCGCGTACGGGTCCCACACGCGATCCACCAACTCGCCCATCTGATCGGGCATGACCGCTTCGATCCCGACCTGCACCTGTCCGGGATGTTCCTGCTGCGCAGCGTATTCGAGACGGCGCTCCTGTGCCGCGACCAGGTCGTGGTCGGACGATTGCTCGCGCGCGCCGCGCGCGCCGGCCTGGAGGGTTGCGTGCGGGTCCGGCTTGGCCTCGCCGCCCGTCTTTTCCCGGACCATGTCGCGCACCGGGCAGGCGACGATCTCCTCGCGCGTTTGCAGGTGCCGGCACTCATCGCCATTGAGCGCCTCGACGAGACTGCGCGATGGCGCCGGCTCGTCGGGCTCGGGCGCGTGCGAGCAGGCAGGCTCCTGACGTCACCGGTCGAGCGCGCGCATCTTGTCTCAAACATGCTGTCGCTGGACTATTGGCGTTCCAGCATGGGACGGGTCCACCGGGTATGGGCGGGGGATTGACCGCCCGGGACCGCCGCCCGGCGGCCGCGTGACATGACGAAGCGAGTTTCGTGGAGCCGACTACGCCGGGAGCGGCGAGCCGAACGGCGGGAAGCTCGGGCCAATCAGGTGAGGTCGAGCGCGTAGCGCTTGAGATCGGCCAGCGTCACGTACTCGAGTGCTTCCGCATGGGTCGCCCGGAGCACCACGCGCGGCGCCATCCCGGCGGCGAGCGCCTCTTTCCAGCGCGCGGCGCACAGGCACCAGCGATCGCCGGGCTGCAGGCCCGGGAAGCCGATCTCCGGCACCGGCGTGCTCAGATCGTTGCCCTGGCTCTTGCTGAAAGCAAGGAACTCCGCCGTCATTTCGCCGCACACGACATGGGCGCCGACGTCCTCGGGGCCGGTCTCGCAGCAGCCGCTGCGGTAGAAGCCGCTGAGCGGCCGGATGGAGCACGTCTCCAGCGTTTCGCCAAGGACGTTGCGATCCTCTGGCATGGTCCGTTCCCCTCATGCGTTGGCCCACTGCCAGTAAGCGTCGTGCCGCCGCCTGACAAGAGCACGCCGCCGTCTCGTCGGTGACGGCGCCCCGGCCTCCGCCGCATCCTGGCCGGCTCGAGCAGTCGGGGCCGCAACGTCATGGCGCACCCCGCTGCCTCGGACTGAGTTCGGATCAAGGCTTGTCTTGTTACCGCCACAAGGTTGCGGCACGCTGAGGCGATGGGCGCTTCGTCGCGCCCGAGTGACAGGGAGGATTGGGATGAGTGACCACCTTTCCGCCGGGGCAACCTTCGGCGCTGGCGCAGATCTCGCGGCGTCCCGCGCCGGCCTCGCACGCTCGCGCCGGGGCCACAGCGCGAACGCGTCTTGGCTGCTCGGCGCGGTAGCGGTTGCCGCGCTGGGGCTCGCGCCGACCACCGCCGATGCGGCCGGCTCCCCGGCGGCGAGCGCGACCAGTGCCGCGGATCTCGGCGGTATGGAACAGCTCATTGCGGCCGCCAAGGAGGAGGGCGAGCTCAACGTCATCGCGCTCCCGCCGGACTGGGCCAACTACGGCAAGATGATCGAGGCGTTCGCGCAGAAGTACGGCATCGAGGTCAACAGCGCCCAGCCGGACGCCAGCAGCCAGGACGAGATCAATGCCGCGAACCAGCTGCGCGGACAGGCGCGCGCCCCAGACGTGTTCGATCTTGGCGTCAACGTCGCTCTGCGCAACACCGACCTGTTCACACCCTACAAGGTCGCGACCTGGGCCGACGTGCCCGACGCGCTCAAGGATCCGAAGGGGCTCTGGGTCAGCGACTACGGCGGCTACATGTCGATCGGCTACGATGCTGACAGCGTGCCCGCCGTGACCAGCGTGAAGGATCTGCTGAAACCGGAGTACCGAGGGAAAGTCGCGCTGAATGGCAATCCGACCCAGGCATCGGCTGGGTTCCACGGGGTGATGATGGCGGCGCTCGCCAACGGCGGCTCCGCCGACGACATCGCGCCGGGCGTCGAGTTCTTCCGTCAGCTCAAGCAAGCCGGCAACTTCCTGCCGGTCGATCCGACGCCGGCCACGATCGCGTCCGGCCAGACGCCGGTGGTGATCGACTGGGAGTATCTGAATGTCGCGCAGACCGCAGCGCTCGAGGGCCAGCGCGACTGGAAGCTGGTCGTGCCCGAAGGCGCCGTTGTCGGTGCCTTCTACGTGCAGGCGATCAGCAAGGACGCTCCGCACCCCGCCGCGGCGCGCCTGTGGCAGGAGTTCCTGTACTCGGATGAGGGCCAGAACATCTGGTTGCAAGGTTTCGCGCGGCCGGTGCGCCTGGACGCGATGGTCGCGGCGGGTACGGTCGACAAAGAGGCCGTGGCAAACCTGCCTGAGGCCAAGGGCACGCCCGTATTCCTGACCCAGGATCAGTTGGCGAAGCAGCAGCAGTATCTGCTCGAGAACTGGGAGAAGGCGGTCGAGTGACGCCGCGCGGCTCGCCACCACCCTCTCCAGTCGCCGCCGCGATTCCCGCCGATGCCGCCACGTCCAATGGCGGCATCGGTCGCGGATTGCGCCGGTGGCTGGATTACGTGGGTGTGCTGCCGTTTGCCATTTTCGTCGCACTCTTTCTGCTCTGGCCGACGGTCCTGGTCGTGCTGGGCGCGTTCGAGCACCCCGAAGGCGGGCCCACGCTTGCCAATCTCGCGCAGGCGGCCCAGGGCACTTATCTGCAGACCTTCGTGACCTCGGCCGTGCTGTCGGCCATCACCGCCGCGCTCGGCGCGGTGTTGGGAGGCCTCCTAGCGTGGGCGATCTCGGTCGGGCACCGGGCCGGCCTGCTGCGCCGTCTCGTGCTCGCGGGCTCGGGCACGCTGGCCCAGTTCGGCGGCGTGATGCTCGCGTTCGCCTTTCTCGCGACGTTCGGGTTTAACGGCCTGGTCACGCTGTTTCTGCATGACCGGCTCGGGATCGACACCTTCGCGTGGGGCGCCTGGATCTACGAGCTGCCCGGTCTTGCTCTGGTCTACACTTACTTCCAGATCCCCCTGATGGTGATCGTCTTCCTGCCTGCGCTCGACGGATTGCGGCCGCAGTGGCGCGAAGCGTGCGAAAGCCTGGGCGGCAGCGCATGGACCTACTGGCGCTACATCGCCTTCCCGGTCCTCTGGCCGTCCTTTCTCGGCGCCACGCTGCTTCTGTTCGCCAACGCCTTCTCGGCCTACGCCACGGCCAAGGCCCTGATCTCCCAGGCGAGCCCGCTCGTGTCGCTGCGCATCGGCACCTTTCTCACGAGCGAGATCGTGCTCGGCCAGGCCAACGTCGGCAAGGCGCTGGCGTTGGGCATGATCGTGGTCGTGGCGGTGACCATGACGATCTATGCCAGGCTGCAGAAGAGAACGTCGCGATGGCTGCGCTGACCGGCGCTCCGCCCCGGCGCGCCTTTGGCGCCGGCGCGCTGCGCTGGGCGGTGCTACTCTCGATCGGCGCCTTCATGCTGCTGCCGCTCGCGGCGATGCTCGAGTTTTCCACGCGCGGCATGCGCGGAACACGCAGTCTAAGGGCCTGGACTGCGATTGGCGCGAACCCGGACCTGCTCGCCGCGATCTGGGTGTCGCTTGAGCTCGCCGCGCTCACCGTCTTGGTGGTGCTCGTCCTGCTCGTGCCGACCATGGTCTGGGTGCAACTGCGCCTGCCCGGGCTGTCGCGCTTGATCGAGTTCGTCTGTCTCCTGCCGCTCGCGATTCCGGCCATCGTCCTCGTCGTCGGGCTCGCTCCCGTCTACCAGTGGGTGTCCTACCTGTTTGGCGAATCGCCGAACACCCTGACCTTCGTATACGTCGTCCTCGTGCTGCCGTTTGCCTACCGCGCGCTCGCGACCGGCCTCGCGGCAATCGATCTCGTGACTCTCGCCGAGGCCGGCCGCAGCCTCGGCTGCTCGTGGTTCGGCGTGATCTGGCGGATCGTGGTGCCCAACATCATGGGCGCGATCATGTCCGCAGCGCTGATCTCGGTCGCCCTGGTGCTCGGCGAGTTCACGATCTCGTCGCTGTTGAACTTCGAGACGTTGCAGGTCGCGATCAATCTCCTTGGTAAGCGGGACGCGAGCATCGCGGTCGCGGTCTCGCTCGCGGCGCTCCTGCTCGCCACAGGCCTCCTGTTCCTGCTGTCGTACGTCGACCAGAGCGGCCGCGCCAGAGCGCGCGCGGCGGACGAATGAGCCTTCCGCAGCGAGCCCCGCAAGCGTCGGCAACAAAGTCCGACGCCACGCCGCGCTCCGGCGTGCACGTGCAGCTGGTCGAGCTGCGCCGCAAATTCGGCGCAGTGAGTGCCCTCGACGGTCTGTCGCTCGACCTCGCCCCTGGCGAGCTCGTGGCGCTGCTCGGCCCATCGGGCTGCGGCAAGACCACGGCGCTTCGATCCCTTGCCGGTCTGGAGCGGCTTGACTCCGGCCGCGTGCTGCTCGACGGGCGGGATATCACGTACATGCCGGCGAGCCGACGGGACATGGGGATGGTGTTCCAGGCCTATAGCTTGTTCCCGCACCTGACCGCGCGCGACAACGTCGCCTTCGGCCTGCGTCTGCGGCGCATGGCGAGCGCGGAGCGGCTGCGCGTTGCGGACCGGCTGCTCGAGCTCGTGCATCTCGCCGACAAGGGCAAGAGCTATCCGCACCAGCTCTCCGGAGGCCAGCAACAGCGGGTAGCCCTGGCCCGGGCGCTCGCGATCGAGCCGCAGGTTCTGCTGCTCGACGAGCCGCTCTCGGCGCTCGACGCCAAGGTGCGCGCGCAGCTGCGCGACGAGATCCATCGGATCCAGACCGAGGTCGGCATCACGACCCTGTTCGTCACTCACGATCAGGACGAGGCGCTCGCGATCGCCGATCGCGTGGCCGTGATCTTTGCCGGCCGGCTGGAGCAGATCGCGCCGCCGGCCGAGCTGTACGAGCGCCCGCGCACGGCGCGAGTCGCCGACTTCGTTGGTCTGTCCAGTCATCTGCCCGGCACGGCGGAGCGCGGCACGGCCATGGTGCTGGACGCCCGCCTGCCGCTCCTGCCGGGTTCAGTCATGGATGGGCCGGTCACCGTGCTGGTACGGCCAGAAATGGTCGAGCTGAAGCCCGATCCCGCGGGCCCGGACCGGATCGTCGCCGTCAGCTTCCTGGGCTCGATCGCGCGCGTCCAGGTCCGCCTCGCCGATGGCACCCTCGTGCTCGCGCAGGTGTCGAGCGCGGAAGTCGGGCGCTTCGAGCACGGCGATGCGGTGCGCGTCGGGGTGAAGCCGACGCCCGTGCTGGCGGGGAAGGCCTGACCGGCGTACGGTTCGATCGGCCTGCTCCTGCCGGTGCGCGGGCGGCGGCTGCCCCGGCCACCGCAGGACCAAGCAGGCTCCGTCAGAGGAGTGATCGGCCATGCGTGTGCTGATCTGCGGCGGGGGCGTGATCGGGGCGGCCATCGCCTACTTTTGCAGCCTGAAGCAGGCCGATGTCGTGGTCATCGAGCGGACCGGCGTCGCGTGCGCCGCGTCGGGCAAGTCCGGCGGATTCCTTGCTCTGGACTGGTGTGACGCCTCGCCCCTGGCGCCGCTCGCCCGACGCAGTTTCGAGCTCCACGCCGAACTCGCGAGCACCTTCGATGGCAGATGGGACTATCGACGGCTCGAGTCGTTGGGCGTGGTGGCCAGCGCCTGGCGCCGACCGGGTGCGGCCGCCAGCCGGCTGGCGTCGCCGGACTGGCGCCTCGATGTGCTCGAGATGAAGTGCCATCCGGGCGGCGCGATCGGCGTTTCGGGGCGGCGATGGACTCGCATGCCTTATCGAAGCTTCTCGAGCAGTTCGACGGCCAAGTCTTCGACCTGTCGGGCAACAGCGTCAGCGGCCATACCTTGAAGCATCTGACCGCAGCAGCGGCAACCGTTGTCGTGCTGCGCATGCTAACTGACCCGACGGTCCGCGCGGCGCTGCCTGAACGACCGCGAGCATCGTGACCAAGCGCACGTCGGTCGACATCGCAGACTGCCCGAGGCCCGCCCTTCAGCTCCAGCTCAGCTGGCGCGCCTCCGCCGCAGGTCGCGAGTCGGCCGAACCACGAACGCCGATGGCACCAGCCAGCGCAGCACCTCGCCCGCCTGGACCGGCGGCGAGAGCAGGAAGCCCTGCGCCTCGTCGCACCCGTGCTCGCGCAGGAACGCGAGCTGTTGCCTGGTCTCGACGCCCTCGGCGACCACGCGTTTGCCTAGCGCATGGCTGAGCTCGATCATTGATTTGATGATGATCTCGTCATTCCGATTCCGGCCGATCCGGCCGATGAACGAGCTGTCGATCTTGATCGTATGCACCGGCAGATGGCGCAGGTAGGCGAACGACGAGAAGCCGCTGCCGAAATCGTCGATCGCAAGCTGCACGCCGAGCGCGGCCACGCGTCGCAGGCTGGCGATCGTGGTCCCGCTGTCGACGTCGATGATCGCGTGCTCGGTAAGCTCGAGCTCGAGGCGGTCGGTCGCGAGCGCCGTCTGCTCCAGGGTCTCGCGCAGCAGCGCAGGGAGCTGCGGCTGATTGACCTGCGCGGCCGAGACATTGACCGCGACTTTGGGCGCAACCGCGGTGCCGCGCCACAGCGCCGCCTGGGCACAGGCTTGGCGGATCACCCAGTTATCGAGCTTCTGCCCCAGTCCGACCGATTCGGCGACCCCGAGGAACGCGCCGGGCAAGAGAATCCCGTGTCCCGGGCGATGCCACCGAATCAGCGCTTCGACCCCGGTGCTGCGGTCCTCTCGCAGGTCGATGCGCGGCTGGTAGAACAGCTCGAACTCGTCCCGCTCGAGCGCGGTGCGAAGATCGCGCTCGAGACAGCGTCGCTGCGAGGCTCGTGCCTCCATCTCGGGCGCGAACAGGCGGAACTTGCTCCGACCCTCTTCCTTGGCGCGATAGAGCGCGAGGTCGGCTGCTTCGATCAGCGCTTCCGGCGTGGCGCCATGCTCGGGAAAGAGAGCGACGCCGGCGCTCGCGGCGAGCAGCATGGTCTCGCCGGCGAGCTCGAACGGCCGCGCCAGAGCATCGAGCAGCTTGCGCGTCAAGGTTACGGCGGCGCGCGGGTCGCTGATCGCGGTTTGCACGACGGCGAACTCGTCGCCGCCGAACCGGGCGACGACATCGCTGGCGCGAAGGTTGTGGCGCAACCGTTCGCTCACCGCGCGCAGCAGCCGATCGCCGACCAGATGGCCGAGCGTGTCGTTGACCCGCTTGAAGCCGTCCAGATCCAGCAGCAGCACGGCGATCATACGCTGATCGCGCTGCGCCTGCGCGAGCGCATATTGCAGATGATCCTCGAGCAGAGCGCGGTTGGGCAGATCGGTCAGAGGATCGTGCTGCGCCAGGTAGCGGGCCTGCTGCTCGGCGCGCTTGCGCTCGGTGATGTCCCGACCGACCGATTGGTACTCGCTGAGGCGGCCCGCTTCGTCGAAGATCCCGCGGTCGGTCCACTCGTGCCAACGGCGCGTGCCGTCGGGCAATGCGA
The DNA here is from genome assembly GCA_046732855.1 of Pseudomonadota bacterium. GTDB lineage: Bacteria > Pseudomonadota > Alphaproteobacteria > Geminicoccales > Geminicoccaceae > JBKPNX01. The sequence continues at coordinate 27,329 of JBKPNX010000087.1, forward strand.
CCTGTAGCTCATAGCTGACCGTGGGATGCGCCGGAGTCAGCGAGCGCAGCCGCTCCTGGACGATGTTTGGCTCGACCTCGGGCATCACCTGCAGATAATCGAGGCCCAGCAGCTCCTCGCGGCGCTTATGCAAGAGCGCGCATAAGGCGCCGTTGACGAACGTGAGGCGCCGATCGAGGTCGAAACGTCGGATGTATTCGGTCTGGTCCTCGACCACCGCACGATAACGCTCCTCGCTCATCCGCAGCGCCGCCTCAGCGCGTTTTTGTTCGGTGATGTCGAGAATGTAGCTGTCGAACAGGCGCCGGCCCGATGCGGTATCGTAGGGTGCCGCGGCGGTCTCGCGGACCCAGCGGCACTCGCCGGTCAGCGCGTGCTTGTAGCGGTACTCGATGATGTAGCCCTTGCCGAGCTTGCTTCGGGCATGCTCGGCCGCGCGGTAGGCGTCCCGGTCCCGGTGATGCACCCGGCGATACCATGCTTCCAGGCTGGGCCGCCGCTGCTGGTGCGCGTGCCCGAGGACCGCGCTCACGTCGCGGCCGTAAAACAGCAGGATCGGCGGTCGTGACGTGTCCCCGTTTTCGCGGTAGACGCGGCGGAACACCAAGTGATGCATGTTATCCAGAAGCATCGAAACCGGCGGATGACCGGACTGCAGATCGAGATGATTCCTGCCGAGGCGGGCGGCAGATTTGACCAGCTCCGCGCTCCGTGCTTGCAGAGCGGCGACGTTATCGGTCAGGGCCTGACGTTGCGCCGCGAGATCCTGGCGAAAGCGCCAGACAGGCACGCAGCGAGTGAGGCGGACTTTGGGACACGGCGCGCGACTCAGTCGACCTTTATGTGCAACGCCCGGGCCGGTCGGCGCGAGCGTCTGCGGCGTCGTTCCACCCCCGCGGGTGTTCTACGCCCCAGCTGAGTTATCTATCTTTTTGCTCTCGCTTCCAGCGAGATACAACCGCTGATTCATGCGCTGGCGAGAGCCGCTCCCGTAAGTCCGAACCCTGTCGCGTCGGATGTCCCCTTCAGTCGCACGTCAACTGCGAGCGCTTACGTTGATAAAAAAAGGCCGGCGTCCGCAGACGCCGGCCATCCCTCAAACTAGTGCCCTGTACTGTTTAGAGACCACCCTCCCAGTCGCGGACCTGGCGCTCCGCCTCGTCGCGCGCGATCCCGTACTTCTCCTGGATGCGCCCGACCAACTCCTCGCGCCGGCCCTCGACCTGGTCCAGCTCATCATCGGTGAGCTTGCCCCACTGCTGCCGAACCTGCCCCTTGAACTGCTTCCAGTTGCCTTCGATCTGATCCCAGTTCATGCCTTCACCTCCAACCATTCTGTGCGACTTGAGATATCAACGGCCGGCGGGCGGACAGGTTCCGGGTTCCCAGTTCGCCGTCTAGGACGGCAACCGCGACCTCGCTTGAGCGACAATTTGCCGCGCCGGGCGCGCAGAGCAGAACTTCAGTGCGGGACCAGCAGCGCGACAGGTAAATCCGTGAGCAGGGCGGACACGACGAGCCCGCCGCACGGCTGTTCTACCAGCCGCTCGGTCAGATGGTTCAAGAGGCGCCTGCCCGGGAGCGCGGGTGGCAGCGCGAGGCGCGTGTCGCCCCACGCCGCCGGGGCGGGGGAGGGCTGCTCCCGATCCTGGAGCAGGGCCGCGACCAAGCGCGGCACGACCACGATCAGCGCTTCCTGCCCGCTGCGGCGGGCGAAGGCGACGATGCGATCGCTCGAGCTCCCCGTGACCTCGAGCGGCTCGTAGCTCCCGGTCGCGAACAGATCGGGTTGAGAGCGTCGCAACGCGAGCGTGCGTGCGATGAGATGCTGCTTGATCCGGCCGTCCGGCCAAGTGGCGAGCAGCGCGACCGGATCCTCGTCCTGTCGCAGCGACTGGCGCCTGCGCTCAAAGTCGACCGGGCGGCGATTGTCGGGATCGACCAGGCTGAGGTCCCACAGCTCACACCCCTGAAAGGTGTCGGGCACGCCCGGCGCGGTGAGCTTCAAGAGGGTCTGGGCGAGCCCGTTCAGCGCGCCGATCAGCGCGATACGGGGCTGAAACGCGAGTAGATCCGACAGAAAGGCCCGCCCTTCCTGGGGATTGAGGATGCGCCGGACAAAGCGCTCCAGGCCTGCCTCGTAGTCCAGGTCGGGCGCGGCCCAGCTGGAGCGGACCTTGGCCTCGCGTGTCGCTTTCAGCATGTAGCCGACGATGCGCTCGGTGAACCCGGCGAGCGCGGGATGGTCGGGCGTGTCCAGCTCGAGCGGCCAGGCGCCGACCAGCGTCTGGTAGAGCAGGTACTCGTCGTTGCGGCCGGGCACGCGCGCGCGGTCGAGCTCACGCCGCTTCAGGCGGTTGAGCCTGGCCCAGCGCCCCACCTGACGCCGCCATTCGAACGGCAACTCGCTCAGCGCATCGATGCGCGCGCGCACGTCCTCGCCGCGCTTGTGGTCGTGGGTCGCGCTCGCGAGCATCGAGAACGGGTGGCGCCGCTGCTGCTGTTGCATGAGATGATGAAACGCGCTCGGGCTGACGCCGAAATGATCCGGTTCGCCGCCCACTTCGTTGAGCGAGATCAGGCGATGGTAGCGATAGAACGCGGTGTCCTCGAGCGACTTCGCCATGACCGGCCCGGTCAGCTGCTGGCAGTGCATCGCGGTGGCGATGACCTCTCCCCGCTCGTAACCGCGGGTGCCGACCAGGTCCGTGGACAGCGCGGCGTGCAGGAAATCGAATACGGTGTGGTCGATCAGCGCGGTCTCTTTGCGCGCCCGGCTCACCGCCCAGTCGAGATAGCGCCGGTCCTCCGGCCTGGCGCCGTCTTCGTTGATATACGTTCGATACACCGGAAAGCGCGTGATGATGTCGGCAAGCGCCTCGCGCAGGCCGGTCAGCGTGAAGTCGCGGGTCAGCCAGCTCTGCTGGGCGAGGCGGTAGAACTCGTGCCCGAGCACGTGCAGCTCGCTGTTGAGGTAATAGCGCAGGATCTGCTGCTTGGCGGCGAGCACCAGCTGATCGAACTCGGCTTCCCGGTCGATGAAACGATGATAGGTGGCGCTGAGCGAGCGTGCCGCGGCGGGATCGACGAACAGGCCGGTCAGCAGGCTCATGAACTCGTAGCCGGTGGTGCCGGCGACCGGCAGGTCCTCGCGCAGCGATTCGTGCCGCGCCAGGATTTTCTCGACCACGAGATAGATCGGGCGGCCGTGGCGACCGTCGATCTCGGACCGTGCGCCGTTCGCGCCTTCGGCGAGCACGTCGACGGCGCGGGAGAGCAGCCGCTGGCAATAGCCGCGGGGGTCGTACAGGCCGTCGATGTGGTCGAGGCGCACGCCCTGCACCTTGCCTTCGCCGATCAGGCGGAGCAGCAACCGATGAGTCGCCTCGAACACCTCGCCCTGCTCCATGCGCAGGCCGGCCAGCTCATTGATGTCGAAAAAGCGCCGGTAGTTGATCTCGGAGCTCGCGACGCGCCAGTAAGCGAGCCGATACGCCTGGTCCTCCAGCAGCTCGTGCAGGGCCTGGAAGGATTCGGGCAATCCCGGCGTGCCGTTCTGCGCGGCGACCGCGGCCTCGAGGGCGGCGCGAACGGCGGGATCGCGCGCACTCTCGGCGAGCACCGCCTTGAGCCCGAACGCCTCCTGCCGACGCACGGCCCACTGCGCGCCAGGCGCATCCTCCGCGAACAGCGCCGCGAACCGGTCAGCCAGCTCGAACAGCGGCCCACCGCTGCGATCTAAGAGGCCGGCGGTCGCGTGGAGCAGCTGCGGATAGCGGCGTACCGCGATCGGGAAGCGTTCGTTGTGATAGGCGACGTGGAACGTGCCCTCGGCCGCCTCGAACTGCAGCCTGAGCTCGCCCGCCTCGAGCACCTTGCCGTACTGATCGCCGAGTACCGGCAGGGTCACCTTGCCGCGCACCCCGCGCGCGCTCGCCTCCCAGTCGATGTCGAAGAACGTGGCGAACGGGCTCAGCGGGCCCCACTCCAGGACGTCCAGCCACCAGGGATTGTCAGAGCCGACCCCCATGTGGTTGGGCACGAAGTCGAGGAGGAGCCCCATGTCGTGGGCGTGCAGCTCGGCGATCAGCGCCTCGAAGGCGGTCTCGTCGCCGAGCTCGGGATTGAGGCGGTTGAAGTCGATCACGTCGTAGCCGTGGGTCGAGCCGGGGCGCGCCATCGTGAGCGGCGACGCGTACAGGTGGCTGATGCCGAGCGCGGCCAGGTACGGCACGATGGCGCGCGCCTGATCAAATCCGAAGTCCTTGTGGAACTGCACCCGGTAGGTCGCCCGCGGCACGATCGGCGGCGGCATGGTTACTTCCGGCAGCTGCGTCCGGCAGCCACCATCGCGCCCGCGATTTCACGAAGAAGAGGCACGTCCGCAAGCTCCTCGAGGGTGCGCCCGAGCCTCCGGCGCCAGTTGAAATGCTCCACCGTGCCCGGGAGGTTCGGCTGCTCCTCTTCGCCGAATGCGTCCTCCAGCTGGACCATGACAAGGTTGCCGGGAGTGGCGGCGAGGTAGCGATGCGCCGCCAGTGCCAGCTCGTCGGACAGCTCATCCGGCGGCCGCTCCGGATCGGTGCCCGCGGGCAGCAGGCCGGCGCGCTGCAGGGCGCGCAGCAGCAGGACACGGTCGCGCGCGCGCTCGGCCCGGGCGTTCACCAGCGCCGCCTCGTCCGGAAAGCGCCCGAGCAGCTCGCGCCATCTGAGATCGCGCGAGGTCCAGAAGCCGCGCAGTGTCGGCAGGTCATGGGTCGAGACCGAGACCAGAGCCTGGCGCGGATACGCCTCGGGTGGGGCAAACGCGCCGTCCTGCGCGCGCTCGAAGTAGAGCACCCGGCACGACATCATGCCCGCGCGCTGCATCGCCGGCCGGAAGCCGCGCGGGACCGTGCCCAGGTCCTCCCCGATCACCACGCAGCGATGGCGCTCCGACTCCAGCGCGATGATGCGCGCGAGGTCGGCGAACGGGTAGCGCACGTAGGCGCCCTCGGCTGGCGCGGCGCCCGCCGGGATCCAGAACAGGCGCTGCAGCCCCATGACGTGGTCGATGCGCACGGCGCCGGCGTGGCGCATGTTGTGGCGCAGGGCCGCCGCAAACACCGCATAGCCAGTCTCGCGCAGGCCGACCGGGGATAGTGGCGCCAACCCCCAGTTCTGCCCTTCGAGATTGAACCAGTCGGGCGGCGCGCCCGCGCTGACCCCGCTCAGGGTGACGGCCGGATTGGCCCAGGCCATGGCGCTGGCGGGATTCACGCCGACGGCGATGTCCTGGTACAGGCCGAGCGGCATGCCGGCGGCGCGGGCGCGCCTCTGCGCGGCCGCGAGTTGCTGATCGGCGAGCCACTGCAGGTGGGCAAAGAAGTCGACGCGCTCACGGTGCTCGCGCGCGAACGCGGCGACCTCAGGGGTGTCGGGCCGGCGCAGCGACGCCGGCCAGTCGTGCCAGGACCAGCCCTTCCCGGTCTGCAACGCATGCTCGTGCAGGGCGTCGAACACTGCATGCTGCTCGAGCGCGCCGCCCATCTCCGCACGGAAGGCGCGGAACGCCCGCGCGCGCTCGCTCGAAGCCGCAAGGTGCCGCTTTTGGAACGACGCGAACAGGTGCTCGAGCACGCGCAGCTTGAGCCGCCACACCGCCGGATAATCGACCAGTCCGGCGGCGCGGGCCTGTTCCCGCTCGCGCCGAACGCCGGCGTCGTTGAGCAGGGCGCGGGCCTCGCTGCTCTCGGCGAGGTCGGGCACCGCCTCGGGGTCGAGGTAGAACACGTTCAAGAACAGCCGGCTGGACGGCGAATACGGGCTGACGTGGTTGGCATCCGCCGGGAACAGCGCGTGCAGCGGATTGATGCCGACGGCGCTCGCGCCCAGCGCCGCGGCGCGCTCGGTCAGGTCGGCGAGATCGGTGAAGTCGCCCATGCCCCAGTTGCGCCCCGAGCGTAACCCGTAGAGCTGTCCGGTCACCCCCCAGAGCCGGGACGGAGATGCCGGCCCGTGGCAGCGGGCCGGCGCCACGATCAGCTGCAGCGAGCTGCGTGCGCGCGCATCGCCGCGCGCCGCCATCGACAGCCGGTGATAGCCGTGGGGCAGGGAGGACGGCAGAGCCATACGCCAGCGGCGGTAGGTCGTGCCGTCGACCTCCGCGGCGGCGACCCCCGGCAGCTCGTCCGGCGTCAGCCGGCCCTCGTGCACGACGCCGGTCTCCTCGGCGAGCGTCCAGTCGATGGTCGCGCCGCCGAGCCCGGCCGGCAGGGTGAAGGTGACCTCAAGCGGCTCGGGCGCCGCGACCACGCGCACCGGTGCCAGCATGCGCCGCCAGGGTCGTGCGTTCGCCTCGCGCAGGCTGTCGGCGATCTCGCGCGCGCTGCCTACCGCGGCGCCCATGGCCTCGAGCAGGGCGCGCTCGGTCGCGAGCGGGACCTGGCGCCGCTTGCCGAAGAAGTCGGTGTAGCTCGAATCGATGCCGTAGAGCTCGCCGAGCTGTCGGATCGGCTCGCGCGCGCTCATGCGGCGCGCGGATGCAACAGCCACAGGACCGCCCACGGCGGCAGGGGCCCGGCGCGCAGCTCTCCCGGAAGGTCCCGAGGGTTCGCGAACAGCATGTCGCCCCCGGCCTCGTCCGCGAGCGTCACCGCGCTCGCCCGATCGGCGAGATTGGCGATCAGCTCCAGCGTGCTGCCGTCGGCGAGCGTCCAGGCGACCCGGAGCGCGCTGTCGCCCAGCGTCGTGGCTTTGCCGGCCTGGCCGCGGATGCCGCCAAGCCGCGGCACGATCGTCTCATGGCGGATCCGCAGCAGCCTGCGCACGAGCTCCAGCCATGCCTTGTGCTCCGGCTGCTCCGGCACCGACCAGTCCAGACGCGAGGCAGCAAACGTCGACCAGGCGTTCGGATCCGGGATGTGCGCCCGCGCCGCTTCGCTCGCGAACTCGGGGAACCGCTTGAACTCGCGCCGCCGCCCCTCGCGCACCGCATCCGCGAGCTCGTCGTGGAAATCGGTGAAGAAGCAGAACGGCTGGGTCGCGCCCCATTCCTCGCCCATGAACAGAAGCGGGACCTGCGGCGCGAGCAGCAAGATCGCCTGCATCGCCTGGACCGCCTCGCGCGTGGCCAGATCGGCGATGCGCTCGCCAAACGCGCGGTTGCCGACCTGGTCGTGATTCTGCAGGAACCCGACGAAGGCAGTCGGCGGCAGATGCGCGCTCGGCTCGCCGCGCACCGCGCCGTTCCGGTATTCGGACACATCGCCCTGGTAGACGAAGCCGGAGCTGAGCGCACGGGTCAGACGTTCGTGCGCGCCCGTCGCGTAGTCGGCGTAGTAGCCGTCCGCCTCGCCGGTCAGCAGGTGATGATAGACGTGATGAACGTCGTCGTTCCACTGCGCATCGTAGTAGACTGGCCGGCCTTCTTCGTCGCGCTCGAGCAGATGGGCCTGGTTGCTGTCGTTCTCGAGCACCAGATGGAGGTGGCGCTCGGCCGGGAGCGTGCGCCTGACCATGGCGGCGATTTCTTTCAGGATGTGCTCCTCGCCGCGATCGATGATCCGGTCGACCGCGTCGAAGCGCAGGCCGTCGCAGCGGAACTCCTCGAGCCAGTACAGCACGTTGTGGAGCGCGAACGCGCGCACCGCCCGGACCTTGTAGTTGATCGCGGCGCCCCAGGGCGTGTGCTCGTCCGGCTCGAAGAAGCTCGCGGCGTAGCGGGGCAGGTAGTTTCCCTCGGGGCCGAAGTGATTGTAGACGACATCGAGGAACATCATGAGTCCGCGCCCGTGCGCCTCGTCGATCAGGCGCTTCAGATCGTCGGGGCTGCCGTAGGCCGCGTCGGGGGCGAACGGCATGACGCCGTCGTAGCCCCAGTTGCGCGTGCCGGCGAACTCGGCGACGGGCATGAGCTCGATCGCGGTCACGCCGAGCTCGGCGAGGTAGTCGAGCTTGCGCCGCACGCCATCGAACGTGCCATCCTCGGTGAACGCGCCGACGTGCAGCTCGTACAGCACGGCGTCCGCCCAGGGCCGGCCGCGCCAGGCGGTGTGCTGCCAGGCGTACGCCCGCGGGTCGACCACCACGCTCGGCCCGTGCACGTCGTCTGGTTGGCAGCGGGACGCCGGATCGGGTACGCGCAAGCCGTCTTCCAGCTGGAAGCGGTAGCGGCTGCCGACCCGGGCGGCGTCGGTGACCAGACCGAAGAAGCCGTCCTCGAGCGGAGCCATGGGCAGGGTCCGCTGTTCGTCTTCGAGCGCCAGCGCGACCGCCGCCTGGCTCGGCGCCCACAGCTGGAAGCGGACCCGGCCGTCGGGCAGCACTTCGGCCCCGAACGGCATCTGGTGAACGTAGTTCTCGGACATTTCCCCCGATCTCAATCCGACTGCGCGACGAACAGGATCAGAGAACGTGCGGGCACGCTGAATGGTTGCATCGCCGGGCGAACGGTCGTGTCCTCGGAAAGCTCGGGGTCGATGGTGTCGAGCAGTCGGCGCCACCCGCGCCCGCCGGGGATCGATGGCAACGTGAACGGCACTACGCCGTGGTGCGCGTTGCAGATGATCAGCAGCACCTGATCGTCTGCCGGGCGCCCGTCCGGCGCACGCTCGCTCCCGGCCCGGCCGTTCAGCATCAGCCCGAGGCAGCGCGCGTGCCGGTCCTGCCACTGCTCAGCGGTTTTTTCCCGGCCGGCCGGGCTGAACCAGGTGATGTCCTTGACGCCGTCCGGCGACGCTTCGCGGCCGTGCAGGAAGCGGGTGCGCCGGAGCACCGGATGCGTCTTGCGCAACGCGATCAGGCGCCGCACGAATTCCATGAGGATCTGATCCGCTTCGGTGGCCCCCGCCCAATCGAACCAGTTGATTTCGTTGTCCTGGCAATAGGCGTTGTTGTTGCCGGCCTGGGTGCGACCGATCTCGTCGCCGCCGAGCAGCATGGGCGTGCCCTGCGCGAGCAGCAGGGTGGCGAGCAGATTGCGCTTCTGGCGTTCGCGCAACGCATTGATCGCGGCATCTTCGGTCGGCCCCTCGACCCCGTGATTCCACGAGTGATTGGCGTTGTGCCCGTCCCGGTTATTCTCCCCGTTGGCCTCGTTGTGCTTATGATTGTACGAGACCACGTCCTGCAGGGTGAAGCCGTCGTGGGACGTGACCTTGTTGACGCTGGTCCAGGCGCGCCGGCCGCGCCGGTCGAACAGGTCGGCCGAGCCGGTCAGGCGGGCGGCCAGCTCCGGCAGCATTCCGTCGTCGCCGCGCCAGTACTGGCGCACCACGTCGCGGAAGCGGTCGTTCAGCTCGAACCAGCCCGGCGGGAAGTTGCCGACCTGGTACCCGCCGGGCCCGAGATCCCACGGCTCGGCGATCAGCTTGACGCCGCCCAGCACCCGGTCCTGCCTGATCGCGTCGAAGAAGCCGCCATTCGGATCGAAGCCGTTGGCCTCGCGTCCGAGCGTGGTGGTCAGGTCGAAGCGGAAGCCGTCGACGTGCGTCTGCTCGACCCAGTAGCGCAAGGAATCGGTGACCAGCTCCAGCACGCGCGCGTGGCTCATGTCGATGGTGTTGCCGCAGCCCGTGTCATCGACATAGAAGCGCGGATTGTCCGGCCGGAGGCGGTAATAGGTGGCGTTGTCGATGCCGCGAAACGACAGCGTCGGGCCGAGGTGGTCGCCCTCGGCGGTGTGATTGTAGACGACGTCCAGGATCACCTCGATGCCGGCGTTGTGGAAGCGCTTGACCATGGTCTTGAATTCGCCGATCGCGCCGCCCGCCAGATAGCGCGGCTCGGGCGCGAACAGGCCGATCGGGTTGTAGCCCCAGTAATTGGTGAGACCCTGGGCGAGCAGATGACGGTCCTGGACGAAGGCTTGCACCGGCATCAGCTCGATCGCGGTGATGCCGAGCTCGAGCAGGTGGTCGATCACCGCCGGATGGCCGAGACCGGCGAACGTGCCGCGCAGATGCGCCGGCACCCCCGGGTGGCGCATGGTCATGCCGCGCACATGGGCCTCATAGGTGATCGTCTCGCCCCAGGGCACGCCGGGCGGCTGGTCGTCGCCCCAGGTGTAGGCGTCATCGACCACGGCGCATTTGGGCATGCCCCGCGCGTTGTCGCGCCGATCGAACGAGAGGTCCTCGCGGCCGCTGCCCAGGCGGTAGGCGTAGTGGGCGTCGCTCCACTGCAGCTGGCCTTTCAGCGCCTTGGCGTAGGGGTCGAGCAACAGTTTGTTCGGGTTGAAGCGGTGGCCCGCGGTGGGCTCATAGGGGCCATGGACGCGGTAGCCGTAAAGCAGGCCGGGGTAGGCCTCCGGGAGATAGCCGTGCCACACCTCATCGGTATATTCGGGCATCGCGAGGCGCGCGATCTCGCGCCGTCCGTCGCGATCGAACAGGCACAGCTCGACGCGGGTGGCATGCGCCGAGAACAGGGCGAAGTTGACCCCGCTGCCGTCCCAGGTGGCGCCAAGCGGGTGCGGCCGCCCCGGCCACACGGTCATCAGCGCCGCGGCCATTCTGCGCTGCTCAATGCGGCTGGTGCTCGAGAATCACCGTTCCCAAGGGGGGCAGGGTGAGGGACAGCGAGTGCGGCCGGCCGTGGGAGGGGGCGTCCTCGGCCATGATGCCGCCGCCGTTGCCGATGTTGGCGCCGCCGTAGACCTCCGCGTCGGTGTTGAGGCGCTCACGGTAAAAGCCCGGCAGCGGCACGCCGACCCGATAGCCGCGCCGCGGCACCGGCGTGAAGTTGCAGGCGACGACGACGTTGCCCGCCGGGTCAGCGGCCTTGCGCATGAACACCAGCACGCTCTGCTCGCTGTCGTGCAGCTCCAGCCACTCGAAACCTGAGGCCTCGCTGTCGCGCTGATGCAGCGCCGGCAGCTCCCGATAGAGGCGGTTCAGATCGCGCACCAGCGTCTGCACGCCCCGATGCATCGGGTCATCGAGGAGATGCCAGTCCAGGCTCGCGTCATGATTCCATTCGCGCTCCTGCGCCAGCTCGCCGCCCATGAACAAGAGCTTCTTGCCCGGATGGCCGAACATGAAGCCGAAGTAGGCGCGCAGATTGGCGAACTTCTGCCACCGGTCGCCCGGCATCTTGCCAAGCAGCGAGCCTTTCCCGTGGACCACTTCGTCATGCGACAGGGGCAGGATGAAATTCTCGGTGAAGGCGTAGATCAGGCCGAAGGTCAGCTGGTGGTGGTGATACTTGCGATAGACCGGGTCCTCGCTGATGTAGCTGAGCGTGTCGTGCATCCAGCCCATGTTCCATTTGTAGCCGAAGCCGAGGCCGCCGAGATAGGTCGGCAGCGACACGCTCGGCCAAGCGGTCGACTCCTCGGCGACGGTGATCGCGCCCTCGGCCTCGCCGTAGGCGAGCTCGTTGAGCCGGCGCAGGAATGCGATCGCGTCCAGGTTCTCGTTGCCGCCATACTTGTTCGGAATCCATTGCCCCGGCTGGCGCGAGTAGTCGAGGTACAGCATCGAGGCGACGGCATCCACTCGGAGACCGTCCACGTGGTAATGGCGCAGCCAGAACAAGGCATTGGCGAGCAGGAAATTGGCGACCTCGCGCCGGCCGTAGTTGTAGATCAGGGTGTTCCAGTCGAGATGATAGCCGAGGCGCGGGTCGGCGTGCTCGTACAGGTGGGTGCCGTCGAAATAACCGAGCCCGTGGGGATCGGTCGGAAAATGACCCGGCACCCAGTCGAGCAGGAGGCCGATGCCGGCGGCATGGCAGCGGTCGACGAAGCGCGCGAACGCCGCCGGATCGCCGTGCCGACTGGTCGGCGCGAACAGCCCGATCGGCTGGTACCCCCACGAGCCGTCGAACGGATATTCCGAGACCGGCAGCAGCTCGAGATGGGTGAAGCCCATCTCGGCGACGTAGGGCACGAGCCGGTCGGCGAGCTCGTCGTAGGTGAGATACCGGTTGCCGTGCTCGGGCACGCGCATCCAGGAGCCGAGATGGCACTCGTAGATCGAGATCGGCGCGTTGCGGGCGCTCGCCGCCGCCCTGGCAGCCAGCCACGCGCCCTCCGACCACGCCGGCTCGCCCAGGCCGTGCACAACCGAGGCGGTGCGCGGCGGACGCTCGGCGGCAAACGCGAGGGGGTCCGCCTTGAGCGGCAGCAGTTCGCCGCGCGGACCCTTGATCTCGTACTTGTACACCTCGCCCCGGTCGATCCCCGGAATGAACAGCTCCCACACGCCGCATTCGACCCGTTTGCGCATGGGGTGGCGCCGGCCGTCCCAGCTGTTGAAGGAGCCGACCACGGAGACCCGCTTGGCGTTCGGCGCCCACAGCAGGAACGCCACGCCGGCGATGCCGTCGAGCGTCATCGGGTGCGCGCCGAGCCGTTCGTACAGCCGCAGGTGATTGCCTTCGCCGATCAGGTAGGCGTCCAGCTCGCCCAGGATCGGCGGGAACCGATAGGGATCGTCGATCTCGACGGTATTGCCGTCGACCTCGAGGCGCAGACGATAAGGGAACGGCGCGGTGCGATCGGCCAGGTGGCAGACGAACAGCCCGTCGGCATGCGCGCGCGACATTTCGCCGATCGACCGGCCCGACCCGGCATCGATCAGCCACACCCGCGCGGCATGCGGCTGGAAGGTGCGCACCACGACCCCGCCGGAGTCGTCGACGTGCGGGCCGAGCACGCCGAAAGGATCGCCGTGGTCACCGCGCGCCAGGGCCTCGGCCGCGACGCGGTCGGTCGACCCCTTCCGTGCCTTAGTCCTGATCATTGCGCGCTGCCTCCGGCCCCAGCACGCTGGTGACGCCGTTAAGCGGGATCCGGATCCAGTCCGGTCGATTGGCGGCTTCGTAGCAGATCTCGTACAGGGCCTTGTCGAGCAGGAAGAAATCGAGCAGGCGTCCGGCCTCGAGCTCGTTCCCGGGATAGCTCGGGCAGCCCGCGATCGCCTCGCGATAGGCATCGAGGAATGCCTGCGCCGAGGCACGGCGCCACGCTTCGGTAAGAGCTCGGACCAGATCGGCGCTGCCCGGATGGGTTTCGCTCAGACTCACCGCCGCGGCCCAGGCGGCGTAATCGAACGAGCGCAGCATGCCCGCGACGTCCTTGAGCGGCGAGCACTTGGCGCGGCGTTCGGCGAGCGGGCGCGCCGGCTCGCCCTCGAAATCGAGGATGTAGAAGTCGTTCTGCGCGACCAGTACCTGGCCGAGATGATAATCGCCGTGAATCCGGGTCTTGACCGCGCTGATCCCGGTTTCCGCCAGCGCATCGATTCGGGCGTGGCAGGCGGGGCGCCGGGCCAGGGCCTTCTCGGCCTGCTCGCGCGCGGCCCCCTCCAGCTTCGGCAGCATCTGTCGCAATGACTTGAACGCCGCTTCTGCCTGGTGGCGCGTTGCCCGCTGCCATGCCCTGAGGTCGGCCCGCGTGATCGGTTCGGCGGCAAACGCGGGATCATTGGTCGGGGTCGCCAACGCCCGGTGCAGCTCGGCGGTACGTTGCCCCAGGACCCGCGCCTGAGCGAGATAGAACGCATGCGGCTCGTGCGCGAGGGCGGCGCTTTCGGGGTGCTCCGCGGCAGCGACCAGACGCAGCTGGTCGAGCGTGCGCTGCAGATATTCGACCGTGTAGACCCAGCCGTCGCCCTGGTTGCGCACGAAGCCGAACGCCGCGGCCAGAGCGGTCGTCTGGCCATCCCCGCCCCTGCGTTCGATCGCCCCGAGCAGCGGCGGCGTATTGGCAAAGCGTGCCTTCTCGACCAGGAAGCGGCCGATCTCGATGTCCGGTTGCGCGCCCGGCGCCAGTTTGCGGTAGGTCTTGAGCACCAGCCGGTTGCCGATCACGGCCGAGGAATTGCTCTGCTCTACCGAGAGCCGCTTGACTTCGACGTTCGCCGGCACCTTGACCCGGCTCGCAGCGGACGTTTTCCAGAACCGGACGGTGCCGTTCGGGCTCGGCAATTCGGTGCCGGCACGGATCGCTTCGAATGCGGCGAGCGGGAAATCGGGCCCGGCCATCGCGTCGTACAGCGCCCCCACCTTGGCGCCCCGTCGCACCTGGGCGAGCGCGAAGGACAACAGCGGCCAGCCATGGGTCAGCGCCTGATCGTCGTAGCTGGTCGCAAGAGGCAGGAAGTAGCGGCGCGGCGCCGCGCCCCCGGCGAACTGCACCTCGATCTCGGCGAGCAGATAGCGGCCCCGGCTCGAGGCAAGCTCCGCCCAGTGCGCCACCGTCGTGGCGGTGATCTGCTGATCCTTGGCGCCGAACCAGCGCTGGTTGGCGAGGAACGCCGGCAGGACGTCACGGGCGAGCTGACGCCCGCTCGGCCCCTCGATCAGCGTGCTCAGACCGTTGCGCATGACCAGGGTAATGAAGTCGGGCAGCGGCTCCGGCACGGGCTCGTGCCAGCGCGGCAGCGCCGCCTCCTCGGCGAGCACGAACCAGTAGAACGCATAGCCGGGCAGCGTGAGCAGGTAGGGCAGATCGCCGATCGGCGGAAACGGGCTGCGCCCCAGCACCTCGACCGGGACATGGCCGCGGAACTCGCCGAGATTGAGCTCGACCGCCTGCGCCGAGCGGGCGAGATTGGCCACGCACAGGATCTTGTCGCCCTCGTGCTCGCGCAGATAGGCCAGGACCTTGCGGTTGCGCGGATAGAGCAGGCGCAGGGTGCCGCGGCCGAACGCCGGATGCTGCTGGCGGACGGTGATCATCCGCTTCATCCAGTTCAGCAGGGACGACGGGTCGCGCTGCTGCGATTCGACATTCACCGCATCGAAGCCGTAGATCGGATCCATGATCGGGGGCAGGTACAGCCGGGCGGGATCGGCGCGCGAGAAGCCGGCGTTGCGGTCGGGCGACCACTGCATCGGCGTGCGCACGCCGTCGCGGTCGCCAAGATAGATGTTGTCGCCCATGCCGATCTCGTCGCCGTAGTACATGATCGGCGTGCCCGGCATCGATAGCAGCAGGCTGTTCATCAGCTGGATCTTGCGCAGGTCGTTGTCCATCAGCGGCGCGAGGCGGCGCCGGATGCCGAGATTGAGGCGCATCCGCTTGTCGGCGGCGTAGACGTCCCACAGATAGTCCCGCTCCCGGTCGGTGACCATCTCGAGCGTCAGCTCGTCGTGGTTGCGCAGGAAGATGCCCCACTGGCAGTTCTCCGGGATGTCTGGCGTCTGGCGCAGGATGTCGGTCATCGGGTGCCGATCCTCCCGGGCGATCGCCATGTACATGCGCGGCATCACCGGGAAATGGAACGCCATGTTGCACTCGTCGCCGTCGCCGAAATACGGCAGCACGTCCTCGGGCCACTGATTCGCCTCGGCAAGCAGCATGCGCCCGGGGAAATGCCGGTCGATCTCGGCGCGGATGCGTTTCAGGATGGCGTGGGTCTCGGGCAGGTTCTCGTTGATCGTGCCCTCGCGCTCGACCAGATAGGGAATTGCATCGAGGCGCAGGCCGTCGATCCCCATCTCCAGCCAGAAGTGCAGCACCCGCAGGATCTCGCGTAGAACGCTCGGGTTGTCGAAGTTCAGATCTGGCTGATGAAAATAGAAGCGATGCCAGAAATATTGCTGCGCGACCGGGTCCCATGTCCAGTTCGACGGCTCGGTATCGATGAAGATGATGCGGGTGCCGAGATAGCGCTGATCAGTATCGCTCCAGACGTAGTAATTCCGCTGCGCTGAGCCGCGCTTGGCCATGCGGGCGCGTTGGAACCATGGGTGCTGGTCGGAGGTGTGGTTGATCACCAGCTCGGTGAGCACCCGCAGGCCGCGCTCGTGCGCCGCTTTGACGAACGTCCGCACGTCCCGGAGCGTGCCGAATGTTGGATTGACGTTGCGATAGTCGGCGATGTCGTAGCCGTCGTCGCGCAGCGGCGAGGGATAGAACGGCAGCAGCCAGACGGTGTTGACGCCCAGCTCCTGCACGTAGTCCAGCTTCTGCATCAGGCCGGCGAAGTCGCCGATGCCGTCGTTGTTGGCATCATAGAAGGCCTTGATGTGCAGCTGATAGATGACGGCGTCCTTGTACCAGTCGGCCTGGCTGCGATCGATCATCCCGTCTCGGCTTCCGGTCGTGGGGCGGCGCGGCAATCGGGTCAGCCCGGCAGGCCGGGCGGCGTGACCCGCCAGATGGCGCAGGGATTGACGTGCGGGTCGAGCCAGACGCGCTGCACCTTGCCGTGCCAGACGAACCTGCTGCCGGTGAACAGGTCTTCAGCCTCGACGTCCGCCCAGTCCGGCAGGTTGAGCTCCCACAGCGGCACCTCGATGTTGGCCGCCTGCGGCTGGTGCGGGTCGAGATTGACCGCGATCAGAACAATATTGTCCTTGGCCGCGCTCATCTTGCCGTAATAGATGATATTGTCGTTCCAGGCATTGTAGAAGCGCAGGTTCGTAAATTCTTGGAGGGCCGGGTTCTCTCGACGGATCCGGTTGACGCGCGCGACGTAGTCACGAATATTGCCGGGGCGGCCGTAGTCCCACGCCTTGATCTCGTACTTCTCGGAATCGAGATACTCCTCCTTGCCCGGGATCGGCGTGCCCTCGCACAGCTCGAACCCGTTGTAGATGCCGTACAAGGTTGACAACGTCGCCGCGAGCACGAGGCGCGCCTGAAAGCCCGCGCGACCGCTGGTCTGCAGGTAAACCGGGTTGATGTCCGGCGTGTTGGCGAAGAAGTTCGGCCGCATGTACTCCCTGGCTTCGCCCTGGGTCAGCTCGATCAGATATTCCGTCAGCTCCTGCTTGGTGTTGCGCCAAGTGAAATAGGAGTAGCTCTCGGTAAATCCGACCTTGGCCAGCTGGCGCATCATCTTCGGCCGGGTGAACGCCTCGGCGAGGAAGATTACGTCGGGATGGCGGTCGAGCACGTCGCGGATCAGCCAGGTCCAGAACGGCACCGGCTTGGTGTGCGGATTGTCGACCCGGAAGATCTTCACGCCATGCCCGATCCAGAACAGCACCACGTCGCGCAGCGCGTACCAGATCGACGGCAGCGCCCCCCGGTAGAAGTGGACATTGACGATGTCCTCGTACTTCTTGGGCGGGTTCTCGGCGTATTTGATGGTGCCGTCGGGGCGCCAGTCGAACCACTCCGGATGCTCCTTGATCCAGGGATGGTCCGGCGAGCACTGGATCGCCAAGTCGAGCGCGACCTCCAGACCATCCGCGTGCGCGGCGTCGACCAGCCGGTGAAAGTCGTCGAAGTCGCCGAGCTCGGGGTGCAGCGCGTCGTGGCCGCCCGCCTCGCCGCCGATCGCGTACGGGCTGCCCGGGTCGTCCGGCGCAGGCGTCAGCGTATTGTTGCGGCCCTTCCGGTTGGTGCGGCCGATCGGATGGACCGGCGTGAAGTAGAGCACATCGAAGCCCATGCCCTGGACGTAGGCCAGCCGCTCGATCACGTCGTCGAAGGTGCCGTGGCGGTGGGGGTCGCCGCTCTGCGAGCGCGGGAACATCTCGTACCAGGCGGCGAACTTGGCGAGCGGCCGGTCCACGAACACCTCGAGTTCGGGCACATAGCGCGACGCATTGGTGCGGATACCGGCGCGGCTCATCAGCGCACGCAAGTCTTCGGCCAGCATGCGGTGCAGCAGCGCGCCCTGATCGCCCCGCTGCGCATCCCACTCGCCGAGCAGCGCCTCCAGCGCGGCGCGATCGGCGCCGTTCGTCTGCTCCGCCGTCCGCTCGATCAGGCCGCGCCCTTCGCTCAGCTCGAGACCGACGTCGAGCCCGGCGTCGTGCTTCTTCATGATTTCGGCGCGCCAGCTCTCGAACAGGTCGCGCCACGCCTCGATCGTGTAGAAGTAGCGGCAGTTGCGGTGCACCGGGAAGCGGCCGCCCCAGCGATCGTTATCGAGGAACGCCATCGGCGCCTCGCGCCACGCCGTTTCGTCCTGTGCCCGATACCGGATGCACGCCGCGATCTTGTCATGGCCATCGCAGAAGATGTCCGCCTGGACCTCGACCACGTCGCCGACCACCCGCTTGATCGCGTGGCGGCCGCAGTCCAGCTCGGGCTCGACCCGCTCGATCACCAGCCGGTTGGCGGCGGGCCCGAGCAGGCGCTTCTCGTCCGCGTCGCGCGCCGCCTTGCCGCGCCGCGCGATCGGCTGCAGCGGGGTGGCGTGGCCACGGAACACGCGCAGGGTCAAGGGCTCCAGGCTGATCGGCCGACCGGGCTCGAACGGCAGCGCCGGGCCGTTCGGCGTCACGTCCTCGAACCGCCCGATGCGGCCGCCGGCCTGATTGAGCAAAGGCCCGGGATCAATTCCGTGCAGGCGCGCGGGATCGGGGTTGATCAGCACGATCGCGGCGTCGTCCGACGACGCCACATCGCCGCCCGACAGGCGCAGCAGCCCGACCACCGGACTGTGCGGCGCGGTCACCCTCTTCTGCGGTCCCTCGGTGTTGAGGGCCGGCGTCGCCGCCTTCATCCGGTTGACCGCACCGACGAAGCCCGTGAGATCGAGCCGCGGCTCGGCCGTCTCCCACGCCCAGTCGCCGGGGCGCGAGCCGACCACGTCGAGCGGGGTGCGGCAGCCGTACTCATAGCCCATCGGCATCATCACGCCGCTCGAGAACGCGGCCGCGAACAGATAACGCAGGCGGTAATGCCGCTCCAGCTCCGATGGCTCGGGGTCGCCGAGCTCGAGCGCGAGGCGCTCGGTATCGTGGCTTTCGGGGAAGGCGACGGTCGGCGCGACCTCGCGGTAAAGATCGTACTGCTCGAGCAGCCAGGGCGCGCGGAAGTCCCACCATTTGGCGCTGTTGAACAGGAAGTCGAAGCCGGCCGGGCGCAGCGCCAGCACCTGGGCCGGCGTGCAGCCGAGCGTCTCGGCGAAGAAGGCGCACGCGGGGTCGAGCGCTTTCGCCTCGCGCACGATCGCCTGCCACACCTCGACCGGCACCTGATAGGCGGCATCGCAGCGGAACCCCTTGAAGCCGAGCTTCAGGTGGTGCTTGACCAGCTCCACCCAGTACTCGATCAGCGCCGGACGAGTGTTCGGATTGTCGTACGCGATCTCGGCGAGGTCGCCCCACACGGTGAACTTGCGCGGATCGGTCGGGTCGATCGCGCGCGGCGAGCGCAGCTCGCCATCCGGATCGCGCCGGAACCACTCCGGATGCTCGGCGACCAGCACCGAGTCCTTGGACGTGTGGTTGATCACAAGATCCATCATCACCGCGATGCGCCGCTTGGCCGCGGCCGTGGTGAAGCCCTTGAGCAGGCTCGGGGGGTCGGCGCCGTCGGCGGCGAGCAGCGGATGCAGGCGGTAGTAGTCCTTGACCGCGTACAGGCTGCCGGAAAAGCCGGGGTAGTGGAACGGGTTGACGAACACCCAGTCGAACGCCATCGCCGCGATGCGCTCGAGGTGATCGGACCACTGCGGCACCGGTCCCGCCAGCAGCGGGAACAGATTGTAGATGCGGGGTCCCGGCATCGCGACGTCATCCTCCGATCGCGGGGGAACTTAGCAGACTGCGCCAGTCTCACAACCGCTGCGCGGGAACGCTGCTGCCCGCTCGCGGCGCGCCGGTCGCCGCCACGCTGGTGCGGGCGCCCGCCTATGTCAGGCTGGCGTTGTCCGAGCGACGATGCGCGAGCAGGGGCCGCTTCCGCGCCGGCGCGCCGGTCCGTGTGAGAGTCTTCCTGATCGACCGCCGGTCAAGACGGTGCGACGGGTTGGCCCGACCCCCACTGCCGCCTGGCGGGGCCGCCTCGGGGCGGCGCGGCTACGCCCGGCACGGGGCGCCTCGCGCGCCGCACTCCGGGCACGCGAAGCGGCCGTCCCGCTGATGCCGCCAGGATGATGGAGCGGCGGGGGCCTGAAGTGGCCGCCGCCCGAAACCTCTAGCCCGCGGCAGCCTGGGGGCCGGGTTCGGGCGCGGCGCCCAACGGGTCGAACGGCCCGGCTCAGAAGCGCACGCCGATGTTCAGACCGCCCCAGAGAATGCCGTCGTCCAGATCGGGTTGGCGGAACTGGTAGTCATAGGCCGCGAAGGCGCGCATGGCGACATTGCGGATGAGGGTGATGTCCAGGCCGATCTCCGGTCCGACCACCGCGCCATCTTGCACGCCCGCGCCGTAGACGCCGCCGCCGTTGACGGCGAGGATCGGCCGCACGATGCCCAGATCCGGCGCGAACTCGAGCGCGGCGACCGACCGTCCGGTGAAGCCGTCGTCCTCGCCGTTGAAGCTCGTAAGGAGCCCCTGCTTGAGCGCCACGCCACCGAGAAAGCCGGGCAGCACGTTGAACGTGAGCTGCGCGCCGACCAGATCATTTTGGCCGCCGTCGTTGGTCTCCCCGAAGTTGTGCCCGTACATCGGGCCGATCGTGAACGCGAACGGGCCCGCCTTCTCGGGCGGCGCGGCGGGTTCCACCTCGGGCACCGCCTCGGCCACAGGCGCCGCCGGCGGCGCCTGCGGCACCACGATCTCGACGCGCCGGTTGCGCGGCTCGTTCACGCCGTCCGCGGTCGGCACCAGCAGGTCCTCTTCGCCGCGACCGATCGTGATGATGTCGGCCGCCGGTACGCCCTCGCGGATGAGTTCGTTCGCCACTGAGTCGGCGCGGCTCTCCGACAGCCGGAGGTTGTAGGCCGCCGAGCCCACCGTGTCGGTATGGCCGACCACAGTGACCCGCGCGGCGCCCCGCTCCCGGTGCGCCTGGGCGGCCTGCGCGACCACCCGGAGGCCCTCCGGCGTGAGCGTCGACTGATTGGTGTTGAACCAGATCAGGAATTCACCGGGCTCCGCTGGCGCGGGCGCCGGGGTGGTTTCCCGCTGTTGCGCGTAGGCCGAGGGCGCCAACAACGCAGCGAGCATGAAGCTGGCGAGAAGAGTCCTCATCCGAGGTTCCTCCCTTTTAAGCGCCAGCCGCCGAATATATACAATTTTACGGACGCCCTGACCAGCTTGTTCTCTTCAGATCGACCGATGACCTGGCGCCTGAATCACATGTCTGACACCGCTGGTTGTACTGTTTTCGGGAGCCTAGCGCCGGGATTATCAGCTTCATCTGTGGGATCGGGCGGCCGGCGCGAGCGTAGACGCCGACACGCCGTATGAGGTGGCGGACGCTTGCGAAGGAATGAACCGCCGGTTCCGGAGGCTGGCTAAGGATAATCGATGCGCTCCCTTCTCCGCCTCGGACGGCCTGGAGCGGAGCACCACGCGCGAGACCCTCGCTCCCGCCGCGGTCGGCGCCGATCAAACGTGCCCGGCGCGCGCACGGCGGGCCGCCAGTGCCCGATGACACCCCGTGAAGAGCCGGCCGCAGGCTTGGACTTGGCGCAGACGCGCCCACGACGGGGCCGAGCAGCGATCGTCGGGTCAGGCGTACGATCGAGCGTTGCGCAAGCGCATGGGCGGCCGCCTCGGTCGCCAACGTCGACCGGCTCGGTCTCGGAGCATGACCGAGCATCGCGCGGGCGCACGAGCGGGCGCCTGCCGCGGCGACTCCCATTGCGCCGGCCGGCAAGGTCTCTAAGTTAAGGATGCGTCGAGAGCCGGGCGCCGCGGGTCCAAAGAGGCGATCGCGCGCGGCGCACGGGCACCAGGGAGGGCGGATGTGATCCGAGCGGGGCACGTCGCAGGAGGCTTTGTAGCGCTCGCGGTCGCGCTGGCGTCCTGGACGGCCGCCGCCCAGGATCTCGGCACGATCAAGGTCGGCGTGCTCGAGTTCGGCACCGTCAACTGGGAGCTCGACGTCATCAAGCACCACGGCCTGGACCGACAGCGGCACTTCACCCTCGAGGTGCAGGGCTTCGGCAGCGGCGAGGCGACCAACGTGGCGCTGCAGGGCGAGGCGGTCGATGCCATCGTCGACGACTACTTCTGGGTATCGCGCCAGCGCAGCGACGGCCAGCTGCTGACCTTCGTGCCGTTCTCCAGCACGGTCGGCGCGCTCATGGTGCCGCCGGATTCGGACATCGCGAGCCTCGCCGACCTCCAAGGCAAGAAGCTGGGCGTCGCCGGCGGGCCGCTCGACAAGAGCTGGCTCCTGCTCCAGGCGCTTGCGGCCAAGCGTCACGGCATGGACCTCGCCGCCGAGGTCGAGCCGGTGTACGGCGCGCCGCCGCTCCTGAACGAGAAGGTGCAGGACGGTGAGCTCGACGCCGTCCTCAACTACTGGCACTACGCCGCGCGGCTCGATGCCAAGGCATTCAGGCAGCTGGTCGGGATCGAGGACGCGATCGCCGAGCTCGGCGCGACGACGGTGCCGCCGCAGCTCGGCTTTGTCTTCTACCAGTCCTTCGTCGATGAGCACCCGGAGCTGGTCGCCGCGTTCGCCGATGCGTCGCGCGCGGCCAAGGAGCTGCTCCAGAACGACGCGGAATGGGAGCGCATCCGGCCGCTGACCAAGGCCGAGGACGACGCCACGTTCGAGGCGATCAAGCGCCGCTACCGCGCGGGCATCATCGAGCACTGGGGCGCGGCCGAGCAGGCCGATGCCGCCAAGGTGTATGCCGTGCTCGCCGGGCTCGGCGGCGAAAAGCTGGTCGGCGCGGCGACCGAGCTGGCCCCCGGCACGTTCTGGCCCGGCGTGACCTACTGAGCGCGGCCGTGGCGAGCACCGGCGAGGCGCGCACGCTCGAGCGGCAGACCGCAGCGCCGCAGCCGTGGGCCCTTGGCCTCGCGGCTCGGCTGCGCCCGGCGCTGATCCCGGCGGCCTCGATCGCCGGCCTGATCCTCCTGTGGCAGGTCGCCGCGCTGATCGCCGACGATCCGCGCCGCCTGCCCGCGCCGGCCGCGGTCCTGCACGCCATCGTCGCGTACACCGCGACCGGCGAGCTGCCGTACCACCTGAGCATCACGCTCCTGCGCGTCGCGGCGAGCTTCGTGATCGCGATGGCGCTCGGCACCGCGATCGGCATGGCGATGGGCCGCGCGCCGCTGTTCGACCGGATCGCCCACCCGTGGCTGGTGTTCCTCCTCAACATCCCCGCGCTGGTCACGATCGTGCTCGCCTACATCTGGATCGGGCTGGTCGAGAGCGCGTTGATCCTCGCGGTCGCGATCAACAAGATCCCGAACACCGTGGTCACGGTGCGTGAAGGCTCCCTCGCCCTGGACAAGAGTTTGCTCGAGATGGCCACGGTCTACCGGCTCGGCTGGCGGCGCACGCTTGCCTACGTCATGCTGCCGCAGCTCTATCCCTATATCGCCGCGGCCGCCCGTTCCGGTCTCGCCCTGATCTGGAAGATCGTTCTCGTGACGGAGCTGCTCGGCCGCTCGAGCGGGGTCGGCTTCGAGATCGGGCTTCATTTCCAGCTGTTCGACGTGACCGGCATTCTCGCCTATGCGATCGCCTTCGTCGCGGTGATCCAGGTGATCGAATGGACCATCCTGCTGCCGCTCGAGCGCCATGTCAGCCGCTGGCGTCGCTGAGCGCCTCCGGATCAGGGTCCAGCACAAGCGCTTCGCCGCGGTCGGCGACGCCCCGCCCAAGCTGGTGATCGAGAACTTCAGGCTCGAGGTGGCGCCGAACGGCTTTACCGCTCTGTTCGGCCCTTCGGGCTGCGGCAAGAGCACGCTTTTGAACGTGGTCGCCGGGCTGGATCCGGACTTTGCCGGCGAGGTCTCGCTGCCGGAGCCCGCGCGCATCGGCTACGTCTTCCAGGAGCCGCGCCTGCTGCCCTGGCTGACCGTCGAGGACAACCTGAAGCTCGTGCTGGCCGACGATCCGTATGGCGAGGCCAAGGTCGCCGAGTGGCTCGCCGAAATGGGTCTCGCTGACGTGCGCGCAGTGTACCCCACCCGGCTGTCGCTCGGCATGGCGCGCCGGGTCGCGCTCGCCCGAGCCTTCATCATCCAGCCGACGCTCTTGTTGATGGACGAGCCGTTCGTCTCGCTGGACGAGCCGACCGCGGAGCGCCTGCGCCGGCTGCTGCTCGACACGCTGCGCGCGCACCCGGCGACCGTGCTGTTCGTCACCCACAATCTGCGCGAGGCGATCACGCTCGCCGAGCGGATCGCGCTGCTGGCGCCGGCGCCGACCCGCGTGCTGCGCGAAATCGAGGTGCCGCTCGCGCGCGAGCGCCGCTTCGATCCCGCCGCGCTCGAGCAGTGCCGCGCCGCTCTGGCGAGCGAGCTGCCCGCGCTCGCTCTGGCGGGTTAACGCACCGGCTACCACGCCAACCTTTCGGTTGCCCTGCCGCTAACGGAATGGTAGAATATTGCCCTGAGATATCTCTCATTGAGGGAACATCTGATGATTCGCTCCTGCGCCCTAGCGATTTGCTTCGCACCCCTGGTGGCTTCGTCGGCGGATGGGGCACAAGTGGAGCATGCATTGCCTCGTGGGAGCACCCTCAGGACGAACGAGGTCGATCAGGTAGTCACCGATCGAGAGACGCTGAACCAAATATCGGTTGAATCTAAGGGAAGCGTCGACCTGTCCCTCGAGGCCTATTGGTCGAGCGACGAGTTTGAGTTGTACTTTTCGTATGATCCGGTGGGCTATGTTCGGATGGACGACTGGCAAGAGCTTGATGTCGATGAACTCTGTACGAAGTTCGTCCACTAAGCTGGATAATCAAGCCTACGCTAGATCGGCCGAACTCCGTGGCATACTATGCAATTGAAGCGCAGTTTGGGTCGATCCTCCACTCGTCAATATGGTTATCTACGATTTCGGCCGTCACGGGTATGAGGAAATAACCCTAGTTCAGGAGAGCGCAGATTTTCCGTCGACTGACGGTCAGAGCATCGCCAACAGAATTGCTGACGCCTATGAATTCGGTAGTGGCAGTCGATACCAGGTTTTCAGAACCGGCGACACTGTAGCGGCGGTCGGGGCTGGGGGCCTAATTGCGGCTGCGCTTGGGGCGAAGCTCGGCAAGAGCCTTTTGGTGGTCGCGGTTATCTTTCTGAAGAAGCTTTGGTTTCTCGTCCTCTTTATCCCGATTGCGCTGTGGAATTATGTGCGTGCTCGATTCTCATAAAAGCAGCCGCTGCGGTTAACTGAGTCTTGCGATTTCAGGCGGCGCGGCGGGCCTCCATGAAGCCGCGCCCGGGGTCGTAGCCCCAGACCGCGAGCCCGAGGAACAGGACCGTGCAGCCGAGCGTGACCGCAAAGGGGATCGGCGCGAACTGGGCATGCAGGGCGAAGCGGATCAGCTCGACCGCGTGGGTGAACGGGTTGGCCCAGCAGATCTGCCACAAGAGCACGCTCGACTCGCGCACGCGCCAGAGCGGGTAGAGCGCGGACGACGCGAAGAACATCGGGAAAATCACGAAGTTCATCACGCCGGCGAAGTTCTCGAGCTGCTTGATCAACGACGACATCAGCAACCCGAGCGAGCCGAGCATGAAGCCCGCGAGCACGAGCGCCGGCAGCACGGTGAGATAGCCGATCGGCGGCGGCTGGACCTTCCAGAACCAGGCGATCGCGAGGAACACATAGCACTGCGCCACGGCGACGAGCGTGCCGGCGAGCAGCTTGCAGAACAGGAGATACCAGCGGGGCAGGGGGCTCACCAGCAGCACGCGCATGCTGCCCATCTCGCGGTCGTAGACCATGGCGAGCGAGCTCTGCAGACCGGCGAACAGGAGGATCATGCCGAGCAGACCGGGCGTGATGTACACCTCGTACAGGATGTAGGTCTGGTACGGCGGCTGGATCGACACGCCGAGCACCGAGCGGAACCCGGCGGCGAAGATGAACAGCCAGACGAGCGGTCGCACCAGGGCGGCGATGAAGCGACCGCGCTGGTAGATGAAGCGCAGCGCCTCGCGCGTGATGATCACCCGCGCCGCGCGCAGATAGTGACCAAGCGTCAGCCCGCCGGCGCGGGCTGGCAGGGCATGGTCCAGGCTGGCTACGCTCATGCCGCGCGCGCCTCCGTGGTCAGCTTGGTGAACGCGTGGCGCAGGTCGCGCGCGTCCGCCTTGGCGCAGATCGCGGCGCCGTCGCCGAGCGCGCGGATCCGGCCGAGATGCAGCACGATCACCTGGTCGTCGGCGTGCACCTCGTCGATCAGATGGGTCGCCCAGAGCACGCCCAGGCCGTCTTCGGCGCACAGCCGGCGCACGTGGTCGAGAATGCCCTGACGCGAGCCGATATCGAGGCCGACGGTCGGCTCGTCCAGCAACAAGAGCCGCGGCCGGTGCAGCAGGGCGCGCGCGATCTCGACCCGGCGCAGCTGGCCGCCCGACAGCTGGCGCACCTGGTCGCGGGCGCGTTCGGTCAGCTCGAAGCGGGCGAGCTCGGCCTCTGCGCGCCGCTTCGCCTCCCCATGGGGAATGCCCTGCAGGCCGGCGGCGTACAAAAGGTTCTGCATGACCGAGATGTCGAGATCGATCGTGCGCTGCTGGAACACCACGCCGAGCTGGGCGAGCGCCCGGCTCGGGTACTTCCTGACCTCCGTGCCGAAGATCCGGATGCTGCCCGTGCGGTTGCTGTACAGGCGGGTGATCAAATTGAACAGCGTCGTCTTGCCGGCGCCGTTCTGGCCGAGCAGCACGGTGAAGCTGCCGGGCGGGATCGTGAAGCTCACGCCGTCCAGCGCCTTGCGCTTGCCGAAATTGTGCGCGAGGCCCTCGACCTCGAGGGCGGGCACGCTCGCGCGCGCCTCAGTCGATCGATCGGCCATCACCGGCCCCGGTACCTCCCGTTCGCGTCGGCCGCCCTTTTACGACCGATCGCGCGGGCCGTCGAGGGCGCACCGAGCCCGCTGGCGCACGCGTCCGCCCTTGATCCACCCTCGGCTGCCGCTGACGTGGTTGCCAGGTCGAATCTCGCCGCTGCCATGAAGACGTTTCGTGTTTCGCAACCTCATGTTACATCTCTGGCCGCCGTGATCTGCCATCGAGTGATGAACGAATCCCATGAGCACCAGCGATGAGCTTGGCACCGAGGCCAAGCGAACTGCCATTGACGTGATGGCATGCGTGCCCTGGTTGAAGCGGGACCTGATCGAGAGAATTCTCAAACCGGCAGGCGTTCCTGCCCAGGTTTGTCTCAAGCACCTCAATAAAATTGACGAGTTCACGGGAAAGAGGGTCACAAAGCGGGCCGCCGCTCCACACATTCTCGCTGAGATGGAGGAGCGAGGCGAGGGCTCGCGCTTCGTGCGGGCCGTGATCGAGACCGGCGCTAATTGGACCGACTTTCACCTTCACGAACGCGAGATGGAGGCCCGCGCTGCAGTGGAGAAGGCGAAGGCCTTCCTTGCGCAGCTTGACGGACTGGAAGCTCGCGAACGAGCCCGGCAGGAGGAGAACCGGCGCAAGGAGAGGCAACGGAGCGAGCAGGAGGAGGTAGCTCAATTCAGGCGAGAGCGCAACCTTCTAAGGATGCAGCTCGACGCGCTTCATCAAATGTCCGACGCGCAGGAACGCGGCCGCCTCCTGGAGGACTTCCTCAACCGGTTCTTTGCCCTCTCTAAGATCAGGTCCGTCGGATCATTCCGGCGAAATCAGGGCAGCGAGCAGATCGACGGAGCATTCGTGTGGGAGGGGAGCTGGCACTACATTGTAGAATGCAAGTGGCAGAGGAAGCTGTCCGATATTCGCGAGCTCGACAGCCTCTACGGAAAAATTGGGCGGGGCGGCAAAGCTACCCAGGGGATGTTCTTGTCGATCAACGGCTGGTCCGACCATGTGCCCGGGTTGCTGAAGCAGAACGCGGAGAAGGACATTATTTTGGTAGACGGCTACGATCTACGGTTGCCACTTGAGGTGGATCTTAGCTTCCGAGACATTTTCTCCAAGAAGATTGAGGCACTAAACCTTTACGCGGAGCCGTTCCTGTCCGCCGCGCAGCTCATACGCAGGTAGATAGATAAGATTGTCCAATCTCGTCGAGTCGTCCTGTGCGTCCGGCTCCACAAAGCGGGAGGGGCAGCTTCTGGAGGGTTGACACCTCAAGACAGTAGGCGACAGAACCGCTGTTCTGTAGACGCTCCCTTGCGGCCGCTACGCGTTTCGGCAGAACCGGGCGACGCGCCCTCAAGCCGGCTCGGCGATCGCGATCCGCTTGGTCACGGCGCCGCCGGTCAGGAGGCTCAGCTCCAGCATCGTGGTCGGGAACACGCAGAACGGGTGGCCGGCGGCGGCGTAGACCGTGTCGAACCGGCCGAGGCTGTCGTCGATCGCGGTCGGCAGCGGCGCGGGGTGGGCGAGGGGTGCCACGCCGCCGATCACGAAGCCGGTCGCCTGGCGCACCAGGTCGGCATCGGCGCGCAGCACGAGACCACTGCGGCCGAACGCCGGCCCCAGCGCCCTGGTGTCGCAGCGCCGGTCGCCCGCAACAAGCGCGATCACCGGATCGCCGTCGATCGTGAACAGGAGCGACTTGACAATCGCGCCGACGTCGACCCCGAGCGAACGCGCCGCGTCCGCCGCGGTGCGCGCGGTGGTCTCGAGCTCGATCACCTCGGCGCGCGAGCCCCGCTCGCGCAATGCCGCCTGCACCCGGCGCACCGCCGGGTGGTCGAGCCGGCTCACGGCGCCGGGATCTTCTGATCCGACGGCGGCACGTTGTAGCCGCGCTGCACCGCGGGTCGCGCCCGGATCGCATCGTACCAGCGCACCACGTTCGGGTAGTCGCGCAGCCCGTGGTCGAGCCCATGCCACTCCCAGCGCGCGGTCCACGGGAAGGTCGCAATGTCGGCGATCGAATAGTCGTCGCCGCCCAGGTACGCCACCTCGGCGAGGCGCTGGTCCATCACGCCGTAGAGGCGCTTGGTCTCGGTGACGTAGCGCTCGATCGCGTAGGGGATCTTCTCCTTGGCGAAGCGGTTGAAATGATGGGTCTGGCCGAAGAACGGGCCGACCCCGCCCATCTGGAACATCAGCCACTGGATCACGTCCATGCGCTTCAGGTAGTCCTCGGCCGGCGGCAGCAGCTGTCCGGTCTTGTCGGCGAGGTAGATCAGGATCGCGCCCGATTCGAACATCTTGTAGCCGTTGTCGCGATCGACGATGCCGGGAATCTTGTTGTTCGGGCTGACCGCCAGAAACTCGGGCTTGTACTGGTCGCCCTGACCGATGTTGATCGGATGGACCTCGTAGGGCAGGCCGACCTCTTCCAGCATGATCGAGATCTTGCGCCCGTTCGGCGTGCTCCAGGTGTACAGGTCGATCACGTGCTCCCTCCTTCAGCGCTGCGAGTGACATAGCGCATCGCGGCCAGGACGCGAAGAGGGTCGGCCCGGCCTCCCGCAGATCGCCCCTGGACGTGAAGCTCGGCCGCGGCAGCGGGGTGCGGCAGCAGTTGACTTTGCTCGGTTGCGCCGACGACCCGCGCTCAGGGCGGGTCTGGGCGACTGCTTTGGCCCGCACGCCTGCCGGGCAAGGTCAGGGCGCTTCGGACCGATTGCGACTGAGCGACTCGTTGAGGGGCGCGCCGAACCGAGCCTATCATCGTCCCGGAATGGGTGAACTGGCCGTCCCCTCAGCCGAGGTGATGTCCGTTGGAGATCGCAGATCTCATCCTGCCGGTGTTTGCGGTCGTCGTCACCGGCTGGATCGTCGGCGCTACGGGTTACCTGCCTCGCGGGCTGTCGGATGCGCTGATTCACTTCGCCTACAATGTCGCCATGCCGGCATTGCTGATCGTCACCATCGCACAGGAGCCGGCGCATGCGCTGATCAACTGGGGTTTCCTGGCCCCCTTCGGCGGCGGCTCGCTGTTGTGCTTTGCTCTGGTCTTCGGCGTCGTGCGCATGCGGGGCGGTTACGGCCTGGCAAGTCAGACGATGTACGGCATGGCCGCGTCGATGACCAATACCGGCTTCGTCGCGTTGCCTGTACTACACGCGATCTATGGCGAGCGCGCGGTACTGCCGGCAGCAATCGCGACGGTGTTTGTCGCCGTGGTCATGTTTCCGGTCAGCATCATTCTCCTGGAACTGGATCGGCAGGAGGCACGGCAGCCCGGCGCGGTATCGTCATTGCTGTTGCCGCACATCTTGCTCAACCCCATGGTGCTGGCGACGCTGGTCGGCCTGGTCTGGTCGGTCCTGCATGTTCCGATGCCGATCCCGGTCGAGGCCTACCTCAATGTCTTGGCGGCCGCACTGGCTCCATGCGCTCTGTTCGCGATCGGGCTCGGCCTCTCCATGGACGGCTTGCACACGAAGATCGGCCTGTCCTCACTGCTCGCGGCGGTCAAGCTCGTCGTCATGCCCCTGATCGTGTTCGGTCTCTCGGTCGCCTTCGGCCTCAGCCCGCTTTACACAATAGCAGCCGTGATCTGCGCCGCAGTGCCCACGGCCAAGACCGTCTACATTCTTGCCGGTCAGTACCGCTGCGAGGAAACCATGGTTGCCGCCACCATCTCGATGACCACGCTTTTTTCAGTCGTGTCGCTGCCGGCGTGGCTGTACCTGCTATCTGAATGACCCCGACCTGCTTGGATATGGTGGAAATCTGGCGGCGTGCTTTTCGAACAGCTAAGGCTTGTTGAGAACAGCAAGCGAGGTGGTCTGTCCGCACCGCCCGCATCAGGAGGCCGCGCCGAGCGCTGCCGGTCGGTCACCGCGCACGGCGCACAGGCACTGCCGGATCGCCGGTCGAGGCCGCTCGACCTGGCCATGCTCGTAGGCGACGATCTGCAGACGGCCGAGTACCACATCGATCAGCTCGCCGGGCTCGAGCAGGAAATCGGGATCGGTCGGCCGCCCGTACGCCTCGTTGCCGCGGGCAAAGGTGTCGTACAGCAGCACCCCGTCGTCGTCGACCGACTCAAGGATCGGCGGGAACAGCGGGCGCCACAGGTAATTGGTCACGATCACCGCGCCGAACCAGCGGCCCGGCAGGGGCCACGGCGCGCCCTCGAGGTCGGCCTCGACCAGCTCCAGCTGCGGCTGCCCCCGCAGATCCGCGAGCCCGCTCAGGTCGCGATCGACCGCGGTCACCGGGTGCCCGCGCGCCAGGAACCAGCGGACGTGGCGTCCGCCGCCGCACGCGAGGTCGAGGATTGCGGCGCCCGGCCGGACCAAGGGCGCAAAGCGCGTGATCCAAGACGACGGCACCGACTCCGAATGCATCGAAGCGCGTCTCGCTCTGCTGCACGGCCATTCTCGCGCACCCGGTCCGCTCGTCCAAGAACAAGCCGCGCTCCGCCAGCGCTCGCTTTGGTTGTGCCTTTCTTGACACTGCGACTATCGATTCCTATCCTTTTGCCATGCACTTCTGGCTCCCGCTGAGGCGAATTACCGGCCCGGCCCTGCTCGAGGGCCGGAATGGTGTTCGTGGTCGCCTCACCCCGAGGGAGCCTGCTCGTGACCGTCTCCGCTGAACCAGCCGCTTTCGCCGCGCCAAGGTGTATGCCCGCCTCCCGGCGGTTGAGCCGTAGCGCGCGCAGCCGGCGCGCGGCCTTCCCGCCCTGCGCGGTGTGCCGGTCGCGCCGCGTCGCCGGGGAGCGCCGGTGATGACGACCGACTATCGGGCCACGGTGTTCTTGCCCAACACGTCGTTTCCGATGCGCGCGAATTTGCCGACGCGCGAGCCCGAGCTGCTGGAGCGGTGGCAGCGACTGGACATCTACCGCCGGCTGCGCGCCGCCGCCGCCGGGCGCGAGAAGTTCATCCTGCACGATGGCCCCCCTTACGCGAACGGCCATCTGCACATGGGCACCGCGCTCAACAAGATCCTCAAGGACGTGGTCAACCGCAGCCAGCAGATGCTGGGCAAGGACGCGGTCTACGTTCCGGGCTGGGACTGTCACGGCCTGCCGATCGAATGGCAGATCGAGCAGCGCTACCGCCAGGCGGGCAAGGACAAGGATGCCGTGCCGATCACCGAGTTCCGGCGCGAGTGCCGCGAGTTCGCGGCGCATTGGATTGATGTCCAGCGCAGCGAGTTCAAGCGCCTCGGCGTGGTCGGCGACTGGGACCATCCCTACACCACCATGGAGCACCAGGCCGAGGCGGGGATCTATCGCGAACTCGGCAAGTTCCTGCTGTCCGGCCAGCTGTACCGCGGCAAGAAGTCGGTGATGTGGTCGGTCGTGGAGAAGACCGCGCTCGCGGAGGCCGAGGTCGAGTACCGCGACCACACCTCGACCACGATCGTGGTCCGCTTCCCGGTGGTCGAGCCCGCGCATCCCGCGCTGGCCGGCGCCTCAGTCGTGATCTGGACCACCACGCCCTGGACGATGCCCGGCAACCGTGCGGTCGCGTACGGCGAGGAAATCGAGTACCGGGTGATCGAGGTGACCGCGGTCGCCGCCGGCTCGCTCGCCCGCGTCGGCGAACGGCTGGTGCTCGCGGCGCGCCTAGTCGACCAGGTGGCCGAGGAGGCGCAGATCAGCGGCTATCGGACGATCGCCGATCTGGCGGGCAGGGATCTCGCCGGCACGGTCCTGCGTCATCCCCTGCGCGGCAAGGGCTACGACTTCGCGGTGCCGCTGCTCGCCGGTAATTTCGTCAGCGCCGAGGAAGGCACGGGCTTCGTCCACGTCGCGCCCTCGCACGGCGCCGACGACTTCGAGCTCGGCGCCAGGCATGGTCTTGAGGTGCCCGACGCGGTCGCCGAGGACGGCCACTACACGGACGCGGTGCCGCTGTTCGCGGGCACTCACGTGTTCGAGGCCGCCGAGCCAGTGATCGCGGCGCTGCTGGGGAGCGGCACCCTGCTCGCCCGCGGCACGCTGGTGCACAGCTATCCCCATTCCTGGCGCTCCAAGGCGCCGCTGATCTTCCGCGCGACCCCGCAGTGGTTCATCCCGATGGACGGGGCCGGACGGCTGCGCGCGATCGCGCTCGCCGCAATCGAGGCGACCCGCTGGGTGCCGCCCCAAGGCAGGAATCGCATCCGCGGCATGGTCGAGGCGCGCCCCGACTGGTGCATCTCGCGCCAGCGCGCCTGGGGCGTGCCGATCGCGGTGTTCGTGCACAAGGCGAGCAGCGAGGTGCTGCGCGATCCCGAGGTGGTCGAGCGCATCGCGCGCGCGTTCGAGCGCCACGGCACCGACGCCTGGTATACGCACGACCCGGCTGAGTTCCTCGGCCAGGAGCGGGATCCCGCGGACTATGAGCAGGTGATGGACATCGTGGATGTCTGGTTCGAGTCCGGCTCGACCCACGCCACGGTGCTCGAGCGGCGGCCCGAGCTCAAGTGGCCGGCCACGCTCTATCTCGAGGGCTCGGACCAGCACCGCGGCTGGTTCCACTCGTCGCTGCTCGAGAGCTGCGGCACGCGCGGCCGCGCGCCCTACGATACCGTGCTGACCCACGGCTTCGTGGTCGACGCCGAGGGCCGCAAGATGTCGAAGTCGCTCGGCAACGTGATCTCGCCGCTCGACCTGATGAAGACCATGGGCGCCGACATCCTGCGCCTGTGGACGGTGTCCGCCGACTATGCCGAGGATCTTCGCATCGGCGACCAGATCCTGGCCGGGCAGGGCGACGCTTATCGCCGGCTGCGCAACACGCTGCGGTTCCTGCTCGGCAATCTGGCCGAGTTCAGCGAGGCGGAGCGGCTGCCCTACGCCCGCATGCCGGAGCTGGAGCGGTGGGTGCTCCATCGCCTGAGCGAGCTCGACCGGCTGGTGCGCGAGTGCAACGCGGCGTTCGACTTTCCGCGGCTGTACTCGGCGCTGCACAATTTCTGCGCAACCGACCTGTCCGCCTTCTACTTCGACGTGCGCAAGGACACGCTGTACTGCGACCGGCCGGACAGCGTCCGCCGGCGTGCCGCGCGCACCGTGCTCGACCAGCTGTTCCACTGCCTGGTGACCTGGCTGGCGCCGGTCCTCGTGTTCACCGCGGAGGAAGCCTGGCTCAACCGGTTCCCGTCCGAACAAGAGAGCGTGCACCTGCACCGGTTTCCCGAGCTCCCGTCCGAGTGGCACGACGCGGCGCTCGGCGACCGCTGGGAACGCGTCCGCCAGATCCGCCGGGTGGTGACCGGGGCGCTCGAGGTCGAGCGCCGGGACAAGCGGATCGGCTCCTCGCTCGAGGCGGCGCCGCAGGTGTTCCTCGCCGCCGCGGATGCCGAGCTGCTGGCCGGCCTCGATCTCGCCGAGCTGGCGATCACAAGTGGCATCGAGCTGCGCACCGGCGCGCCGCCCGCGGGCGCGTTCACGCTGGATGACGTGCAGGGCGTCGGGGTGGTGCCGGCGTTCGCTGCCGGGCGCAAGTGCGCGCGTTGCTGGCAGGTGCTGCCCGAAGTCGGCGAGCAGCCGGCGGCGTTCGATCTGTGCCGCCGCTGCGTCGATGCGGTCGCGGCGCTGGCGGCGGCGTGAGCGCGGCACCGCTCGCCCGCGATGCTGCATCTCGGTCTGGTGGTCGCCGCCGGGGTCGTCGTTCTGGATCAGCTGAGCAAGTGGGCGGTCCTCTCCTGGCTGGACCGCGACATCGCGCTGACACCGTTCTTTAACCTCGTTCTGGTTTGGAACAAGGGCGTGAGCTTCGGCATGTTCGATTCGGGCGGCGCGCTCGCGCCCTGGCTTCTCTCAGGCCTGGCGCTCGCCGTGGTGATCGCGCTGCTGGTCTGGCTGAGGGGTGTGGAGCATCCATTGACCGCGGTCGGGCTCGGACTGATCATCGGCGGCGCCCTCGGCAACGTGATCGACCGGGTGCGCTTTGGCGCGGTGGTCGATTTCCTCGACGCCCATGCGCTGGGCTGGCACTGGCCCGCGTTCAACGTTGCGGACAGCGCGATCTGCATCGGCGCGGCGTTGTTGCTGGTCGATGGCTTGCTGATGCATCGTCACCACAGTACATAACGGCTGCTGAACCTCCGTTCGCGAGCCGGCCGGGCGACTTGGCCGCCCGGGCCCGGGCACGAAGGGCAGTCGGGAGGATTTGATCGTGCGATGCGCGCTGGGAATCGGAGTGTCGATCGCCGCTTTGTCGATCTTGACCGCGTGCGGCCGGGGGCAGGTACAGGATGCCCTGGGCATGGGCAAGCGGTCGCCTGACGAGTTTTCTGTGGTCAGCCGCGCGCCCTTGATCCTGCCCCCCGATTACGGCTTGCGGCCGCCGGGCTCGGGCGAAAGCCGGCCTGGGGTCGACACGCCGTCGGAACAGGCGCGCGCCAGCCTGACCGGCGGCGAGCTGCAGCAACCCGCGGGCACCGCGCCGGGGCGCACGGATCGGGAGATGGTTTCGGCCGTGTTCGACGAGCGCGGCGACGCGACGAGCTCGGGCGAACGCGCGCTGGTCGCTGAGGCGACGACCGCTCCGGTCGATCCTCAGATTCGCCGCCGGATCGCCGAGGAGAACATGCAGCTAGCCGAGGTGGAACAGGCGCTGTTCACCCGGCTGGTGAAGTGGACCGAGCCGAACACCCTCGCGGTCTCGGTCGACCCGGTCGCTGAGACCGAGCGGCTCAGGACCAACCGGGCGGGAGGCAAGCCCCCGACCGAGGGCGAATCGCCGGTGATCACGCAGCGCCGCCAGAGCGTGCTCCAGGGCTGGCTATCGGAGGTGTTTTGACCGCACATCGACCCAAGCTCCCGGCCGCGTGCCTCGGCGTGGCACTCGCCTTGACCACGGTGGCCGGCAAGCCCGCGCGGTCCGCCTTGTTCAACCCCGAGACCTTCACCCTCGACAATGGCATGCAGGTGGTGGTCGTGACCAACCGGCGCGCGCCGGTCGTGTCCCACCACGTCTGGTACAAGGTCGGCTCGGCCGACAGTCCCTACGGCAAGTCGGGGCTCGCGCACTTCCTCGAACATCTCATGTTCAAGGGCACCGAGAGCTTGGCGCCCGGGGAGTTCTCGCGCATCGTCGCGCGCAACGGCGGCAACGAGAACGCGTTCACCGGCCCCGACTACACCGGCTACTTCCAGACCATCGCCAGGGATCGCCTCGAGCTGGTCATGCAGATGGAGGCCGATCGCATGACCAACCTGAAGCTCGGCGAGCAGGAAGTGCTGAACGAGCGCAATGTCGTGCTCGAGGAGCGTTCGCAGCGGGTCGACAACGATCCCGGCTCACGCCTGAGCGAGCAACTGAACGCGACCCAGTACTACCACCATCCGTATCGCATTCCGGTGATCGGCTGGCGGCACGAGATTGAGAGCTACAACCGCGAGGACGCGCTCGCCTTCTACCACACCTGGTACGCGCCCAACAATGCGGTGCTGATCGTGGCCGGCGACATCGACGCCGCCGAGCTGCGGCCGCTCGCCGAGAAATACTATGGGGTGATTCCGGCGCATCCGATTCCGCCGCGCGTCCGGGTCAAGGAGCCGTCCCAGGAGGCGGTGCGCGACGTCGTGCTCAGCGATCCGCGCGTGCAGCAGCCGTCGTGGATCCGCTCGTATCTGGCGCCGAGCTTCAACGCCGGCGCGACCGAGCACGCCTATCCGCTCGAGGTTCTCGCCGAGATCTTCGGCGGCACCAGCACCTCGCGCCTTTACCGCTCGCTGGTGATCGACCAGAAGCTCGCGACCTCGGCCGGCGCGTTCTACCGCGGCAGCTCGCTCGACCTGACCACGTTCCGGATCTACGCCACGCCCCGACCGGAGATCACGCTCGACGAGCTCGAGGCGGCGATCGGGGCCGAACTCGAGCGACTGAAGGAGGAGCCGATCACCGATCAGGAAGTCGAGCGCGCCACGCGCCGTCTGGTGGCCGAGGCGACTTACGCCCAGGACAGCCTGAGCACCGCGGTGCGCAGCTTCGGCGTGGCGCTCGCCACCGGGCGCACCGTCGAGGACGTCGAGGCGTGGCCCGAGCGGATCGGCGCGGTCACCGCAGCGCAGGTCAATGCCGCGGCCGCGCACGTGTTCCGGCCCGAAATCTCGGTCACCGGCCGTCTCCTGCCGGCGCCGCAGCAGGTCGCCGGCCCCGCGCCGATGCCGGCCGCCCCGCCCGGAGCGCTCACCGGCGATCGCGAAATCGGCGCGGAGCGGGACTCTCAATGACTGATGCGTGGCGACGTGCGCTGGCATCCGTGGTGACGATCGGGCTGCTCGGCATGGCCTCGGCCGGCCGCGCCGCGAGCAAGGTCGAGCGCGTGGTCAGCCCGGGCGGGATCGCGGCCTACCTGATTCGCGAGCCCTCGATCCCGTTTTTGTCGCTCGCCCTGCACTTCAGGGGCGGCTCGGCCCTCGACCCGACGGGCAAGGAAGGGCTCGCCCACATGGTCTCGGGCCTGCTCGACGAGGGTGCCGGCGACCTGGACAGCCAGGCGTTTCGGGTCGAGCTGGAGGACCGGGCGATCCGCCTGTCGTTCGAGGCCGGCCGCGACGAGTTCAGCGGCCAGCTCAAGACGTTGACCGTCGAGCGGGAGCGCGCGTTCGAGCTGCTCGGCCTGGCGCTGAGCGAGCCCCGGTTCGATCCGGAGCCGGTCGAGCGGATCCGGCAGCAGATCCAGGCCGAGCTGCGTCGGCGCGCCGAGGATCCGGATTATCTGGCGTCGCGGACCTGGTTCGAGACGGCGTTCCCCGATCACCCGTACGGCCGGCCGGTGCAAGGCACGGCCGAGAGCCTGAGCAACCTCACGAGCGACGATCTGCGGCAGTTCGTCCGGGATCGGCTGGCCAAGGACAATCTCGTGGTCGGCGTCGCCGGCGACGTGACCGCCGCGGAACTCGGGCCGCTGCTCGACCGCGCGTTCGGCGGCCTGCCGGCGACCAGCGCGCCGGTCGAGGTGGCGCAGGCCCAGCCCGCCCTGGGCAGGACGGTGGTCGTGCGCAAGGGCGTGCCGCAGAGCCAGGTGATGTTCGGTCAGGAGGGCCTCGCGCGCGCCGACCCGGATTTTTACGCCGCGTACGTCGCCAACCACATCCTGGGCGGCGGCGGCTTCGGCTCGCGCCTGACCGACGAGGTGCGTGAGAAGCGCGGGCTCGCCTATTCGGTGTACAGCTATCTCTACCCGATGGACCATGCCCCGCTCTGGATCGGCGGTCTCGGCACGGCCAATGCCGCGGTCGGCGAGTCGATCCGTCTGGTGCGCGACGAGATCGCGCGCATGGCCGCGGGCGACGTCGACGGCGCGGCGCTCGCCGACGCCAAGACCTACCTGACCGGCTCGTTTCCGCTGCGCCTGACCAGCAACGATCAGATCGCGAGCATGCTGGTCAGCATGCAGGTCGACAACCTGGGCAGCGACTATCTCGAGCGGCGCAACGGCTACATCGAGGCGGTGACCTCGGACGACGTGCAGCGCGCGGCCAAGCGCCTGTACCATCCCGACCGACTGCTGACGGTGGTGGTCGGCGATCCGGCTGGTCTCGAGGGCTGAGCGCGCCGTTCCCGCATCCGCCCGGTATCGGGGCCGGGGGCATCGTCGGCTGCGGGCAGGCCGCGAACCGCAACCGGCCCGAGCGGTGCGGCTGGCTTCGGCGACACCTTGCCTGAACTCCGGCCGCGGGGCATGCTTCTCGACGCCAGACGGCGCCGCCCTGCGGAGCACCAGTGCCAGCCATCCGCCCCCTGCCTCCAGGCGTGGTCAACCGGATCGCCGCCGGTGAGGTGATCGAGCGGCCCGCGTCCGCGGTCAAGGAGCTGGTCGAGAACGCGATCGACGCCGGCGCGACGCGAATCGCGGTCGAGCTGAGCGGCGGCGGCCGCGCGCTGATCGCGGTCACCGACGACGGCTGCGGCATCGCGCCGGACCAGCTGGCGCTCGCGGTGCAGCGCCACGCCACCTCCAAGCTCGACGACGACGAGTTGATCCGGATCACCCTGCTCGGCTTTCGCGGCGAGGCGCTGGCCGCGCTCGCCGGGGTGAGCCGGCTGCGCATCATCAGCCGGCCGCGGGGCCAGGAGCACGCCTTTGTCCTCGACGTCGAGGCCGGCGTGGCAGCGCCGCCGGCGCCGGCGGCGGGCGCGTTCGGCACCCGGGTCGAGGTGCGCGATCTGTTCTTCGCCACTCCCGCGCGCCTCAAGTTCCTGAAGTCCGACCGCGCCGAGCAGCTGGCCGCGCGCGAGGCGCTCGAGCGCCTGGCGATGGCCTATCCGGGCGTCGCCTTCGCCTTGCACGCCGACGGCCGGCGCGTGCTCGCGCTCGACGCGTCGGGCGCGGATCCGTTCGAGCGCACCCGCGCCCGCCTGCGCCAGCTCATGGGCCGCGCGTTCGCCGACGATGCCCCCGCACTCGAGGTCGAGCGCGATGGCGTGCGCCTGTCGGGCCTGATCGGCCTGCCCGATGCCAGCCACAACTCGGCGCGCTTCCAGCATCTGTTCGTCAACCGCCGGCCGGTGCAGGACCGCCTGCTCAAGGGCGCCCTGCGCGCCGCTTATGGCGATCTGGTCGCGCGCGACCGCCAGCCGATGGCCGCCCTGTTCCTGCAGCTCGCGCCCGAGGAGGTCGACGTCAACGTCCATCCGACCAAGGCGGAGGTGCGCTTTCGCGCGCCCGCGCTGGTGCGCGGCCTGCTGATCGGCGCGGTCAGGCAACGTCTCGCCGCCGCCGGCTGCCAACCCTCGAGCGCGCTCAGCGCGACCGCGCTCGGGGCGTTCCGGCCCGGCGATATGGCCCCTGGGAGGCAGCTGGCGGGCGGTCTCGCTGAAGCCGCGGTCGCCTATCAGGCGCCGCTCGCCCCGGAGCGCTTCGCGGTGGGGCCGCCCGCCGCCCGCGGCGACGATGGCGCGCGCGAGGACGCGGTGCCGCTCGAGGGGTACCCGCTCGGCGCCGCGCGCACCCAGCTGCACGACAACTACATCGTGGCGCAGACCGAAAGCGGCCTGGTCCTGGTCGACCAGCACGCGGCACACGAGCGGCTGGTGTACGAGCGGATGAAGGCGGCGCTCGGGGTCGGCGGGGTGCCGCGCCAGGGCCTGCTGCTGCCCGAGGTGGTGGAACTCGACCCGGCGGAGGTCGAGCTCGTGCTCAACCGGCGTGACGAGCTGGCGTCGCTCGGTCTGACGGTCGAGCCATTCGGCGACGGGGCGCTCCTGGTGCGGGAGGTGCCGGCGCTGCTGGGCAGCCCGGACGTGCCCGCGCTGATCCGCGCGCTCGCCCGGGACCTCGCCGAGATCGATCAGGCGCGCAGCCTGCAGGGGGCGCTCGAGCAGGTCTGCGCGACGCTCGCCTGCCACGGCAGCGTGCGGGCCGGCCGCCGGCTCACGCTGGCCGAGATGAACGCGCTCTTGCGCGAGATGGAGGCGACCCCGAACAGCGGTCAATGCAACCACGGCCGGCCGACTTACGTCACCCTGTCGCGGGCCGACATCGAGCGGCTGTTCGCGCGCCGCTGAAGTGCGCCAAAAGGACCGCCGGACCGCGTGCCGCGAGCCCTGGACAAGCCAGGAAGGCTGGCCCACATAAGGGCAGCGCCTCGTCTGCTCACCACGCCCGTCCGGAGCCGTTCCTTGACCTACGTCGTGATCGAAGCCTGCATCAAATGCAAGTACATGGATTGCGTCGAGGTGTGCCCGGTCGACTGTTTCTACGAGGGCGCGAACATGCTGGTGATCAACCCGGACGAGTGCATCGACTGCGGCGTATGCGAGCCGGAGTGCCCGGTCGAGGCAATCCTGCCCGACACCGAGGAAGAAGCCGAGAAGTGGCTCGAGCTGAATCGAGAGTATTCCACCGGTCCCTGGCCCAATATCACGCGCAAAGGCCCGCCGCCGCCCGATGCGGATGACTTCAAAGACGAGCCGGACAAGTTTGCCAAATACTTCAGCCCCGAGCCGGGGCAGAGCTGAGCGACCGTCGGCGGCGGCGCGCATCTGGCATACGTGGTTTGCGACGACGTAGCGACAATGCGCGGCTGTGCGCCGCGCAATTCAGAGGGCTGTCCTTTCAGGTCGAAACGTGCTATCAATCTTTATCGTTAATTTTAACCAACAAGGGACGGCTGGACTCCGGCGGCTCAGGCCGTCGCGGAGCCGGGGGAGAACGTCGCCGTGGCGATCGCGCCCGCGTGCCACATGGCGAGCGCTAACTGACCGAGAAGGTGGGAGTACGACTGAGATGGGCAAGAACCTGGCCTTTGGCGTGGACGATTACATCGTCTACCCGTCCCATGGCGTGGGCCGCATCATCGCCATCGAGACGCAGGAGATCGTCGGCGATCTGCTCGAGATGTACGTCGTGTCGTTCGAGCAGGATCGGCTGACCCTGCGGGTGCCGACCGGCAAGGCGCCGAAATCGGGCATGCGCAAGCTGAGCAGCCGGGACAAGATCCAGACCGCGATGAACGCGCTCAAGGCGCGACCGCGGCCGCGCCGTGCGGTGATGTGGAGCCGCCGCGCGCAGGAATACGAGGCCAAGATCAACTCGGGCGATCCGGTATCGATCGCCGAGGTGGTGCGCGAGCTGCACCGTGGCGAGGACGCCGAGCAGTCGTACAGCGAGCGCCAGATGTATCGCGCCGCGCTCGAGCGCCTGGCGCGCGAGGTCGCCGCGATCGAGCGGATCGACGAGGAGCGCGCCACCGCGAAGCTGCAGGAGGTGCTCGCTCAGGCGGCGTAGCTCAGCGCTCAGCCCGATCCCGTCGTTCCACCGCCCCGAAAGGCGGCCACGAAACGCCCGGCGCGAGCCGCGACCGCGGCCGCGCTCATGCCCCGCTGGTAGAGCGCCGAGCCGAGGCCGAAGCCGTTCGCGCCCGCGGCCAGATAGGCGGCCATGCTCTCCGGCGTGATCCCGCCGACCGGCAGCAGCCATAGATCTCGCGGCAGGACCGCGCGCCATGCCTTGACCACCGCCGGCGGCAGCGCTTCGGCGGGAAACAGCTTGAGCGCGTCGGCGCCCGCCGCGAGCGCGCCGAACGCTTCGGTCGGGGTCGCCACGCCCGGCATGCACAGCAGGCCTTGCGCCTTGGCCGCGCGGATCACCGCCGGGCCGGCGTGGGGCATGACGACCAGCCGGCCTCCGGCGCCGGCGATGCGCTCCACGTCGGCGGGATCCAGCACGGTGCCCGCGCCGATCAGCGCACGCTCGCCGAGCCCAGCGGCAAGCGCCCTGATGCTCTGCAATGGCTGCGGCGAGTTCAGCGGGACCTCGATCGCGCGGAAGCCGGCGGCGCTCAGCGCCCGACCCACGGCGAGCGCCTCGTGGGGCTCGACCCCGCGCAAAATCGCGATCAGCGGCAGCCCTGCCAGTTGCTCCTGCAAGGGGTTCATGAGATCAGGCCCGCGGCGCGGGCGATCAGATACAGGCCGCGCGCCGCCGCATCCGGCGCGGCCCGGCGGCCGTGCAGCCCGGCGTCCGCGATCGCGATCAGATAGCGCTCGGTCAGGTCCGAGCTGCCGATCACCGTGATCTCCCGGCGCGCCGAAGTGTCCTCCAGACAGTCCAACGCCTCCGCGATCTCGCGGCCGATCAGCAGCCCGGAGAGATAGGCGCCGATCGCGCTCGCCGGCAGCTGCCCGGACAGGCCGAGCGTGCGCGCGCTGAACAAGCGGCCGAGCAGCCCGCCCCGCGCGCCGCGGCCGTAGGCCAGACCGCGCCGGAAGGCGTCTCCGCCCTCATCATCGGCATATTGATCGCCATTGCCGGCCATCAGACGGCCGAGAATGCTGTGCTCCTTAAGCACCGCGAACAGCTCGCCGGTCATGAAGGTGGCAAACCACACGACCCGGCCACGTTCGCTGAGCGCCCATTTGCTGTGCGTCCCGGGCAGCACCAGCAGCCGACCTCCCGGGGCATCCCAGACCTCCCCGACGATCTGGGTCTCCTCGCCGCGGATCACATCCGGCACCCCGTCAGCGCCGATGATCGACAGCCCGGGTACGAAGTGGATGATCCGTCCGGCGCCGGTCTCGTGGCGCCACAGCGCCCTGGCGATCTCGTCGCTGCCGGCAGGGCACGGACAATAGGGCACCTCGACCCAGCCCTGACGGCTCGTGATCATGCCGGCGGCGATCACCGGCAGGTCGGGCTCCTCGGCGAGCCAGGTGCCGATCTCCTGCTGGAATACCTGCTCGAAGCCGCCGGCCGGCACCTTCAGAATGCCAGCGGGCGCGCTCTTCGTCTCGAGCACGCCGCCGTCGATCGCGAGCCGGTACGCGCGGAACGACGTCGTGCCCCAGTCGAGGCCGATCAGCGCCGAGGGCGAGGTCATGGCGGACACTCAAGGACGTCCGAAGTCGTCACGATCATGCGCCTGCGCCCAAGCGCGGCAAGGCCCCAAGCGCGCCAAGGGAGGCGCATGCCGCGCCGCGCCCGCACGGCGCCGCGACCGAGGCGCGATCGGGTGGTTTGCCGTCGAGACTGCCTCAGTCCAGCAGCCGCAGATTATGGATCAGGCTCGAGGTGTCCCAGCGGCTGCCGCCCGCCTTCATGACCTGATGATAGAACTGGTCGATCAGCGCGATGGTCGGGAGCAGCGCGCCGTTGCGGTTCGCCTCCTCCATGCAGATCTTGAGGTCCTTGCGCATCCACATCACCGGGAAGCCGAAGTCGAACTTGCCCTGGATCATCGTCGCAGCGCGGTTCTCCATCTGCCAGGACTGCGCCGCGCCCTTCGAGATCACCTCGATCACCTTGGGCATGTCGAGACCCGCGCGCATGCCGAAGTTGATGCCCTCGGCCAGCCCCTGCACCAGGCCGGCGATGCAGATCTGGTTGACCATCTTGGTCAGCTGACCGGCGCCCGCCGGTCCCATCAGGGTGACCGCGCGGCCGTACGCCGCTATGACCGGCTTGGCCCGCTCGAACGCCGCCGCTTCGCCGCCGCACATGATGGTCAGCGTGCCGTTCTCGGCGCCCGCCTGGCCGCCGGAGACCGGCGCATCGATGAACTGCTTGCCCTGGTCCTTGGCCGCCGCCTCGAGCTCGCGCGCGATGTCGGCCGAGGCGGTCGTATGATCGACCAGCGCGCGCCCTGACCCGAGGCCGGCGAGCGCGCCGTCGTCGCCGTAAACGACGCTGCGGATGTCGTCGTCATTGCCGACGCACATGAACACGAATTCCGCGTCCGCCGCGGCCTCGCGCGGGGTCGGCGCGGTCCGCCCGCCGTACTGCCTGGCCCAAGCCTCCGCCTTATGCGCCGTGCGGTTGTAGACGCACACGTCGTGGCCCTTGTTCTGGAGATGCCCGGCCATCGGATAGCCCATGATGCCGAGGCCGACGAAGGCGCACTTGGCCATGTTTCCCTCCCGCGCTGACCGCGCGGCAAGCTAGTCGGATTTGGCATGCGCGGCAACCGGATGAGCTGGGCGGGGCAGGGGCGGGCACATCCATCCGCCGCGCGAGGACGACCAGACTTTCGGGTCGGGTCGCCGCGCGCCGCGCCGCGGGACACAAGCGGGCGGCTGCACGCTGGACGTGCGCGGCCGGCGCGCTACTGTCATAGCGGAATCGGCCCGCCATCGAGCGCGCGCCGCCCCGCAAACTCCAGCCCTCGCGCCGGATGTCGCCATGGGCTTCACTAATTTGTCCGCTCGCATCACGCTTGTCGCGGTCCTGCTCGGCGTTCCTTGCCTGCCCGCCGGCGCGGAGGACCTCGAGGTCGATCTGGAGCTGGTGCTCGCGGTCGACGTCTCGGGCAGCGTGGACGAGGTCGAGGCGCGCCTGCAGCGCGAGGGCTACATCGCGGCGCTGCGCCACCCGCACGTGATTCAGGCGATCGAGAGCGGCCCCAATCGCAGGATCGCCGTGACCTACGTGGAATGGGCCGGCGACCAGTACCAGCGCACCATGCTGCAGTGGACCCTGATCCAAGGCGCCGCCGACGCGCAGGGGTTCGCCGATGCGCTGACCGAAACGCCGTTCGCGAGCGCGCACTGGACCTCGCTCAGCGGCGCGATCGACTACGCCGCCAGACTGTTCGACAACAACGGTTTCGTGGCGGCCCGCCGGGTAATCGACGTCTCGGGCGACGGCTACAACAACCGCGGGCGTCCGGTCGAGCTGGCGCGCGACGAGGCGGTCGCGGCCGGGCTGACGATCAACGGCCTGCCGATCGTCAACGATCGGCCCAGTCCATGGGGCGGGCGCCCGCCGATCGACCTCGACCTCTATTTCGAGCACCACGTGATCGGCGGCCCCGGCGCGTTCATGATCGTGGCCGAGGACTATACCGCGTTCGCCTCGGCGATCATGTCCAAGCTTCTGCTCGAGATCGCCGGCGACCAGCCGCCGCGCACCCTCGTCGCCACCGCCCGGTAAGCACCATCCGGCCACCC
This sequence comes from Pseudomonadota bacterium, assembly GCA_046732855.1. Taxonomy (GTDB): domain Bacteria; phylum Pseudomonadota; class Alphaproteobacteria; order Geminicoccales; family Geminicoccaceae; genus JBKPNX01. The sequence continues at coordinate 72,275 of JBKPNX010000087.1, forward strand.
AGCCGATATAGCGGCCTGAAAGGTAACGGTATTCGGAAAACAGCAGGCAGACGGCGGGGATCGCGATGATCGGGTAAAACTGCACGAAGTTGTAGAACCTGAGATCGCCGCGGCCCAGGGACTCGGTCCAATGCCAGTATCCCAGACTGAGAAGGCCCAAGCCGATCAGGATCGGCAGGAGCCACACGTTCCCCGTTTTCGCATCGATCCGGTCGGCGATGATGGCCGAGCAGAACGCCATGAATGCGATCGACATGGGCAGGCGGTCCCAAAGCAGCCGATCGTTGGACGGCTGCCAGTGATAGTAGGCGGACCCCGCGCTGACCAGTGCGACACTGACGAAAAACACGAGATATGGCCGGGCATCCATGGGTTCGGCAAAGATGGCGCGACGCCATCTTCCAGCGACCGCCGAGATCCCTAGAACTCCGACGACGGCAAAACCCAGGTTCGATGCCACATCGTTGAAGTTCGGAATGCCCAAGAGCGAGCGGGTATCGGCGAACTGGTGATATGTGAGGCTCTGCGGGATGGGGTCCAAAGCAAACAGACCCAGAAGGCCGACCACGAGCAGACCAATCAGGATTGAGACACGCGGCCAGAAGGAAAGGCCGCGTCTCCGCACCCAGGGCGTTCGGCCGGGCGGCTGCAGAACCGGGGTCACGTCCGTCTCAGGGCCGATCGGACCGATCCCTCGCGCC
>JBKPNX010000088.1:0-15676 GCA_046732855.1 Pseudomonadota bacterium
ACCCAGATCTCCCCGCGGCGCCGCGCGAGAACCCAGATCTCGCCGCAGCGCCGCCCGAGGCCGAGGATCCCGGCGCGGCGCCGACCGGTCCGGAGCAGAGCCCGCCGACCGCGCCGGCAGCGCCCAGCGCAGCGACGGAACCCGCCATTGCGGCCGCACCGCCGGCGCCGCCGCAGAAGCCAGCGCGCGCGGCTTCGGCGACCACGGCCGAGAGAGCGGCGGACGTGCGTCCCGCGGGCGCGGTCGGCAGCGGACCGAGCCCCGGCGCGCAGTCACGGCCCCCCTCGAACGAAACCGCGGCGCTCAGCCCGACGCAGACGCCACCGATCGCCGCCGATGGCGATTTCCGCATCCAGCTGGCGGCCGTACGGGGGCAGGCAGACGCCCGGCGCGCCTGGGAGCTGTTCGCGCGTGACCTGGGGCCGACGCTGCGGGGCGTCGAGCCGATTTTCGAGCGCGCGGACACGGTGAACGGCGTGTTCTACCGGGTCCAGATCGGGCCGTTCGCCAGACAGGAGGCGGCGGAGAGCCTGTGCGATCAGCTCAAGCAGCATAATGCGAGCTGCTTCGTCATCCGCCGCTGAGCCGGGCGCCCCCGAGCCGAACGCCGCTGCATCGGGCCGACCGATCAAGGCGGCGATCGTCGGCGTGGCCGGGCCCGTGCTCGGCGAAGACGAGCGGGCGCTGCTACGCGAAAAGTCTCCTTGGGGCTTCATCCTGTTCGCCCGCAACTGCGCGCACCCGGACCAGGTGCGGGCGCTCGTCGACGACCTGCGCGCGGCCGTGGAGCGCGCCGATGCGCCGGTACTGATCGACCAGGAAGGCGGCCGCGTGGCGCGCCTTGCGCCACCGAACTGGCCGGTGCGGCTGCCGGCCCGCCGGATCGGCCAGCTGGCCGAACGCGATCGCCACGCCGGCATCGAAGCGGCGTGGCTGCACGGCCGGCTGATCGCGCGCGATCTCCTGCCGCTTGGCATCAGCGTGGTGTGCGCGCCGGTGCTCGATCTGGCGCAGCCAGGTCAGACGCTGGCGATCGGCGACCGCGCGTTGGCCGCGGATCCGGAGCTGGTCGCCGTCCTTGGCCAGGCGATGATCGAAGGCTTCCTCGCCGGCGGCGTGTTGCCGGTGATCAAGCATCTGCCCGGGCACGGCCGGGCGGGCCAGGACAGCCATGTCGGCCTGCCCGTCGTCGGCGCCGCCGCCGAGCAGATGGCCGTCGCCGACTGGCTGCCGTTTCGCGCCTGCCGGGCGGCGCCCTTCGCGATGACCGCGCACGTGCTCTATCCGGCCCTCGACGCGACGCGGCCCGCGACCTTGTCGCCGACCATCATCTCGAGCGTGATCCGCGACGCGATCGGCTTTGAGGGCGCTCTCATCAGCGACGATCTGAGCATGGGGGCGCTGTCCGGCTCGCTCGGCGAGCGCACCGCCGCTGCGCACGCCGCGGGCTGCGACCTTGCGCTCCACTGCAACGGCAAGTTCGAGGAGATGACCGAGGTGCTGCACGCCGCCGGGGCTCTCGATGGCGCGAGCGCAGTCCGGGCGGGCGCCGCGCTCGCCGGCGCGCGCGCGCCGCAGGCGTTCGATGGGCGGAGCGGCGATGTTCGCCTCGCCGGTCTGCTCGGCGCGGCCGAAGCCACGGCCTGAACGGGCGTCCGGTGCATGGATCTCCCGACCGTCGTCCACACGGTCTCGGTCTGGTTCCTGCCGGTGGTCCTCGCGATCACCTTGCACGAAGCTGCGCACGGCTGGGTGGCCGCGCGCTGCGGCGACGACACCGCGAAAATGCTGGGCCGGGTCAGCTTTAACCCGATCAAGCACGTGGACACGTTCGGCACGTTGCTCCTGCCGGCGCTGCTGCTCCTGCTCAAGTCGCCGATCCTCTTCGGCTACGCCAAGCCGGTGCCGGTCAACTTCAGACGCCTGCGCGATCCCAAGCGGGACATGATCTGGGTGGCGCTGGCGGGGCCCGGCGTGAACGTGCTGCTGGCCTTCGTCGCGGCGCTGTTGCTGCATCCGGCGGTATACCTGTCGCCGGCGGTCGCGCCCTGGGTCGGCGAGAACCTGGTCAACGCCATTTACATCAACGTGATCCTCGCCGTGTTCAACATGCTGCCCGTGCCGCCGCTGGATGGCGGGCGAGTGGTGACCGGCCTGCTGCCCGGCCGCGCCGCGTGGCGCTTTGCCCAGCTGGAGCGCTACGGTCTGCTGATCGTGATCGGGCTGATGTTCCTGGTGCCCGTGGCGACCAGCTCCTTGCTCGGCTTCGAGTTCAATCCGCTCTGGGAGGTGCTCCAGCCACTGATCCGGGGCCTGTACATTCTGGTCGTGACCCTGGCTGGACAGGGTTAGCGGTTGATGCTGGCCGTGAACACCTCGTCCGCACCCCTCGGCGGCAATGCCGGTTTCGTGGTCGACCTCGAGGGGTTCGAGGGCCCGATCGATCTGCTGCTGAGCCTGGCGCGCGAGCAGAAGGTCGATCTGGCGAGGATCTCGATCCTCGCGCTCGCCGAGCAGTACCTCGCCTACATCCAGCGGGCGCGCGACCTCCAGCTGGAGCTCGCCGCCGACTACCTGGTGATGGCGGCCTGGCTCGCCTACCTCAAGTCGCGGCTCTTGCTGCCCGAAGCGCCGGATGACGATGAGCCGAGCGGCGCGGAGCTCGCCGCGGCGCTTGCCGAGCGCCTGCGCCGCCTGGCCGCGATCCGGCGCGTCTCTGAGGAGCTGCTGACCCGGTCCCGCCTGGGCTTCGAGCGCTGGCCCCGCGGCTGCCCCGAGGGCATCGCGGTGCGCCACCAGAGCCGCTTTCGTCTCGCCTTGCACGAGCTGCTGCAGGCGTATGTCGACCAGCGGCTGCGCACCGCCGAGCAAAAGCTCACCCTCGTGCGCGCGCCGGTGTTCCGGGTGGAAGACGCGCTCCGGCGCCTGACCAGCATGCTCGGCGGCCCCGACTGGCAGAACCTGCTGCTCTATCTGCCGCCCGGCCTGAACGACGAACTGCTGCGCCGCTCGGCGCTCGCCGCCCATCTCGGCGCGTGCCTGGAGCTCGCGCGCGAGGGCACGATCGAGCTGAGCCAGGCGGCGCCGTTCGGACCGATCTACATCCGGCGCCGACGCTAATTGGTACTTGCGTGGAGGTAGCTGCTGGCTTCCTTCAACCCCGCGCGCTGCGCATCGCGGACCGTCGTTTTCACCAGCGCTGCGTAATAGCCTTTCGCCGTCTCCCCATCATCGAGAGCCTGTGCCGCGCGCGCGGCGCCGAGCATGCCATTCAGCCGGTTGGGGTACAGCGCGAGCGAGCGCTCGTAGGCCTCCTCTCCGCTGCGATCGGCGGCCTGCTCGAGCTCACCGAGGCGGTTGAGCGCGCGCTCGGCATCGGCCTGCCTGCCCAGGTGCGCCGCGCCGAGGCCTCGGCCGAACCACGTTACTGCTTCCGGCCAGGGGAACCGCTCCCATTGAACTCCGTCGTAAGGCCGGGGCACGAGGTCCGCCGCTTCGCTCCAGGCTCGGCGCTCGAGCGCATACCGCGCCGGTATCGAGGAGGTGTGGAACGCGGTCTTGAAGGTCGGCTGCAGGCCCTTGGTCGAACGAAGGCGGTCAAGTTGCCGCGCGGCCGCATCGTCGTCGCCCCGCTGGAGATAGGCGTAGACGAGGTATTCGATCGCGTGTGGGAACTCGTCCCAGACCTACTGGTCGCGATCGCCCGCGGGATGCGCCAATGCCGCATCGGCCGCCTTCAGGTTGCCCTCGACGACTTCGGGCCAGTTGCCAAGACGCGTGAAGATGTGGGTCGGCATGTGCAGGGCGTGCGGATTGTCGGGCGCGATCTCGGCATAGGAGCGCACGACGTCGAGGGAGTCGTGCTCGCGCCCCCGGCTGTCGTTCGCGTGAATCAGATAGTGGATCGATCCTGGATGGTCGGGATGGTTGGCGTGGACGGCGAGCAGGATTTCGGCGGCGCGATTTTGGTGGTCGAGCGAGCTTCCGCCGGCCGGCGCCGTCGCGAGGTGCGCCAGAGCATAAAGGGTCGCCGCATCCGGGTCGTCGGGGAAGCGCTGGTAAACGACTGCCATGGCCTTCTCCCAGCGCCCGATTCTCGCCCAGTAGTCGGCGCTGTCGGGATCCTGGAAAAACGCCACCGCGGCGGCGACATAGAACCGCTCGCGCTCGGTCGCCGGCGCGAGCGCGTTGGCTCGCTGAACGGCTGCCCACCCCTCGTGCAGCTCCTCCGGCCCCGGCCGCGTCGGCCAGAGCGGTTGGAACAGAGACATCGCGATCCCCCATTGCGCCATCGCGCATCCCGGATCGAGCTCTGCGACGTGGGCAAAGCCAGCCTTCGCCTGCGGGTAGGTCATATGATGGAGCAGAGCGACGGCGTGGTTGAACTCCACCTGCGCTTGCGCAGAGCAGGAAATCGGGAAATCCACCTCGCCAAGGTGGTCTGTAGCCGCCTCCGATCCCGGGGTGAATCCGGCGATAGTCGCGGGCAGCATGAGCAGCGCTGCGAGCGCTGGGCGCCACTTGATGCGCATCGTCACGATTCTGTCGGGCATCTTGGCTCCTCCCGTCGTTTTGGAGGCGCGCGCCGTCTGCACACATCGCTCGCATCGCATTGGCCAGCCAGGATCGGCGCCGGTTCAAGCGCTGCACGCCGATCTATGGCCGCGGCCTGGCCTGAATGCGGTGGCGGGTCGGACGACGGCCCCTGCCAGATCCGGCACAAGGTGCGCTGATCGTCGCGGATTGATAATCCGCCTGCTCCGGATATCATCGTCAACGCAACGTTGACGCTCGACCATGGATACATTGGAGTGTATGCGGGTTTACGCCTGCGTCGTTGAGGCCGGGGGCTTCTCGGAAGCGGCGCGGCGTCTCGGCCTTTCAAAGGCGCTCGCAAGCAAGTATGTCGGCCAGCTGGAGCAACGCCTCGGCGTCTCTCTGCTCAACCGGACGACGCGCAAGGTCACGCCCACGGAAATCGGTAATGCGTACTATGCCCGCTGCGCGCGGATCGTCGGCGACTTGGAGAACCTCGAGGGGTCGCTCCACGCGGACCACGCGGCCCCGCGCGGTCACCTGCGCATTGCCGGTCCGCTCATCTTCGGCGAGGATGCGCTGGTCGGTTGCGTGACGGCCTTCCTCGAACAGCACCCAGGAGTATCGGTCGACCTCGTGCTGGAGGCGCGCACGGTCGACATCGTCGCCGAGGGCTTCGATCTGGCCGTGCGGATCGGGGAGCTCGCGGACACGCGCCTGATCGCGCGCCGGATCACGTCGTACTGCTATGCCCTATGCGCATCGCCCGATTACCTCGCCCGCGTCGGCGCGCCGGCCACGCCCGAGGCCTTGGCGGGACACGCGTGCATCGTGAACTCCGCGATCAGCCCGACCAACCACTGGCTCTTCATGGTCGAAGGTAAGCGTCGATCCGTCGCCGTGCGCCCGCGGATTCGGGTCAATTGCGCGCGGCCGGTGCGCGATCTGGCGCTGGCCGGCCATGGCATCGGTCTTTGTCTCCTGCCCACGGTGCAGGAGGACATCGCCACGGGCCGCCTCGTCCGCCTGCTCGAGACTTACGAGGCGTACGATCGCACCGTGTACGCGGTGTATCCGCACAGCCGATACGTCGCGGGCAAGGTCCGCGCATTCGTCGACCACCTGGTCGATCATTTCCGAGACAGCGCGCATGAGGTAGCGCCATGAGCCGCGAGCTGGGCAAGAGGATCGTCGAGGCGCTGCTGTTCGCCGCCGAAGGGCCGCTCGAGCCGGCGACCATCCAGGCGCACCTGCCGGGCGGGCTGCACGCCGGCGAGCTGCTCGACGAGCTGATCGAGGATTACCGCGCGCGGGGGGTGCACCTGGAGCGCCGCGGCAGCCGCTATGCGCTGCGCACCGCGCCCGAGCTGGCGCCCTATCTGCAGCGCGAGCAGATCCAGACGCGCCGGCTGTCGCGCGCCGCCCTCGAGACGCTCGCGATCATCGCCTACCACCAGCCGATCACCCGCGCCGAGCTCGAGGAAATGCGCGGCGTCAGCGTCAGCAAGGGGACGCTCGATCTGCTGCTGGAGACCGGCTGGGTCGCGCCGAAGGGCCGGCGAGACACGCCCGGACGCCCGGTCACCTGGGTGACCACGCCGGCGTTTCTGGACCATTTCGATCTCGCCTCGCTCGACGATCTGCCGCGCATCGAGGAGCTGCTCCAGGTCGGGCTTCTGGCCGGCAGCGCATCCGCCACCGGGATGGAAGGGGACGCCGATCCGGCGGACGACGATGCCGGATGGGCGGACCCCGACGACGGCGCCCCGGCCACCGGCGGCTCGCCTTGACCTGCCCCCGCCGGCACCGTACCTGCTAGCTGGTCCGATCGAACCAGTCCGGCGTTGCTCACCGCGATGGCGCATGCGCTCGCGCACCCTGCCCTGACCGAAGCCTGGCCAGTCACGGGCCTCGCGGTAGGCGCATTGCGCCACGCCTATGGCCGGCGGCGCGTGGTCGAGGACGTCAGTCTGACCATCCTGCCCGGCGAGGTCCATTGCCTGGTCGGCCCCTCGGGTTGTGGCAAGACCACGATCCTGCGCCTGATCGCCGGTCTCGAGCCGTTGCAGGGCGGACGCATCGTGATCGACCGCGAGGTGGTCGCCGAGCCCGGCTACGCGGTGGCGCCGGAGGCGCGCCGGGTCGGACTGATGTTCCAGGATTTCGCCCTGTTCCCCCACCTCAGCGTGCTCGATAACGTGGCCTTCGGCCTGCGCGGCATGTCCGGCAAGGGACGCAAACGACGCGCGCGCGAGCTGCTCGCCCAGGTCGACATGGCCGGTCACGCCGAAAGCTATCCGCACATGCTCTCGGGCGGGGAGCAGCAGCGCGTCGCGCTCGCCCGCGCGCTGGCGCCGCGGCCGCGCCTGATGCTGCTCGACGAGCCGTTCTCAAGCCTCGATGCGACCCTGCGCGAGCACGTCCGGGAGGATGCCATCGCGGTGCTGCGTGCCACCGGCACGCCGGTCCTCATGGTCACCCACGAGGCGGACGAGGCGGTGCGCGTGGCCGACCAGATCCACGTCATGCTGGACGGCCGCATCCTGCAGAGCGGCACGCCGGCGCAGCTCTACGCGCGGCCCGCGAGCCCGTTCGTCGCCAGCTTCTTCGGCCCGCTCAATCGGTTCAAGGGCTGGGTGATCGCGGGCATGGTCAGCACGCCGCTTGGCCCGATCGAGGCGGCGGATCTGGCCGACGGCACGCCGGTGGTGGTGCTGATCCGGCCCGAAGCCTTGCGCCTCCTGCGCGACGGCGGGGCATCGCCGTACCGGTTCCGCGTGCAGCGGGTGCGCGATCTCGGCACCAACCGCCTGCTCGAGCTGGAGTTGCCGGGCGGCCCGCCGCTGGCCGTGCGCCTGACCAGCGCCGCCGAGTTCGTCGAAAGCGACGTGGTCGCCGTGGAAGTCGATCCGAGTCAGGTCTATGTCTATCGTTCACCGGCGGCGCCGCAGCGCGTCGGACTTTAGCCGTCGTTGCGTGGTTAGGGCTTTTTTGCGACACTTCACGTCAGCTATGGCGGGGCGCCTCGAGCGGGCGAGCTCTGCGTGCAGCGGGGGAGTTTCCCGATGAGTATCGGTATCTGGCAGGTCGTGCTGGTCCTGCTGATCGTGCTGATCCTGTTCGGCGCCGGCAAGTTGCCGAGGGTGATGGGCGATGTCGCCAAGGGCGTGAAGAGCTTCAAGGCCGGCCTGCGCGAGGACGAGGAAAAGAGCGTTCTGAGCTCGGACGCCGGCCCGGCCCATGTCGCCGAGGCTCGCCTGAAGCGCGACGAGCCGGCCAAGAGCAGCTAAACCCCGAGCGCGAGACCGCCGGCATGTTCGACATCGGCTGGTCGGAGATGGCGATCGTGCTGCTCGTGGCGCTGATCGTCATCGGGCCGAAGGACCTGCCGCGCCTGGCGCGGAACATGGGCCAGTGGGCCGCCAAGGGGCGGGCGATGGCCCGCGAGTTCCAGCGCGCGCTCGAGGACATGGCGCGCGAGGCCGAGCTCGACAAGGTGAAGAGCGAGATCGAGAAGGCCGGGCGGACCGATCTCGGCAAGACCATTGAGAAGACGATCGACCCGTCCGGCGAGCTGAGTAGGGCGCTGGAACCGCCGGTGCTCGGCGGCACGCCAGCGGCACCCGCGCCGCAGGCCGCCGCTACGGCGATGCCGGCCCCCGCCACGGCCGCGCCGCAGACCACCGCCACGGCGCCGACGGCGCCCGCCCCAGGGACCCCCGCAGAGACCGAACGCAGTCCCGCCACGGGAGCCCCGCCTCAGCCGGCCGCTACGGCGGTGACGTCGGCGGCACCCGCGACCTCTGCAACCGGCGCGCCGGCGAGCAATGGGGCGGCCGCCCCCGCCACTCCGAGAAAGCGAGCCCGACGAGCCCCGAAGGCGTCCTCTGGGCCCGAGCCGGTCGCGCCGGCGGCCAATGGGACGGGCGCCGCCGACGACCTCCCCGAACCCGGACGCCCGACCGCGCCGACAGAATCCAGCTAGATGGCCATTCTCAAGGACCTCGACGATCGGCAGATGCCGCTGCTCGATCATCTGATCGAGCTGCGCAACCGCCTGATGTATTCCTGCGTGGCGATCCTGATCGGCTTCCTCATCTGCTATTACTTCTCCGAGCAGATCTACGCGTTTCTGGTCAGGCCGCTCGCCGACATCTATCACGGCCAGACTGGGCGCCGGATGATCTACACCGGCTTGGCCGAGGCCTTCTTCACCTACGTCAAGGTCGCCTTTTTCGCCGGCGCGTTCCTGACCTTCCCGTTCGTCGCCGCGCAGCTCTGGATGTTCATTGCGCCGGGACTGTATCGCAACGAGAAGCAGGCGTTTCTGCCCTTTCTGGTGGCCACGCCCGTGCTGTTTTTCCTCGGCGGCGCCATGGCTTATTATGTCGTTTTCCCGCTCGCCTGGAGGTTCTTCGTGAGCTTCGAGACCCCGGGCGGAAACGGCACGCTGCCGATCCAGCTGGAAGCTCGGGTCGCCGAGTATCTTTCCTTGGTGATGAAGCTGATCTTCGCCTTTGGCCTGAGCTTTCAGCTGCCAGTGGCGCTGACGCTCATGGGGCGGGTCGGCCTGATCACGGCGCAGCAGCTGTCGAGCAATCGCCGGTACGCGATCGTCGCCGTTTTTGCCGTGGCCGCGGTGCTCACGCCGCCCGACGTGATCAGCCAGATCGGCTTGGCCATCCCGATTCTCCTGCTTTACGAATTGTCCATCATCGCCGTGCGCATGGTGGAACGGCGGCGCGCGGAGGCGGAAGCAGCTGAAGAGGCGGCCGAGCCCGCCGCGGCCGCAACCAAACTCGACGCGAGCGGGTAAAGGGATTACAGCGACGCGCGATTGCAACGAGGTCGCATAAGTAGGATGCCGTGCTCGATCTGAAGTGGTTGCGTGATCAGCCAGAAGCGCTCGACGATGCGCTGAGACGGCGCGGGCTGCCGGCGTTGGCCGCCGAGCTGCTGGGCCGGGACGCGGCCGTGCGCGCGCTGCAGACCGAGCTGCAGCAGGCGCAGGCCCGGCGCAACGCGCTCTCCAAGGAGATCGGCAAGGCGCAGGCGCAGGGCGGCGATCCCGCCCCGCTGATCGCCCAGGTCGGCGCGCTCAAGGCGTCGATCCAGGCCGCCGAGGAGACATCGCGCGAGCGCACGGCGGCGCTCCACGAGCTCATGGCGACCGTGCCCAATCCGCTCGCCCCCGACGTACCGGACGGCGCCGACGAGCGCGACAACGTGCTGCTGCGCAGCTGGGGCGAGCCGCGCCGCTTCGACTTTGCGCCGAAGGAGCATGACGTGCTCGGGGCGCCGCTCGGCATGGACTTCGAGCGCGCGGCGTACCTGTCCGGCGCCCGGTTCGTCGTCCTGTCTGGCGCGCTTGCCCGCCTCGAGCGCGCGCTTGCGACCTTCATGCTGGACGTGCAGACCGGCGAGCACGGCTATACCGAGGTCGCGCCGCCGCTCCTGGTGCGCGACCACGTGCTATTCGGCACCGGTCAGCTGCCCAAGTTCGCCGAGGAGCAGTTCCGCACCACTACCGACTATTGGCTGATCGCGACTGCCGAGGTGCCGCTGACCAACCTCGTCGCCGGCGCCATCTTGGACGAGGGGCAGCTGCCGCTGCGCTACGCCGCCTGGACCCCCTGCTTCCGCGCCGAAGCGGGCGCCGCGGGCAAGGACACCAAGGGCATGATCCGCCAGCATCAGTTCAGCAAGGTCGAGCTGGTCAGCGTCGTGCGCCCCGAGGACTCCGAGGCCGAGCACGAGCGCATGACCGCGTGCGCCGAGGAGATCTTGCGCCGCCTCGAGCTGCCGTACCGCGTGATGCTGCTGTGCGGGGGAGATACCGGCTTTGCCGCGCGCAAGACGTACGATATCGAGGTCTGGTTGCCCGGCCAGGGACGCTATCGCGAGATCTCCAGCTGCTCCCATTGCGGCGACTTTCAGGCGCGTCGGATGCGCGCCCGCTATCGCGCCAAGGGCGAGCGCGAGACCCGGTTCGTGCACACGCTGAACGGCTCCGGCCTTGCGGTCGGCCGCACCCTGATCGCCGTGCTCGAGAACTGCCAGCAGGTCGACGGCAGCGTGCTGCTGCCGCGCGCGATCCGACCCTACATGGGTGGTCTCGAGCATCTGTCCGCCGATGGCTGAACCGGCAGCATCGCGCGCCGCGCCAAAGCGCCCGCGCATTCTCGTCACCAACGACGACGGGATCAACGCGCCGGGCCTGCGCGTGCTCGAGCGCATCGCCCGCACGCTCTCCAACGACGTCTGGGTGGTCGCGCCCGAGACCAACCAGAGCGGCGCCTCGCACTCTTTGACCATGCATCGGCCGCTGCGCATCCGGAAGGTGGCGCGGCGGCGCTTTGCCATCGACGGCACGCCGACCGACTGCGTGCTGCTCGCGCTGCAGACGGTGATCAAGAACGGCCCCGTCGATCTGGTCCTCTCCGGCGTCAATCAGGGCGCCAATCTGGGCGAGGACGTCACCTACTCCGGCACGATCGCGGCGGCGATGGAGGCCACGTTGTTCAACGTGCCCGCGATTGCGCTCAGCCAAAGCTGTCGCAACGGCCATCCGGTCAAGTGGGCGACCGCGGAGCAGCATGCGCCTGAAATCATCTCACGTCTGCTCTCGGGAAAATGGCACAAGGATCTGCTTATCAACATCAATTTTCCCGATGTGAGCGATGCGGTGAAGGGCATGCAGGTCACCGCGCAGGGCAAGCGCAAGCTCGGCGACGAGCTGCTCGAGCGCATCGACCCGCGCGGCGAGCCTTATGTCTGGATCGGCGGCCTGCGCGTCGAGGAGGCGTTCCAGGAGGGCACGGACCTGCACGCGGTGGCCCAGGGCTACATCTCGGTCACACCGATCCACATGGACATGACGCATCGCGCCAGCTTCGAGCGGCTGCGGGTGACGTTGGGATGAAGCAGGTCGCGCTCAGCCAGCGGCCTTAAGCTCCGGAAATCAGGGCGAAAACCGCCGCTCATCACTCCGCTCTTTTAAACCGTTACTAGAAAGTCCGCAACTTCGATTACAGCGCAACTCAGCGCGCGCACTAATAGACGGGCTAATTTGTGACCAAATAAGCTTGATTGGTTGCGCGAAACCCTCTTAACTGTAGCGCATGCAATCAAACGATGGATGTCTGCGATCATGGCGGACCGTGGCGACGCTGGTCGCCGTCGGCCTCGCGACAAGCTGCTCGATATACCACCCGCTGGACCAGGGCAGCGCCGTGCCGTGGGCTCAGGCGCACTCGGGAGGCGTACGGAAGGTCGTCTCGGCCGTTGCCGCGGCGCCGCCGGGAGGCACCTACGTCGTGCGTCGCGATGATCGGCTTAGCGGCGTCGCCGATCGGCACGGGCTGAGCGTCCGGCAACTCGCCCAGGCCAATCATTTGCCGCCGCCTTACGTCATCCGCGTCGGGCAGGTGCTGCGGATCCCGGCGCGTGTGGCCGGCGCGCAACCGGGCGCGATCATGCTCGCCGGGAGCGAGCGGCGCTCGACGGCGATCGTCTCGGTCGGCGCCGTGCCTGCTCTCGCCAAGTCCTCGCCTGCCAAAGACACGGCCAGGCGCGAGAGCGATGCGGGCCGGCAGGTCGCGGCGCTGGCGGTGACCGAGCTGCCGCTGCCTGCGCGGGACGCCGCCCCGGTCGACGCCACGCCGAGTGCAGCCAAGCCCGCGAAGCTGGCGGCGCCCGCCGCTGACCGCTACACCGTGCGCTCGGGCGAAACGCTATCCGGGATCGCGCGGCGCCTCGACGTCGGCCTGACCGAGCTGGCGCAGGCCAACGGCGTCCGCGAGCCGTACCGCGTATACGAGGGACAACAGCTGAAGGTGCCGCGGGGCGGCTCGTCGGTCACGACCACGGTCGCGCTCGGCGACGACGAGCCGCGCACGGTCCGTCTCGCGACCGGCGCGCCGCCGCCGCTCAGGGGTGGCGACTTCCTCTGGCCGGTCAACGGCAAGGTCGTCGGCGGCTACGGGCCGATCGATCAGTGGCGGCGGCGCGACGGGATCGATATCGCCGCACGCCGCGGCGCGCCCGTGCTCGCCGCGCAGGACGGCATCGTCGCCTACGCCGGCGATGGCATCCCGGGCTATGGCCAGATGATCCTGCTGCGTCACGACCAGGGCTACATCACCACCTACGCCCATAACGCGACCTTGCTGGTCGACGTCGGCGACATGGTCCAGCGCGGTCAGGTGATCGCGCGGGTCGGCGACAGCGGCGATGCTGCCCAGACCATGCTGTATTTCGAGCTGCGCAAGGGCCGCAAGCCGATCGACCCCGAGACCCGGCTGGTCCGCGACAGCACCACGCTCGCGAGCACCGAGTAGGCGGCGCCCAGGTCCCATGGCGCTGCGCCGCCGCGGCTGATCGGGCGGCCCGCGGCGCTCGACGGCGCGGTCACCGCTCACGAACGGCGCGATTGCCCTGATCGCGCCGGCGCGCTGGCGCCTCACGCATCCTGGCGCCCGGCCAAGTCCTGGACGTATTGCCAAGCCACCCGGCCGGAGCGCGCGCCGCGGGTCTGCGCCCACTCCAGCGCGTCGCGCCGCAACGCCTGCGCCTCGATCTGCAGCCCGAAATGGCGCACGTAGCCCTCGACCATGACGAGATAGTCGTCCTGCGAGCAGGGATGAAAACCGAGCCACAGGCCGAAGCGGTCGGACAGCGACACCTTCTCCTCGACCGCCTCGCCCGGGTGGATCGCGGTCGAGCGCTCGTTTTCGATCATGTCGCGCGGCATCAGGTGGCGCCGGTTGGAGGTGGCGTAGAACAGCACGTTGTCGGGGCGGCCGTCGATCCCGCCCTCAAGCACCGCCTTCAGCGACTTGTAGGTGGTGTCGCCCAGATCGAAGCTGAGATCGTCGCAGAACAGCAGGCAGCGGCGCGGGGAGCGCGCCAGGCGCTGCAGCAGGCGCGGCACGCTGTCGATGTCCTCGCGGTGGATCTCGATCAGCGCGAGCGCATGCGGGCGCGCCTCGTTCACCCGGCCATGAACCGCCTTGATCAGCGAGCTCTTGCCCATGCCGCGGGCGCCCCAGAGAAGCGCGTTGTTGGCCGGCCGCCCCGCGGCGAAGCGCTCGGTGTTGGCGAACAGGATGTCGCGTACCCGATCGATGCCGACCAGCAGCTCGAGCGGGACGCCCGAGACCTGCGCGACCGGGCGCAACTGATGCGTCTGCGCCTCCCAGACGAAGGCATCGGTCGCCTCGAGGTCCGTCTCGGCGGCGAGCGCCGGCGCGAGACGTTCGACCGCCGTGACCAGGCGCAGCAGCAGACCTGCGAAATCCGGAGCCATCGGACCCGACGGAACCTCCCTTGAGCACTCGTCCCGGCAGGCTAGGGTGTGCCGAGCGTTCGATCAAGCTGGCGGCCGGCCGGCGCCCGGGTAGCGGCCAAGCCGTGCGACGCCTGCTCGCAAGGGCGGCCTCGGCCAACCGCCGTCTGGGACGGGAAGGGCCCGCGGGGCGGGGCGCTCCCCGGGGCAGACGAGGACGCTGCGGCCCGGCGGCGCACCGAGGTCGAGGACCGGTGTCGATACATGAGCCCAGCTCATGCATCCCATGAAAAACTATCGTTCGTCAGGTGCGCTGCAGCGGCTTAGTTCAATACGCGGAGACCGTGACGATCATGAGGAGAGCTCATATGGCCAGCGCACGGATCGGCACCTCTCATGCAACCCTGGCGGGCGCGATGATGGCGCGGTCGACGCCTTGGCCCTCCGCCGCGGTGCTCGCCGAAGCGGTGCTCGCCTGGTTCGAGCGGGTGCGACAGCGCCGTCAGCTGGGCGAGCTCAGCGAGCACATGCTGAAGGACATCGGGCTCAGCCGGGCCGACGTCGATTCCGAAATCGCCAAGCCGTTCTGGCGGCGATGACATGCCGGAAGAGCAAACGGCGGCTCGCGCCGGCGGCTGCCTGTGCGGCGCGGTCCGCTACCAGGTGCGCGGGCCGCTGCGCGGCATCGTGCTGTGCCACTGTGGCCAGTGCCGCCGCTGGCATGGTCACCTCGGCGCGTACTCCTCGGCCGGCCGCGCCGACGTACTGATCGAGGACACGGACGCGTTGGTCTGGTTCGCCAGCTCCGCGCGCGGGCGGCGCGGCTTCTGTCGGGCCTGCGGCTCGAGCCTGTTCTTCGAGACGCTCGGCGGCAACCGCCTGGCGATCGCCGCAGGCGGGCTCGACCAGCCGAGCGGGCTCGAGGTCATCGGGCACGAGTACATCGCCGACAAGGCTGATTACGTCCGCCTCGAGGACGACCTGCCGGCCCGCACCGGCGATTGGGCATGATGTAGCCGCTGTCCCAGGCGGAGCGTTCCGCGGTCAGCCGAGCCGACCGTCTTCCACGGAGCGGACAGCGGAGATGGCCCGCCCGGGTTCATGACCAGGCCGGTTCATGTCACTCCCATGTTACCATGAGACGTCGCGAGCCGAGAGGAACGCCAGGGAATCCACGAAAATGCGTCTAATCATCAAACTCCTGCGCAGGCCGGCGAAATCGAAACAAGCGCTTGAGCGGGCTGGTGCCCAGGGGCGGAATCGAACCACCGACACGCGGATTTTCAGTCCGCTGCGGGCATCCGAAAAGCCTAGGCATACTGCGTTTTTCTGCCCGCCATGTCGCGGATTTGGCCGTTTTGTGTCGCGGCTAGCCGAGCACCAGCCTTTCGGCGGCGGCAATCTGGTCGCCGTCCCTGCCGTCGAGTAAGTGGCCATAGCTGTCAAGCGTGAGCGCCAGAGTCGCGTGACCCGCCCGCTTCTGGACCGCCTTGAAGTCGCCATTGCAGGTCTTAAGCCAGCTGCTGACCGCAAAGTGACGCAGGCAGTGCAGGCCAGCATACTTGGGCCGCATGACCGTCTTGCCCTTGCGATCCAGGATCGGCTTGCCAGCGGCGTCGAGAACAGGCACCGCGACGCCCGCCGCAATCCATGCGGGACCGAGCAAGCGACGCCGTATGTTGGGCAGTCCGTCGGGGCGGTCGCTCGCCGTCCCGAATACCAATTTCCGCGCCCGCGTGATTTCGTTGCCGTCGGCATCCATGGCGATGACGGGCGGTTGCGCGATTTTCCATGCCATGAGCGCTTTGACCGTCGTCGCGTTCAGGCTGATCGTCCGCTTTGACGCCTCCGATT